>NZ_BAKH01000029.1 GCF_000614105.1 Prevotella micans DSM 21469 = JCM 16134
TGCGGCCTATCGGCCGAGCCTCATAACATTTCCCTGACCCTGTTATGTTTGGATATTTATGCCCATTCGGCCTAACGGCCGAGTGGGTGGGACGATGGGGTTTATTGCTACCAGTTCATTATTTGTCGGAGAAATGGGGTGAGTTCTTCGGCCATTCGTTCGTGTTGCTTGAGACTTGGATGGTAGCAAGCGCCGTAGCCCAGTTCGCCCGTTTGGAATGAAACTCAAAACGGAAAATATGCTTATCGCCCTGCTTGTGAAACTCTCGCTGTAATTTGTTGAGAATTGAGGCTTGGAGTTTATTCTCGCGAGCTTTTAGCATCGGCCCATTGAGCAAAACGATTGCGGCGTCGGGATAATAAGCTCGAATCGTACGGATGAAATTACGATAAGCCTCTTCATATCGTGCAGGGTCGTAGTTGTTTGTAGAGAAATCGTTCGTGCCCAGATTGATGCACACAACTTGTGGTGTCCAGCGTGCGAAATCCCATTTCTCGTTATAGTCTTCGAAAATGGTGTAGGCGTATTCGCCTGGTAGATTGGTGGGGGTTCCTTCGCGCGGTCCGTTGTAATTTCTGTACACTCCATGTCCGCTTCGTGCGATTGCGAAATGCTGGGCGTTGAGATTTCTGCTAACTATTGCGGCATAGCTTAGGTAATGATTCTCGGTTTCGTCTTCATAGGGGTCTCGACCGTCGATACTTTCTATTCCGAAAGCGCATGTTATGGAGTTCCCGATGAATTCTATTTTCCTTTCGGGCATTATGGGTGGTGGAAGGATTGTGGCGTTTTCATCGATGGCGAATCCCAAGAATTCGGCGTGTCGCTGCAGACCTTCGATGATGTAGGTTAGTCGAACCTCATGGTCACGGTCTTGCAGGGCTGTGGCTAGGTTCACTACCGAATCTTTTTCGCTGTTAAAGCTCACCTTGAAAGGTTCGGCTCCGTCTATGGAGCAAACGAAATATCCGCTTTTCGGTTTAGCAATCATTTTTAGCGATGTACCGGTGAATCGGGCGGCGATTTCGATTCCCGGCCAATTGAAAGTAGGGCGCAGAGGGTTGCTGAACGAAATTCGCCCGACATAGCAGATGTTGGGGTTATCGGGTTGTATTATTTTTCCCTTAACCGGGATTGTCGACGAAGCGTTGGTTGTCATAGCAACAGTTAGCCAGATGTAGAGCAGAACGAATAGTTTTTTTTGCATTTCGGTTTTCTTAATACTAATATTTTCTAGAGGTGCAAAGATAGGCATGTTAGAAGATTACTCTAGGATTTGCGGTTGTGATTTGGATATAGAAAAACGTTCGAGGATATTCCCCGAACGTTTTCCTTAACTGTACAAGTAGACTAATTTTTGAACTGCTTTAGGAGTTTTCCTGCCGTGTCGGAAAGCAATGTAATAGCTCCGGCCAATATCACGGTGTCTTTAACTACAAGTCGGCCTGCCCCCGAAAGCAACGGGAATCCATGCTCACCGCTACCAAGATTGGGCACCCAACATTCTGGTGTGGTTACCAGGAACGACAACGTACCTATAGTCATGATTATGCACAGCAGTTCGCCGAAAATACCAACCTTGGGCCAGAACATTCCGAGGAACACCAGGATGCCTATCGACATGATGAGACAACCAAGACCGTAGGAAAACGTATAAGTGCGGTTAGCTTCATGCCACTGTCGGTTCTTCAGTACCAGTTCGCCCTCCTTATTTTTATATTCTTTGTATTCCGGAGCTTCCTTGGCGTAGAAGAAACTCATGAAAGGACTATTGGCCACGAAGGGCACGATACCGTCGGCCTCGTAGTGGGTAAATTTCAACCCGCCTATCCAAACGAAAACAATCAGTATAGCCACACGGATTAAGTTCAAACCCGTTTGGCGAAGATTCGACGCAAACTCTAAGAATGCAATTACTTTACTTTTCATATGCCTATATACCTTTTATTTTTTTTGTTATGCCCGCCGAGTTAATCGGCCGACTAATTAATTGCTCGCAAAGTTATGATAGCATCCTGTTCGGAATTACGAATAGTTCATTGATTAGAACTATTGTTGCATAGAACACAACTATTGATGGGCTGTAGAGACGTGATAGAGGGAGGAATATGGTTTCGTCATAAAATCTTACCTTTGCCTCCGGCTTCCAGAGTGGAAGCTAAGGGGTGCTCGCTCGTTTGGGCGGTGCTGAGAATATACCCGAGAACCTGATGCGGATAATACCGACGTAGGGATTTTTACTCTCCCCTTTTAATAATCATTTCATAATACACAAACATGAAGAAATTCATCATGTTTGCAGCTTCACTTATATGTGTGGCTGCAACGAAGGCGCAAAACAGCGCCGACACTCTCACGCATGAAGAGCTAGCCGAGGTTATTGTGGCCGGTGTGCGTGCACAGAAAAATGCGCCCTATGCTGTGGCTAACATCAAGAAGGGCGAACTGCAAAAGTTTTCGCGCAGCGGGCGTGAGCTTCCGTTACTGCTGACTAGAACACCGGGTATACTGGCATGGGGCGAAAACGGACTCGGAACCGGAACCGTGGCTATGCGTATTCGTGGGGCTGCCGGAAGTAGAATCAACGTTACGCTCGATGGCGTTGCACTCAATTCGCCCGAAGACCAAACAGTGTTCTGGGCAAATATGAATTCGTTCAGTGCCCTACTTGGAAGCGTGCAGGTACAGCGCGGAATAGGCACGTCGACTAACGGCGACGGAGCTTTCGGAGGCTCCATTTCGTTAGCCACTGCTACGCCCTCAAAGAAACCTAAGTTGGAGTTGAGTGGCTCGTATGGTTCCTACAATACTTATAACACCGGTCTGAATTTCTCCACCGGATTGCTAGGTAAAGGATTCATTTTCGACGGAGCGTATCACGAAACCGGTACCGATGGATATTTACACGGCACAGCCGGCCGGTCGGGCTCATACTATGGCGGACTGACATGGTTGGGCAACAACTTTCAGGTGCGATATAAGAACATAGGCAACTTCGAGAAAACCGGTCAGGCATGGAATGGCGTAGTGGCAGGAAACAGCGACGGGTCGCTAATGATGGAGGGTATACGAACCTACCAGGATATTTATGCCCATGGGCTGGGGCGATTCAATCCGCTATACGAAAGCTTGGAGTTCGATGATGTTAACCGGAAGTTCGTCAAGGATGCGAATGGCAACTATAAAACATCACGCTACACGATGGATGGCGGTTCGTTATGGAGGCGAACAACCGATAACTTCTATCAGAACCATAATATTCTCTCGACCGCCTGGAAACCATCCGAACACTGGACACATAACCTATCCGTTCATTACACCTACGGTTACGGGTATTACAGCGAGTTCCGCCAAAATAATAAGTTCGACAAGTTCGGACTCGTTGCAACCGACGTGAATGGTAAGAAAGTGAAGCGGAGCGATTTTGTGCGGAAGAAGGGACTGTCTCAACATACCTATGGTGTGGTTTACAACGTGAATTATCGCGATGAACAGTGGGATGTTCTCGGCGGGGTGAACTTACAACAATTCCGCGGCAGTCATTTCGGTTATCTCACTTACGTGGCCAATCGTGGACAGATACAAGATTTCACAGGACACCGATATTATGACTCTAAGGCACGCAAGAACGATTATTCGGCTTTCGCAAGGCAACCTATCATGCAAGTAGCATGTTGGATTTGTTTGCCGACGTGCAATATCGCCATGTGGCTACACCACCGATGGACGTAATGATAAGTTTTACAAGCAGGCTGATGGCACCTTCCTGAACCAGATACTCGATATTCGTGCCACATATAATTTCTGGAACCCTAAGGCTGGGATAAGCTTTCATAGTGGGCCGCATCGTGCTTATGCCTCGGTGGCCTATGCCGGCAGAGAACCCGAACGTAGTAATTTCACCGACAACGGAAAATATCCTGCACCGAAAGCCGAGCATCTGCTGGACGCAGAACTGGGCTATCAATACTCTGCTCCGCGTGCAAGAGCAGGTGTGAACTTCTACTACATGAACTATAAAGACCAGTTCGTGCAAACTGGTGAGAAAAGCGACATCGGCGAGAATCTCACAACGAATATAGCCCGCTCCTATCGTATGGGAGCTGAAATCACCGCTGCCTGGGATGCTCTATCGTGCCTGACCCTCGAGGCCAACGCTGCTTTGAGTACGAATCGAATAAAAGATTTCGACGAATACATCGACAACTGGGACGACGACAAGCATCCTGCCGTTGTGCACTATGATAACTCGGTGCTTTCATTCTCACCGTCGGCTATCCTGAACGGGTTTATCAACTTCCACTATAAATCGCTCGAGGCTGTTTGGCACACTAACTTCGTGAGCCGGCAATATCTCGACAACACTGAAAATAAAGACCGGTCGCTACCGCGCTATTCGCAAACTGATATAAACCTGTCGTATAACATCGGATTACATCGTACAATTCTTGGCCTGAAACAAATATTCTTAGGTCTAGACTTGAACAACATCTTCAATAATCACTACGCCGCCAGTGGATGGGCCTATACAGCCGTCAGTCAGTCGGCTCACTACACACCTCAGAATCGCTATTGGCAGCTGGGTTTTATGCCCATGGCCGGATTTAATATGATGGGTAGTATAACACTTCGATTCTGATGCAGGAATTCATATCCACTCACTGGCTTGACCTATTGGGCACGCTCATAGGCTTGGTTTACATCTATCAGGAATATAAGGCTAGTATATGGCTTTGGCTAACGGGAATCGTGATGCCTGTGGTTTATATGTTCGTTTATTACGAGGCCGGACTGTATGCCGACTTTGGAATGCAGATTTATTACGCTCTTGCTGCTATTTACGGCTTCCTGTTCTGGAAGTTAGGCAGGCACGAACAGAAAGAACTGCCTGTTTCGCATTTCCCACGTCGACTGGTGTTGCCTGCTACCGCTGTGTTCTTCGTTCTTTGGGGAGCACTTTGGCTGGTGCTCGTGAAGTTTACTAACTCCACTGTACCGGTACTCGATAGCTTCGGCAATGCACTTAGCTTTATTGGCCTGTGGGCTCTGGCTCGAAAATATATCGAGCAGTGGTGGATATGGATTGTTGTCGACCTTGAACTCTCCACCTTATATATATATAAGGATATACCTTTTACCGCCGTTCTCTATGCTCTATATGCTGTGATAGCTGTGGCGGGTTATCGCAAATGGAAGCGCGATTACAAGGCCGATATCCGGCACGAGGGGCAACTCCCGTCTGACGGTGTGGTGATTCTTGCCGCCGGCGATTTCCCTAGGCATGAAGTACCGCTCGCTATTCTTCGTAAAGCAAAAGAGCTTTATGTGTGCGATGGTGCGCTAGCCGAGCTCATTGAGTACGGACTCGAACCCACGGCTGTGATAGGCGATGGCGACTCTATATCGCCCTCGCTGCGTGAACGATATAAAGAGATATATCATCAGTTCGATGAGCAGGATGATAACGACCTCACCAAGGCCACCCGATTCGCCCTCACCCGAACCTCCGAGCGTAATTTCATATATCTGGGGGCAACTGGTAAGCGCGAAAACCATACGTTGGGCAATATCTCGCTGCTTATGCGCTATCGTCGTGAGCTGGGTGTCTGTCCGGTGATGATAACCGACCATGGCTGGTTTTGCCCTTCATCGGGTAATACAGAGTTCTGTTCATTTGCCGGTCAGCAGGTGAGCATCTTTAATATCTCTTGTAGGCAGCTGTCGAGCTACGGTTTGAAGTGGCCGGCCTATCCCTTTAAAGAGCAGTGGCAAGGTACGCTCAACGAAGCTCTAGGCCCGAGGTTCACAGTGTATGCCGATGGCGACTATCTGGTTTATCGCACCCACGAGCCGAAATTATAGCCCGGCTAAAACGCTATAAAACAGATGATTCTTTTGCACTGTTTTTGTTTATTAAATAAACTCTACTTATCTTTGCCACCGTGAAACGGTTATCAATATCATTCTATAGCAATAATGTAGCGCAGAGAAATTTCGATTTCCCTGCATCTTTTTGTGCTAAATGTTTGGTTGTTCCAAATAATTTGCTAATACACACACACACACACACACACACACACACACACACACACACACACACACACACACACACACACACATTGGCACCTAGCTCTAATAATACATTTTTTACTTTATCTTACGCGCGCGCGAAGTGTGCTGTAAACCCAATAAACGCGGGGATTCCTAAAGGATTCTTCGTGCCACTTTTTATGTCCTTTCCGCTGGGCTATTTAACCCGGCGTAAGGATGAATTTTATATTCGTTTCTAATCACAAATAACAAGTAATTCAAATGAAAAAAATCTATCTCATCATCTTCTTCCTGACTCTTGCAATAGGTATCCAAGCACAGTCGGGAACTTACACAGCTAACGGACTTGAATGGACATATCAAATTAATGGATTAGAGGCTACTATTACAGGTACAACTCAACAAAGCCCATTCACTGGCCCAATTAATATTCCTAATGCGATAGTTATTGGAAGTATAAGCTATCCTGTGACTACAATTGGAGACGGAGCTTTTATGTCAAAGTCAAATTTAATAGGTCAGCTTTTTATTCCCAACAGTGTTAAAACAATAGGGCGAACCGCCTTTTCTCAATGCACTGGCTTAACTGGATCATTAGTTATACCCAATAGTGTTACTACTATAGCAGATATGGCTTTTTGGGGGGCTAATTTTACAGGCTCATTAATTATACCTAGTAGTATTACAGAAATCGGGAAGCAAGTATTTACTTATTGCAATTTTACGGGAACTTTGACTATTCCTAGTAATGTAACAACAATTGGTGAGGATGCTTTTTTAGGATGTAGGTCATTAACGAGTTTGAATTTATCTAATGGTATTACGACAATTGAAAGAGGTGCTTTTGAATACTGTGAAGGATTAACAGGTGCTTTAGTAATACCAAATAGTGTAACAACTATTGGAGAAAATGCTTTTTACATGTGTAGTTCTCTTACAGGGCCTGTGACTTTACCAAACAATCTAACGACACTTAAAAATGGAATCTTTTGTTATTGCTATGCTCTTAGAGGACCTATGGTGCTCCCTAACAGCCTTACAACGATTGAAGGGCAAGTCTTTCAGGATTGTTATAATCTTAGAGGAACCCTAATTATTCCAAGTAGTGTTAGAACTGTAAAAAACTTTGCATTCATAAATACAGGGCTTGATATAATAAAGTTCGAGGACAATCCAAATATAAATTTTGAAGTAGGAAATATTTTTGGAATGTCTAGAAATCTCAAATATATAGACATGGCCGGCCTACCACCATTAATCACAACTTTGACACGAGAATATAGTGGATATAATATTTTTGGAGGAATCGAACCTTTTACTATGGTGTATCTTTCAGGAGGCTCTAGCATAGCCGAATCTGGACAAGAAAACTTTGTTATAGGCAATACTTGTGATAATTTCGTTGTTTATGATAACTACTCTAGTACTTGGTGCGATTATCCTATTCAACACCCATTCTTGGCAACTAAAGCTACTTATTCAGGGCGTTCTTTTTATGGTAATTCATGGGGGAGCCCACGTTATTATACTCTTTGTCTGCCTTATCCGGCAACTCTTCCCAATGGGATGCGTGCTTATGAATTAACAGCAAAAACTGGTGGTGGTTCATACTTTCGTTTTGTATCTATTGGCGATGGAGGTACAGAATTGGAGGCTAATAAACCATATCTTGTCCGTACAACTGATGGCGGAACGCATACGTTCGGTACTGAAATGAACGTTCAAGTGCCGGTTACTCCACCTACAATCGAGGTTCCGGCAACGGCTGATGGTACGATATTCTTTGGTGGGACGACTGTAAATATCGATAATGCCACGGCGGCTGCAGGTGGATATTATAATCTAGAGAGTAATACGTGGAAACCGATTAAGACGGATAATCCGAACGGAACTGTGCATTCGTTTAGGGCTTATATTCGCTCTACCAGTCCGACGCCCGCTAAGGGATTCGCTATCGTGCTCGACGACGAAAACGAAACAACCGGAATTGATAATGCAGAAGAGGACATCGAAAAGGGCGACGGCAAGATTTATTCGCTCGACGGCAAGCTGCTCGGTACGGATGTCGACGCTCTTAAGAGTGGAGAAATATATATCAAGAACGGCAAGAAGTTCTATAAGTTCTGATTCACACTAAAGCAACAATCAATGATGGAAAAGAAAACATACATCTCGCCGCGTATTGAAATAACTCTCCTTGAAACGGAGTCGTTGCTCGAAACCATATCTCTGCCCATAGGTGGCGGCTCGGCCGGTGGCGGCGGAGATGCCAAGCAAGATATTTTCGAAGATGAAGAGGAAACGGAGGAAATAGGTTATAAAAGAACATCGGTTTGGGATGAATAAAATCATCGCTCCAAGATGATGATACATCAGTACCGAACTGATCCTACATCAGTAGCATACCGATCCTACATCAGTCCCGGACTGATCCTATATCACCTCCGGGGTGATTCTGTACGACAATAGACTATAGGAATCATTACCTATATAGAACGAATAGTTATTAATTTTTTAAATGTATCGATTATGGCATTCTTTAAGAAAGTTCTGAAGAAAATCAACGGCAAGTGGTATCCACAAGCCGTTATTGTTGGAAGGCCGGCTACGACAGACGAAGTAGCCGACGAGTTGGCTGAAATCTCGACCGTAAGCCGGGGAGATACCTACGCCGTGTTGAAAAACCTGGGTAAGGTGTTGAGTAGTTTCATGAAAGAGGGACGCACCGTTAAGCTCGAGGGCATTGGCACATTCTACTACACCATAGCCGCAAAAGGCAAGGGAATGGACAAGGCCGAAGATGTGACAGCAGCACATATCGAAAATGTTCGTGTGCGCTTCATTCCCGAAACCGGTCGCACTGCCAGCGGAAAGGTGTCTACCCGCTCAATGGTGAGCGAACAAATCTGGTGGGAAGAGTGGAAAGGCGACGATAAGAAAAAGAAGAAGCCCTAGACATCCTGTACCTCCTTACGATTAAGGTCTTTGGAAGGTAAACTAATCAACTAAAGGCGCAAGCATGCAATGCAAAGTAAGGCTTGCGCCTTTTCTTGTCTAACATCCGGAAAAAACACCTTTCCGTCCCCTCCTCAATCCTGGAAAGTTACACCTGGAAGAGTATTTATAAGTTATCTATTGTTAAAAGATGTGTAGATAGAACCTTCATAAATAAGCCATGTTGTTGGTTACAGAATAATGTTTGTATTTTTGCGGCCCGAATATGGTTTGAATTGGGCTAGTTTTCAAAGCGATGCATTCAATCCATCTCTGACAAGACAAATACGAATAAAAAATAAAATAAAGAATCATGCCTACTATTTCACAATTAGTAAGAAAAGGTAGAAAGGTGATTGTTGGAAAGAGCAAGTCGCCGGCTTTGGATAATTGTCCTCAGCGTCGTGGCGTTTGTGTCCGTGTTTACACAACAACTCCTAAGAAGCCTAATTCGGCAATGCGAAAAGTTGCCCGTGTTCGTTTGACAAATCAAAAAGAGGTTAACTCTTATATTCCAGGAGAAGGCCACAATTTGCAAGAACACAGTATAGTTTTAGTTCGTGGTGGTCGTGTTAAGGACCTCCCGGGTGTTCGCTATCACATTGTTCGCGGCACTCTCGATACGGCAGGAGTTGCTAACCGTACTCAACGCCGCTCAAAATACGGAGCTAAACGTCCTAAGGCTAAAAAATAAGCATAATTGAAGTTCGCCCCTTTTAGACCTTATAACACTGAGGAAACAAAAACCAGAACTTCAAAACTCCAAGTTCAATAGTCGGGGATGGCTGATGAATATAGGAGTATAACAAAGAAATAAATAAGTTTTGCTGGAGTATTGTTAACCATAGGTTGAGTAAACGACAAGAGTGAGCGTTGAAGAACGAAGTTAAACGACAGCCTCCGCAGAATAAAAGCTTTAATATTAAAAATGAGAAAAGCAAAACCAAAGAAACGTGTGATCCTCCCGGATCCCAAGTTTAACGACCAAAGAGTGTCGAAGTTTGTAAATCATCTAATGTATGATGGGAAGAAGAATATATCTTATGAGATATTCTATTCCGCACTCGATATCGTGAGTGAGAAAGCAAAAGACCAGGAAAAATCTCCTCTGGAGATTTGGAAAGAGGCTCTTGATAATATAACTCCTCAGGTTGAAGTGAAAAGTCGTCGTATTGGCGGAGCAACATTCCAGGTTCCGACAGAGATTCGCCCAGAACGTAAAGAGAGCGTGTCGATGAAGAATATGATAGCATTCGCACGTAAACGTGGAGGAAAGAGCATGGCCGAGAAGCTGGCTTCTGAAATTATGGATGCTTTCAATAGTCAAGGCGGCGCTTTCAAGCGTAAAGAAGATATGCACCGTATGGCTGAGGCTAACCGTGCGTTTGCTCATTTTAGATTTTAAACAGGGCTTTTAATATCATAGACAAGGAAAAAAGAAAATGGCAAATCGCGATTTACATTTGACCCGCAATATCGGTATTATGGCCCATATTGATGCCGGTAAGACAACGACATCTGAACGCATTTTGTTCTATACTGGTAAGACGCACAAGATTGGTGAAGTACACGATGGTGCTGCGACAATGGACTGGATGGCCCAGGAGCAAGAACGCGGTATAACAATCACATCGGCTGCAACTACCTGTAATTGGAACTACGATGGGAAGTCTTTCAAGATTAACCTCATAGATACTCCGGGACACGTAGACTTTACTGCGGAGGTTGAACGCTCTTTGCGTGTGCTTGATGGAGCTATTGCAACCTATTCTGCGGCTGATGGAGTTCAACCTCAGTCGGAGACAGTGTGGCGCCAAGCAGATAAATATAATGTTCCAAGAATAGGTTATGTGAATAAGATGGACCGTTCCGGTGCAGACTTTTATGAGACTGTTCGTCAGATGAAAGATGTATTAGGAGCTAATCCTGTTGCTATCCAGATTCCTATCGGAGCAGAAGAAAACTTCAAAGGGGTTGTTGACCTCATAAAGATGAAAGCAATTCTTTGGCATGATGAAACTATGGGGGCGGAGTATGATGTTGAAGATATTCCTGCCGAATTGGTTGATGAGGCTAATGAATGGCGTGATAAACTACTGGAGTCGGCTGCTAACTTTGATGATGAAGTTATGGAGCTCTATCTTGATGGAAAGGATATTCCCCAGGAAAAGATTATTGCGGCTGTCCGTAAGGGGTGTATTGCAATGGAATGCTGTCCGATGCTTTTAGGTTCCTCCTATAAGAATAAAGGTGTTCAGCCACTGCTTGATTACACCTGTGCTTTCTTGCCCTCACCACTCGATACACAAGCTATTGTTGGAACGAATCCTGATACTGACGAAGAGGAAGATCGTAAACCGTCTGAAAATGAACCTACCTCGGCTCTGGCGTTTAAGATTGCTACTGACCCATTTATGGGACGTTTGGTATTCTTTAGAGTCTATTCAGGTAAGGTCGTAGCAGGCTCTTATGTTTATAATCCTCGTTCGGGTAAAAAAGAACGTATAAGTCGTTTATTCCAAATGAACTCGAACAAAGAGATTCCAATGGAATCTATTGATGCAGGAGATATTGGCGCTGGTGTAGGTTTTAAGGATATCCGTACGGGCGATACTCTTTGTGATGAGAATAAGCCAATAGTATTGGAGTCTATGACTTTCCCTGATACGGTGATTTCTATTGCTGTTGAACCGAAGAGTCAAGCTGATATAACGAAACTGGATAACGGTCTTGCAAAACTTGCTGAGGAAGACCCCACTTTTACAGTACGTACTGATGAACAGAGTGGGCAAACAATCATCTCGGGAATGGGTGAGTTACATCTGGATATTATCATCGACCGTTTGAAACGAGAGTTTAAGGTTGAATGTAATCAAGGTAAACCACAGGTTAACTATAAGGAAGCCATTACGAAGTCGGCACAGAGTCGTGAAACTTATAAGAAACAGTCTGGTGGTCGTGGTAAGTTTGCTTGTATAGACGTTACTATAGAACCTAAAGACGAGGACTACACGGAAGGTGACCTTCAATTTGTCAACGTGGTTAAGGGTGGTAATATTCCTAAGGAATTTATACCTGCTGTTGAAAAAGGATTCAAGGATTGTTTGTCTAATGGTGTTCTTGGAGGTTTTCCGCTGACAGGTATGAAGGTAACGTTGACTGATGGCTCTTTCCATCCGGTAGACTCAGATCAGTTGTCTTTCGAGCTTGTAGCTCATCAAGCATTCAAGAAGCTTTGCCCAATGGCTACTCCAGTTCTCATGGAACCCATAATGAAAGTGGAAGTCGTTACTCCTGAAGAAAATATGGGTGATGTAATAGGTGACCTTAATAAGCGTCGCGGACTTGTACAAGGAATGGATGAAGCTCGTAGTGGTGCCCGTATCGTTAAGGCAATGGTCCCGCTGTCGGAGATGTTTGGATATGTAACGACTCTGAGAACGATAACCTCTGGCCGTGCAACGTCTTCTATGGAGTATGATCATCATTCTCCGGTGTCCAACGCACTCGCTAAGACTATTCTTGATGAATTAAATGGACATTCGGAATTATTAAAATAATTAATAAGAGGATGCATTCCTTATAGCGTATGACTCTTATGAGGATGCATCTTCATTTGTAATAATAAAAACAAAAGACTATGAGTCAGAAAATTCGTATTAAGCTAAAATCTTACGATTATCAATTAGTTGATAAATCGGCAGAGAAGATAGTTAAAGCTGTTAAGACTACGGGGGCAATTGTTAGTGGGCCTATCCCATTGCCAACCCATAAACGAATCTACACAGTGAACCGTTCTACGTTTGTAAATAAGAAAGCCCGTGAACAATTCCAGCTTTCTAGTTTCAAGCGGCTAATAGACATCTATAGTTCAACTCCAAAGACTGTAGATGCTCTGATGAGACTAGAACTACCTTCAGGCGTAGAAGTTGAGATTAAAGTTTAATAATAAGTATAAACTTCATTCATTTTAAATATTAATTGAAATGCCAGGATTATTAGGAAAGAAAATAGGAATGACATCTATTTTCAGTGCCGACGGTAAGAATCTACCGTGCACTGTTATCGAAGCTGGTCCTTGTGTTGTAACTCAGGTGAAGACAGAGGAAAAAGATGGTTATAAGGCTGTTCAGTTAGGTTTTGGCGAAGTGAAGGAAAAGAACACTTCTAAACCTTTACAAGGACACTTTAAGAAAGCCGGTACAACACCAAAGAGACACTTGGCTGAGTTCAGTTTTAATGAGGATTATAACCTAGGTGATACAATAACCGTAGAACTCTTTAATGATACCAAGTTTGTTGATGTAGTTGGTACTTCAAAAGGTAAAGGATTTCAAGGTGTAGTAAAACGTCATGGTTTCGGAGGTGTTGGACAGTCAACGCATGGACAGGATGACCGTGCACGTAAGCCAGGTTCTATTGGTGCATGCTCTTACCCTGCTAAGGTTTTCAAAGGCATGCGAATGGGCGGCCAAATGGGCGGAGATAGAGTAACTACTCAAAATCTCCAAGTATTAAAGATAATTCCGGAGCACAATCTACTTCTTGTAAAAGGTAGTGTTGCCGGATGTGTTGGTTCAACTCTTATAATTAATAAATAAATGGATATTAATATATTAGATATTAAAGGTCGAGAAACTGGTCGTAAGGTGACTCTTAATGAAAATATCTTTGGGATTGAACCAAATGATCATGTTATCTACCTTGATGTAAAGCGATACTTAGCCGCCCAGCGCCAGGGAACAAGTAAAACTAAGGAAAGAAGTGAACACTCTGGCTCTACTCGTAAATTAGGTCGTCAGAAAGGCGGTGGAGGAGCTAGACGTGGTGATATAAATTCACCAGTTCTTGTTGGTGGAGGTCGAGTTTTTGGTCCTAAACCACGTGATTATAGCTTTAAGCTAAATAAGAAAGTAAGGTCTCTAGCACGTAAGTCTGCACTCTCTTATAAGGCACAGGAGCAAGCTATCATTGTTGTTGAAGATTTTGATTTTGAGGCTCCTAGAACAAAGGAGTTTATAAATGTTGTCAAAGACTTGAAGATCGATGGTGAAAAGGTTCTTTTAATATTGCCTGAAGTTAGAAAAAATGTATATTTGTCAGCTCGTAATCTGAGAAAGGCTGATGTTACAACTGCTAGTCAGACTAATTCATATAAAGTGTTGAATGCTGATGTACTCGTTGTAACGGAGAAATCTTTGATGAGAATTGAAGAAATCTTAGATAAATAGAGGAAGCTATAATTATGGGATTTATAATAAAATCATTGGTCACTGAAAAGATGACCAAAATAACGGAAAAGTCTTCTGAAGATAAGAAGATAATTACGTGTAGCAAGAAGATAGGGGAGGCTAATAATGCAATCTCTGAAACTCGTAGCTATGTTGTTAGGAAGAAAAACTTTAAGGAAGGTAGTATACGGAAAGAAAAGAAGATCTATACCTATACGAAATTAGCTAGACCGAAATATGGCTTTATAGTTAAGCCAGAGGCTAATAAATTTGATATAAAGAGAGAAATAGAAAGCCTATATGAGGTTACCGTAATCGATGTAAATACTATTAATTATTCTGGTAAGCGTCAGTCACGTTATACGAGAGCTGGTCTTATAAAGGGTAAAAAGAATGCTTTTAAAAAAGTTATAGTGACATTGAAGAATGGTGATATTATAGATTTTTATAGCAATATTTAAGTGAGATATGGCAGTACGTAAATTAAAACCAGTTACACCTGGACAGAGACATAAAATCATAGGTATGTTCGAGGATATTACTGCAAAAGTACCTGAGAAGTCTCTTGTTTATGGTAAAAAATCTACTGGTGGTCGAAATAATACAGGTAAGATGACAGTCCGCTATATGGGAGGTGGACATAAGAAAAAGTTTCGTATTATTGACTTCAAACGAGAAAAAGATGGTATTCCTGCAGTGGTAAAGACTATAGAGTATGATCCGAATCGTTCTGCAAGAATCGCTTTATTATTCTATGCAGATGGCGAGAAACGCTATATAATTGCTCCTAATGGCTTAGAGGTTGGTACTACGTTACTTTCTGGAACTGAAGCTGTACCAGAGATTGGTAATTCTATTCCTTTATCGAATATTCCTGTTGGTACGGTAATTCATAATATAGAATTGCGTCCTGGTCAAGGAGCTTTGCTCGTACGTTCAGCAGGTAATTTTGCACAGCTGACATCTCGCGAAGGTAATTATTGTGTTATTAAGCTTCCTTCCGGTGAGACTCGTAAAATACTTTCTGCTTGTAAGGCTACTATAGGTAGTGTCGGAAACTCTGATCATGCCTTAGAGCAATCTGGAAAAGCTGGTCGTTCACGTTGGCTTGGCCGTCGTCCACATAATCGTGGTGTAGTTATGAACCCTGTTGATCATCCTATGGGTGGTGGTGAAGGCCGTCAGTCCGGAGGACATCCTCGTTCCCGCAAGATTGTATGCTAAGGGGCTTAAGACACGTGCTCCTAAGAAGCATTCTAATAAATATATTATAGAGAGAGCTAATAAGAAATAAAAACATTAAGAGTTAGTTGTATTATGAGTCGTTCATTAAAAAAAGGTCCTTATATAAATGTCTCTCTTGAAAAAAAGATTCTCATCATGAATGAGAAGGGAAAGAAAACAGTAGTAAAGACATGGGCTAGAGCTTCGATGATTTCTCCTGATTTTGTAGGACATACAGTTGCTGTTCATAATGGGAATAAATTTATACCGGTTTATATTACTGAGAATATGGTAGGTCATAAACTTGGTGAATTCAGTCCAACACGTCGCTTTGGAGGGCATTCTGGTAACAATAAAAAATAAGTTAGACCTTTGATAAAATTCGTTGAAAATATAATTAAATAGTAATGGGAGCAAGAAAACATATAAAGGCAGAAGCTCATAAAGAGGCTCTAAGAAGTCTGTATTTTGCTAAACTTAGAGATTGCCCTTCGTCTCCACGTAAGATGAGATATGTAGTAGATATGGTACGTGGGATGGAGGTAAATCGTGCCTTAAGTATATTGAAGTTTTCTAAAAAAGCTGCTGCTCAGGATGTTGAGAAACTCCTGCGCTCTGCTATTGTAAATTGGGAAACAAAGAATGAACGTAAGGCAGATGATAATGAACTTTATATCTCTAAGATATTTGTTGATGAGGGTGTTACCATGAAACGCATGCGTCCTGCTCCTCAGGGACGTGGATATCGGATTCGTAAACGTTCTAATCACGTCACTCTTTTTGTAGAATCAAAAGATAATACAAGTAAATAATAATAGGTAATAGAATGGGACAGAAAGTTAATCCTATAAGTAACCGTTTAGGTATTGTACGTGGTTGGGAATCCAATTGGTTCGGTGGTAAAAACTTCGGTGAGAATATAGTTGAGGATAGACAGATACGTAAATATCTGAATAAACGTCTTGAAAAAGCTAGTGTCTCACGAATTATAATCGAACGTACGTTGAAGGTAATAACTATAACAATTTGTACAGCACGTCCAGGTATTGTTATAGGTAAAGGTGGACAAGATGTTGATAAATTGAAGGAAGAGTTGAAAAATCTCTTTGGTAAGGAAATTCAAATCAATATTTTTGAGATTAAACGTCCGGAATTAGATGCTACAATTGTAGGTAGTAATATAGTTCGACAGATAGAAGGGAAGATAGCCTACCGCCGTGCAATAAAAATGGCAATTTCTAGTACTATGCGTACTGGTGCAGAAGGTATTAAGATTCAAATCTCAGGTCGACTCAATGGTGCAGAGATAGCACGTAAAGAGATGTTCAAAGAGGGACGTACTCCATTACATACATTCCGTGCTGATATAGATTATTGTCAAACAGAAGCTCTTACAAAGGTTGGCTTGTTGGGTATTAAGGTCTGGATTTGTAGAGGAGAACTTTATAAAAAGATTGATTTGACATCAGGCTTTACTCAGGATAAGATAAATGCGCGTTTTAATAATGGAAATGTTAGAACTGGGAGAGTTTATAGAAGAAATAATAATCGTTAGAAATAAAAGATTATCATGTTACAGCCAAAAAGGGTAAGATATAGAAGACCTCAGGATGGGCGTGGAAGAAAGGGTAATGCACATAGAGGTACACAGTTAGCTTTTGGATCGTTTGGAATAAAGACTCTTGAATCTAAATGGATTGATAGTCGTCAGATAGAAGCTGCTCGTGTGGCGGTAAATCGTTATATGAACCGTCAGGGGCAAGTATGGATTAGAATTTTTCCAGACAAACCAATTACACGTAAACCTGCTGATGTGAGAATGGGTAAGGGTAAAGGCGATCCAGCAGGTTGGGTAGCCCCAGTGACACCTGGTAGGGTTTTATTCGAAGTTGAAGGTGTAAGTTTTGATATAGCTAAAGAGGCATTAAGGCTTGCGGCGCAGAAACTTCCAATTAAAACAAAATTCATAGTAAGACGAGATTATGATAAAAATGCTTGAATGTGATGAAAAATAAGGAAGTTAAAATACTTGATACTAAAGAGCTGGTTGAGAGGATTGCAGAAGAAAAGAGAGCTTTAATAAAAATGAGTTTAGAACATAATATTACTCCTCTTGAAAACTCTGCTCGAATAACTACCACTCGTCGTGATATTGCACGTATGAAAACGGAGATGCGTAAAAGAGAACTTGAAAAATGATCAGATGGAAACAAGGAATTTAAGAAAACTAAGACAGGGTGTAGTAGTAAGTAATAAGATGGATAAGACTATTGTTATTGCTGCTAAGTTTAAAGAACAGCATCCTATATATGGTAAATTTGTTCAAAAGACAAAGAAATATCATGTTCATGATGAAAGTAGTCTGGCGAATATTGGTGATACAGTCTTAATAATGGAGACACGTCCCTTAAGTAAAACTAAGAGATGGAGATTGATACAAATTATAGAAAAGGCTAAATAGTTATGATACAGACAGAATCGAGACTTACAGTATGTGATAATAGTGGTGCTCGTGAGGCGAAGTGTATTCGTGTACTTGGAGGGACCAAACGTCGGTATGCGAGTATTGGTGATATTATAGTTGTCGCTATTCAGAATGTTATTCCTGCAAGCGATTTAAAAAAAGGTGTAGTCTCAAAAGCCTTGATTGTACGTACAAAGAAAGAAATCCGACGTGCTGACGGTTCTTATATTCGTTTTGATGATAATGCTTGTGTCTTATTAAATAATGCTGGCGAAATTCGTGGGAGCCGAATATTTGGTCCAGTAGCTCGTGAACTACGTGCAGTAAATATGAAAGTAGTATCGTTAGCTTCTGAGGTTCTTTAATTATGTTTGTGATATAATATGAGAAAACTACATATAAAAAAAGGAGATATGGTTCTTGTTCTTACAGGAAAAAGTAAGGATAAGAGGGGTACTAATGGTAAATATCCCTCACCTCATAAGGTGTTGAAAATACTTGTTTCTGAGGAAAGAGCAATAGTGGAAGGAGTAAATATAATCTCTAAAAGTATAAAGCCAACGGCCAAGAATCCTCAAGGCGGTTTTGTAAAGAAAGAAGCACCTATTCATGTGTCAAATTTGAGTTTAGTAGATCCGAAAAGTGGAGGACCTACGCGTGTTGCAATTAGAGAAACCGAAAATGGGGAGAAAATACGTGTTGCAAAAAAATCTGGAGAGGAGATCAAATGATGAATACATCACAATTAAAGGTTCAATATAAGAATATTATAGCTTTAGAATTAAAGAAGCAATTTAATTATACTTCAGTGATGCAAGTGCCAATCCTAAAAAAAATAGTAATTAATCAAGGATTAGGTGATGCTACTCAAGATAAAAAGATTATAGATGTAGCAATTAATGAAATTTCATCTATTGCGGGACAAAAGGCTGTCGCAACCTTTTCTAAGAAGGATATTGCAAATTTTAAACTTCGTAAAAAAATGCCTATAGGAGTGATGGTTACTTTGCGGCGTGAAAAGATGTATGAGTTCTTAGAGAGACTTATTAAAGTTTCCTTGCCACGTATTCGTGATTTTAAAGGAATTACAAGTCGATTTGATGGGAAAGGTAATTATACTCTAGGAATTAGTGAACAGATAATATTCCCGGAGATTAATATAGACCAAGTTGATCGTATTCAAGGACTGAATATTACTTTCGTTACTTCAGCAAAGACAGATGAAGAAGGATTTGCTCTTTTAAAAGCATTTGGGCTTCCCTTTAGAAAAAATAAAAAAGATTAAGATGTTATGGCAAAAGAATCAATGAAAGCTCGTGAGATAAAACGTGCAAAATTAGTTGCTCGTTATGCGGAGAAGCGTATGGCTTTGAAGCGAATTATTGCGACCACGAATGATGTGACAGAAGCTTATGAGGCGGCTCGTAAATTACAGACTATTCCTAAAAATGCAAATCCAATTCGTCTTCATAATCGTTGTAAGATAACAGGACGTCCTAAGGGATATATACGTCAGTTTGGTCTTTCTCGTATACAATTTCGTGAAATGGCTTCCAAAGGGCTTATTCCTGGAATAAGAAAAGCTAGCTGGTAAGTTTTATCATGTATGATCTTAGTCTCTCTATAGTGTTGTAGTTTAAGTGTCATATGTGAATTCAAAGAATATTTTAATATTGTCAGGGGAGTCCTGATTAATTAAACATTTATATTTTATTTATGACAGATCCAATCGCAGATTATCTGACCAGGCTCAGAAACGCAATTCTGGCTCATCATCGAATTGTAGAGATTCCTTCTTCTAATTTAAAGAAGTCTATAACAAAGATTTTATTTGAAAAAGGATACATTTTGAACTATAGATTTATAGATGATGGTCCACAAGGAACAATAAAAATCGCATTGAAGTATGATCCGGTAACTCGGCAGAGTGTAATAAGAAAGCTAGAACGTGTATCAACGCCTGGTCTTCGTAAATATACGGGTTATAAAGAAATGCCTAGAGTTATCAATGGTCTTGGTATTGCTGTAATATCAACGTCTAAAGGAGTTATGACAAATAAGGAGGCCAGTATAGAGAGTGTGGGGGGAGAAATTCTTTGTTATGTTTATTGATGTAGAGAGGTTTTAATATGTCAAGAATAGGAAAATTACCGATTGATATTCCGTCAGGTGTTACAGTGGCTTTAAAAGATAATGTTGTTACAGTAAGAGGCCCTAAAGGAGAACTTTCTCAATTAGTAAACCCTGCGATCAAGATAATTATAGAGAAAACACAGATAAGATTTGAGATTGATGAGAATAATCTTATCAACTATAAGGAGAAACAGGCTTTCCATGGTTTATATCGCTCACTTATAAATAATATGATAATAGGTGTAAGTGAGGGGTATACAAAAATTTTGGAATTAATAGGTGTTGGTTACCGCGTATCAAATCAAGGGAATTTAATAGAATTTTCCTTAGGATATACGCATCCTATTTTTATACAATTGCCAAAGGAGATAAAAGTAGAAACAAAGAGTGAACGCAATCAAAATCCTCTTTTAATATTAGAATCTGCCGATAAACAATTGCTGGGCCTAATTTGTGCAAAGATTCGTTCTTTCCGTATGCCAGAACCTTATAAGGGCAAAGGTATTTTATTCAGAGGGGAAGTTATTCGCAGAAAGTCTGGTAAGACTGCTGCAGCCAAATAAAACTTTAATAAATATTGTTATGGCGACAAATAAAGAGATAAGGAGACTTAAAATAAAATTCCGTATTCGTAAAAATATAAGTGGAACGTCCGAACGTCCACGAATGACAGTCTTTCGTAGTAATAGGCAGATTTATGCACAGATTATTAACGATCTTACAGGCAAAACTCTAGTATCAGCTTCTTCTATAAGATTTGATAATAAGACAAAGATAGAACAGGCTAAAGAGGTTGGAGCTCTTATGGCGGAAAAGGCTTTGTCAATTGGTATAGAGCAGGTTGTATTTGATCGTAATGGTTATCTTTATCATGGAAGGGTAAAATCTCTAGCAGATGGGGCCCGTGAGAAAGGGCTTAAATTCTAAATGAAATATTCAATGGATAAAGTAAAAATAAATAGTGATATAGAGCTGAAAGAACATTTAGTTGCAATTAATCGTGTAACTAAGGTTACTAAAGGTGGTCGTACTTTTACTTTCGCAGCAATTGTTGTTGTGGGGGATGGTAATGGAATTATAGGTTGGGGTCTAGGTAAGGCTGGAGAAGTTACAGCGGCAATTCAGAAAGGAACAGATACAGCAAAGAAAAATCTTATAAAAGTGTCTATTTTGAAAGGCACTGTTCCTCATGAAATGGAAACACGTTTCGGAGGTGCTTTTGTATTACTTAAACCAGCTGCAACTGGTACAGGGATGAAAGCCGGTGGTGCTATGCGTGCTGTTCTAGAGAGTGCTGGAGTTACAGATGTTATAGCAAAATCTAAAGGTTCTTCTAATCCGCACAACTTAGTGAAAGCAACGATAAAAGCACTTTCACAAATGCGTGATGCATATACTATTGCTAAAGAGAGGGGCATCAGTATGAATAAAGTCTTTAACGGTTAATATAAAGAGTTATGGCAACAATTAAAGTTAAACAAGTTAGAAGTTCTATAGGTGTTCCAATAGACCAGAAAAAGACTCTTTCTGCTCTAGGGCTACGTAAGATTTCTCAAATTATTGAAATTGAGGATACGCATAGTAACCGGGGAATGATAAAGAAGGTACATCATTTGGTAGTAGTTGTTGATTAACTAATATTTAAGTAAAGTCATTTTTATGAAATTAAATAATTTACATCCAGCAAAAGGAGCTGTTCATTCACGTCGTCGTATTGGGCGTGGTCCTGGTTCGGGTCTTGGCGGTACTTCTACCCGTGGGCATAAAGGAGCCAAGGCACGTTCTGGGTATAAGAAGAAGATAGGTTTTGAAGGTGGTCAAATGCCTCTTCAGCGCCGTGTTCCTAAAGCAGGTTTTAAGAATATAAATCATAAAGAATATAATGTGATTAATCTCTCTACTATACAGAAAATTGTGGAGAAGAGAGGTCTCACAGAAATTGGTATAATTGAATTCAGAGAAAGTGGTGTTATAAAAGACAAGAGACTTATCAAAATACTTGCTAATGGTGATTTGAAAGTGAAAGTCAATGTGGAAGCACATGCTTTTTCTAAAGCTGCTGAAGATGCTATTAGAGCAATGGGAGGTAGCATAAGTATAATCTAAGCAATGAAAAAAATAATTGAGACACTGAAGAACTGCTGGAAAATTGAGGATTTGCGCCAACGCCTCTTAATTACCATTCTGTTCACCGCTATTTATCGCTTTGGTTCGTTTGTTGTTCTCCCGGGTATAAATCCTAGTCTTTTGGAGAAGCTGCAGTCACAGACAGCGGGCGGATTAATGTCTCTGTTGGATATGTTTTCTGGTGGGGCATTCTCTCATGCATCTATTTTTGCGTTGGGAATAATGCCCTATATCTCTGCATCGATAGTTATGCAACTTCTGGCAGTTACGGTACCATACTTCCAGAAGATGCAACGTGAAGGTGAGAGTGGACATAAGAAGATTAATTGGTATACAAGGGCATTGACAGTTTTTATTCTAATATTCCAGGCGCCTTCCTATTTATTGAATCTAAAGGCACAGTCTGCCGGAGCTCTTGCAACAGGTATAAGCTGGACGGCTTTTATGATACCGGCTGCTATTATACTTGCTGCCGGTTCAATGTTTATTCTTTGGCTTGGTGAACGCATAACAGATAAAGGGATAGGAAATGGTATATCTCTTATAATAATGATAGGAATTATAGCTCGTCTCCCACAGGCTTTTTTCCAAGAAGTAAGTAGTCGATTTACTGCTATAACTAGTGGCGGACTTGTTATGTTCATAATAGAGATAGTCATATTATATGCTGTTGTATGTGCATCCATCCTTTTAGTACAGGGAACGCGTAAGATACCTGTGCAATATGCTAAAAGAGTAGTAGGTAATAAACAATATGGAGGGGCTCGCCAATATATTCCTTTAAAGCTTTTTGCTGCTAATGTAATGCCGATTATTTTTGCTCAGGCTTTAATGTTTATTCCTTTGGCGATAGTTCAGTACTCAACTGATAATGCTAGTCCTGTATTGCAATCATTGATGAATACTAAGAGTCTTTTATATAATGCGGTTTATGTGATTTTAGTGATAGCCTTCACTTATTTCTATACCGCGATTACTCTTAATCCGACTCAAATAGCAGAAGATATAAAACGTAATAATGGTTTTATTCCTGGTGTTAAGCCTGGGAAAGACACGGCAGATTATATTGATACAGTTATGTCTCGGATAACCCTGCCAGGTTCTCTTTTCATTGCATTTATTGCTATAATGCCAGCTCTCGCCGGATTGCTTAGTGTGCAAGATGCATTCGGACAATTTTTTGGAGGAACTTCGTTGTTGATTCTAGTGGGTGTTGTTATAGATACGATTCAACAGATCGAATCACATTTAATGATGCGACATTATGATGGATTATTGAGTTCAGGGCATACTAGAAGAGAAAATCCTTCAGCATATTAAAAAACCAGATCTTATGGTAAAGCAATCTGCTATAGAGCAAGACGGAGTAATTGTAGAAGCTCTTTCTAATGCAATGTTCCGTGTTGAGTTGGAGAATGGAGTGGATATAACTGCCCATATTTCTGGGAAAATGAGAATGCATTATATAAAGATTCTTCCTGGAGACAAGGTTAAAATAGAGATGAGTCCATATGACTTGACGAAAGGTAGAATAGTTTTCAGATATAAATAAAAACGTATATAGAATAGATATGAAGACAAGAACGTCATTAAAGAAACGTACGCCTGACTGTAAGATTGTTCGTAGAAAGGGAAGGCTGTTCGTTATCAATAAGAAGAACCCTAAGTTTAAGCTACGTCAAGGATAGGGGGTTAAAAAGAAGCAAAGAGGAAATAGTCTTACTATTAATGTCTATTTTTGCGTGCTTTTTATAATAAGCAAAGTGTTTTAATTAATTTATAATCAATGGCAATAAGAATTGTTGGAGTAGATTTGCCCCAAAGTAAGCGTGGCGAAATCGCATTGACCTACATTTATGGAATAGGTCGAAGTAGTTCAGCAAAGATATTGGATAAGGCTGGTATAGACCGAGACCTGAAAGTTAGCGAATGGTCTGACGACCAAGCCGCTAAGATCCGTGAAATTATCGGTGCTGAATTTAAAGTGGAGGGTGACCTCCGTTCAGAAATTCAAATGAACATCAAGCGCCTTATGGATATAGGTTGCTATCGTGGAATTAGGCATCGTAATGGTCTTCCGGTTCGTGGTCAAAGTACTAAGAATAATGCTCGTACCCGTAAGAAGGAAGAAGACTGTTGCTAATAAGAAAAAGGCTACTAAGTAATATTTAGTTGGGAGTTGAAGGTCAACCTAATGACGTTTAGCTTGAGTTTAAAAACTAAAAAGATATGGCAAAGAAATCAGCAACATCTAAGAAGAGAAATGTTCGGGTAGAAGCTCTTGGACAGCTTCACGTTCATAGTTCATTTAATAATATTATTGTGTCTTTGACAAACAATGAAGGTCAGGTCATTTCTTGGTCTTCTGCGGGTAAGATGGGATTCCGAGGTTCGAAGAAAAACACTCCTTATGCAGCACAGACGGCTGCAGAGGATTGTGCAAAGGTTGCTTTTGATCTAGGGCTACGTAAGGTTAAGGCTTTTGTAAAGGGGCCAGGTAATGGTCGTGAGAGTGCTATTCGTGCGATTAATGCTGCCGGTATTCAGGTTATGGAGATTATAGATGTTACTCCATTGCCTCATAATGGTTGTCGACCACCGAAACGTCGTCGTGTATAATCACATTTCTAACAATTAAAAAAGAAACAGTTTTTAATTATGGCAAGATACATAGGTCCAAAATCTAGAATTGCACGCCGCTTTGGGGAGCCCATATTTGGAGCAGATAAAGTTTTATCTAGACGAAATTTCCCTCCAGGCCAACATGGTAACAACCGTCGCCGCAAGGTTTCAGAATACGGTGCTCAGTTAGCCGAAAAACAAAAGGCGAAATACACATATGGTATTCTAGAGCGTCAATTCAGAAATATGTTCGATAAAGCAGCGAAGGCCCATGGCATCACGGGTGAAGTGTTGCTTCAAAACCTCGAAAGCCGCCTCGACAATGTAGTTTATCGTCTGGGTATAGCCCCAACGCGAGCAGCTGCTAGGCAACTTGTAGGGCATAAGCACATTGTGGTTAATGGTCGTGTGGTGAATATTCCTTCATATGCCGTTAAACCAGGAGATGTTGTCGGTGTTAGAGAGAAAGCAAAGTCTCTTGAAGTTATAGAGTTAGCCCTAGCCGGCTTCAATCATAGTAAATATCCTTGGATAGAGTGGGATGAAAGCAGTAAGAGTGGTAAATATCTTCATAAGCCGGATCGTGCAGACATTCCAGAGAATATAAAGGAACAGTTAATCGTAGAGTTATACTCTAAATAATAAAATCATTCAATTAATGGCGATATTAGCATTTCAAAAGCCTGATAAAGTTGTGATGCTGGAGGCTAATGACAAGTTCGGAAAATTCGAATTTCGTCCACTTGAGCCTGGCTTCGGAGTTACCATAGGTAATGCCCTGCGTCGCATCCTCCTTTCATCGCTGGAGGGCTATGCAATCAACACAGTTAGAATTGCAGGTGTTGAACATGAGTTCTCTTCGGTCCCTGGTGTAAAGGAAGATGTTACCAACATCATCTTGAATCTCAAGCAAGTTCGATTCAAGCAAGTAGTAGAAGAATTCGAGAATGAGAAAGTTAGTATCACAGTTGAGAATTCCACGGAATTTAAAGCTGGTGATATCGGTAAGTATCTGACTGGATTTGAAGTGTTAAACCCTGATTTGGTGATTTGTCGTTTAGATGCTAAGGCATCGATGCAGTTAGATCTGACAATCAATAAGGGAAGAGGTTATGTCCCTTCTGAAGAAAACAGAGAATTCTGCACCGATGTAAACGTACTCCCAATCGATTCTATCTACACCCCAATACGTAATGTTAGATACACAGTTGAACCATATCGTGTCGAACAGAAGACAGACTATGACAAACTGATGATCGAAGTTACAACAGATGGTTCTATACGTCCGAAGGATGCACTTAAGGAAGCATCCAAGATTCTGATTTATCATTTTCTACTATTCTCTGATGAGAAAATAATGCTTGAAAATCCAGATCAGGAGGGAAATCAAGAGTTCGATGAAGAGATTCTACACATGCGCCAGTTGCTTAAAACAAAGCTAACCGACTCTAGTTTGAATCTCAGTGTGCGTGCTCTGAATTGTTTGAAGGCTGCCGATGTTGAAACATTAGGTGATTTAATTCAATACAACAAAACCGACCTCCTGAAGTTCCGGAACTTCGGAAAGAAATCGCTCTCTGAGCTTGATGATTTGCTAGAGAGTCTGAATTTATCGTTTGGAACCGATATCTCAAAGTATAAACTGGATAGAGAGTAAGAAGAAACATCCCTCTGCAACTCTTTGTCTGCATACAACAAGTTAAATAAGATGAGACATAATAAAAAATTCAACCATCTGAGTCGTACTGCTGATCACCGTGCCGCCTTACTCACAAATTTGGCCATCGCACTTATTCAGCACAAAAGAATCACTACGACTCTGGCGAAAGCCAAGGCTCTAAAGAAATATGTTGAGCCTCTGATAACAAAGTCGAAGAACGACACAACTAATTCCCGTCGTGTGGTGTTCCGCTATCTTCAGAATAAAGAAGCGGTAACCGAACTCTTCAAAGAAATTGCGGTAAAGGTCGGCGATCGTCCTGGAGGATATACCGCGTAATTAAACTGGGGCTACGCAGGGGTGATGCTGCGCCAATCGCATTTATCGAGCTTGTCGATTATGATGAGAATATGGCAAAGACACCGAAAACTGAGGTTAAGAAAACACGTCGTAGCCGCCGTTCAACAAAGAAGACTGAAACGGAGGAGACGGTAGCAGAAACGACAGTGTCTACAGAGATAGAAGAGCCTGCAAAGGCAGACGAAAATAAAACAGAATAGAGAGAGCAATAAATTTCTCTAGGAACTTTAAAAGGAAGAATCGACAACTTAGCCGATTCTTCCTTTTTCCATGTATTTAGAGGAGAAAATATAAAGCCCCTCGCTTGTAACAGAATGTGACAGGATTAAAATACGTTCGGTCGGGGCGCGGATTATTATTTTATGCCAACTCGAGCGATAGGGATAGACACGAGGAATGTCCCTACATGCGGTCGTTCCGCCCGAGTTGGAGGCTGGGCGAGGCGCGACAAACGAAATTCAATTCTCCAAGGCGGTTGGACAAGTCAAATACGGTCGTATTTTCGTTCTCCTGGTGAAAGGGCAGCCAAATACGACCGTATTTCTGTTCTCCTGATGAAAGGATGGCAGATTCTTAAACCGAATTCATGTAGCCATATAAAAACTGAAATTTTCACAGCAGAAAAGAGGTTTTTTGCGACGCGGTGCTGTAAATTTGCGCATACAGATATCACTGTGGCGAGAATCGTATATATTACTAACTAAATATTTATTTTTTATGAGAAAGATTTTTATAACATTCGTTCTCCTGACAAGCGCAGTCTTAGCAGGGGCAAACACAGTTATTAACGTAGAAACCGCTGGAACGCTGAAGACGCTCATCGGCGAAAATAAATTGACAACTACCGACCTTGTAGTCTCCGGCAACCTGAACGGAAGCGATATACAAGTGATTCGCGAGATGGCTGGTATCATGCTTTCGGGTGGTCCGTCGGGAGGAAAGCTGGCACGGCTTGATATGACTGATGCCAATATCGTTGCAGGCGGCGACTATTATATGTACGATTATAACACCTACGAGAATTTCTATACGGCCGATAACGAGCTAGGAAAGTATATGTTTTACAATTGTCCGGCTCTGCAATCTGTCGTGATTCCCAAAAGTGTGACCGCTATCGGAGTGGAAGCATTCAGCGTCTGTGCGAATCTTAAGGATGTCTCTGTTCCGGAAACCAACAGTGCTTTCTATTCAATTGACGGAGTGCTTTTCGGAAAGTTGGATGCACGGCTCATCAAATACCCGCAGGCGCGAACCGAAACAGAATATTCTATTCCCAACGGCATAAGGAACATCGGCTACGAGGCGTTCTCAGACTGTGTCGCTTTGACGAAAATAAATTTCCCCGGAACAATAGAGAATATTGACGGAGCGGCATTCAGTTTCTGCAACGGAATAACAGTTATGGAGCTTCCTGCCTCCGTGAAGACGATAAAAGCAAGTGCCTTCAATTACTGCAAGAATCTCACAGCGATTAATGTCCCGACGTCGTGTGCGGCCTTTGTTTCGGAAGATGGTGTTCTTTATAACAAAACGAAGACGGTTCTCGTCAGATGTCCGCAGAAGAAAACCGGCAGTTTCACCGTCGCCGATGGTATCACTATCTTAGGCGATTATGCTTTCCATGGTTGTCTGAAACTAACGAAGATTACACTTCCTACAGGGCTGACGACAATTGGTGAATGGACTTTCTCGAGTTGTAAGGAGCTAACTTCGATTGATATTCCTGTTTCGGTTGCAAACATTGGGCAAGGAGCGTTCTGTGACTGTACAGAAATCGGGAGCGTCGCTGTTCCGGAAGGTGTCACGGGTATATTCAAATGGACATTCTACGGATGTATTAAGCTTCTGTCGGTTGCCTTGCCGGCTTCGCTTACCGAACTGGGAGAAGGAGCTTTCATGGGTTGTAGAGAACTAACTGAATTGAGCGTGCCGGAGAATGTTAACATCGTTCCGCCCAGTGCTTTCGGAAATTGCAAGAAGCTTCGGAAGTTGTCGTTACCTAAGGCAATCACTCAAATCGGGCACTACGCAGCATCGGGCTGTGCAGCGTTGGAAGATCTCTATCTCTATGCGGAAAATCCTCCTTCGTGTGGCTTCTACCCATTTAATGGGGTAGACAAGCAGAAGTGCAAACTCTATGTTCCCAAGGATACAAAAGCAAGATATCAGAGCGCTGGAGGCTTCTCCGATTTCAACAATATAATAGAAATAGAAACCAGTGGCATTGCCGCTATACTTGAGGATAACAACGAGACGGTACATTATACCATAGGTGGCATACCGACGAAGACACCTCTTAAAGGCATAAATATCGTTCGGACAAGAGATGGCAAGACGAGAAAGATCATCGTAAGATAGATTCTAAACACAATTTCGCCATGAACAGAAAACTCTCAACCTTCATTGGGATTGCTATTCTTGCACTTATCGCAATACCGGTGCAGAACGTTTCTGCACAAAATGAAGCAATACAGATTTCACGTATTTTGACAGGACTGGATAGTATTAGGGCTACAGACAGTAAAACATCCTCGGGTATCGTGAGCCAGGTTCTGCAAGACGATGACCTGCCAAGCATAAACCAAACTCTCGCCACTATGAAAAGAAAACAAAGTGGTGCTGATGCCGTGAAAATATATGGAAACCTAATTCACTCCGCTGAGTGGAAAGGAATGCCGCAGAAACCATACGGTATCTATTCCTTCAATGCTACGAATGACTACGTAATGAGTCAAGAGCACATCGACCCGATGATGAACGCCAACGGAGGTGGAATCGTTTATAATGGGAAGCTGCACTTCATTCGCTTTTCAGGCTATGGAAGCACAATGACAGCGAACTATTATGAATACGAAACCAGTAGATGGGCGCAATTGGAAATGAAAAGAGTGGAAGATAACAGTCTTCTGGCAACCGACCTGACTTATGATATTCCTACGAACACAGTGTATGGTTGCTTCTATAAGCCATCCTTTGCTGGGTTCGATTTCTGCAGTATAGACTACTATACTTTCGAGAAAACAATCATAAGCTCCTTAGATTCGGTTCATTTCATAGGACTCGCCTCTAATCTCGACGGAGAGTTATATGGTATAAGCCTAGGTGGAAATCTATACAAAGTGGATAAAAGTAACGGGAAACTTACGCTCATCGGATCTACGGGAGTTGTGCCTGGGCAATATGTTCAGTCGGCAGCTTTCGACCCTAATACCGGCAAACTCTATTGGGCGGCTTTGTTGAAAGATAAAACAGCCCATCTCTACGAAGTAAGTACCACCGATGGCTCGTTGACAGAGATAGTTAATTTCCAGAAGACAGAAGAGCTTGCCGCACTCTATATTCCCAAAAGGCTAGCAAAAGATAAAGCTCCTCAAGCTGTAGAACGTATCGAGGCTTCTTTTCCGCAGGCCCAACACCACGGAACTATAAAGTTCACTTTGCCAACTGTGGCGGTAGATGGAAGCAGCTTAAGCGGCATGCTTACGTATTCGATAAAAGTAAATGGTTCAGAAATAAAGACTCGTTCTGCACTTGTTGGAGCTGAAGTGGCTGAACAAATCGACCTTACCGACGGTATGAAGCGATTATGTGTCACGATAAAGAACGAAAAAGGAACAAGCGATGAAACAGCTATCGACATTTGGATAGGATACGATAAGCCGGAGAAAGTGAGCAACCTGTACTTTATGCTCGATGAAACTGACAATAGAGCTACTCTGACCTGGAATGCTCCCTCCAAAGGATTGCATAATGGATATATTGGCAGCGCGGAAAGCATAAGGTATAAACTATATCGTTTCCCGGGAGGAAAACTCGTAGCCGACAGTCTTTCTGGAACAACTTTCAGCGAGCTACTCCCAAAGGAGACATATACTTCCTATTATTATTCTGTAGTTCCTTTCAATACTGTGTTCGCGGGTAAAGCCGCCTATTCGGATACTATATCTGTAGGTAGTGGAATGAATGTGCCCTATCTTGAAACATTTGAAAACGAAAGCACACTATCTTCGTTCGTTATCTTAGACTCGAACGGCGATAATACAACCTGGATATTGAAGTCGGCAAACAAGGAAGCAAGATATAATTATAGTGATACGCAGAGCGCAGACGACTGGCTGCTGACACCGCCAATTAAACTAAAAGCGGGATACATTTATAATTTCTCATTCAAGTATAAAGCCGGTTTCTGGAACTACCACGAGAAATTAGCCGTAGCTTTCGGTACGGGTGACAATCCGTCGTCCTACTCGGAGCTTATGCCTGTTACGAAATTCAGTACAGATAGCTATACAACTTTCCGAAAACAAATCACAATTAGGCAAGATGGCGCTTATCGTTTCGGATTCCATGCCTTGAGCGACGCTGGCCAATATAAGATATGTGTTGACAGTATAGCCATAGATGTATATGTCGCATTAGCTGCACCAGCGTCAGTCCAGCAGTTTAAAGCCGTTGCAGGAGCAATGGGCACACTGTCGGCTACGCTTTCGTTCTCGGCTCCAACAAAACGCATTGACGGAAATGGATTGTCTGATATTACTAAGATTGAGGTCTACAGGAATGATTCAATCCTTGTAAAGACCTTCGATAATGTTACGCCGGGCCAAACTTTCTCGTTTACCGATACTGATGTAGAAAATGGAATGAATGTATATACTGTTTATGTCTATAACTCGTACGGGAGAGGAGAACCCGCCAAAACCCAAGTTTATGTGGGTGTCGATACTCCTGCTGTACCCAAAGACATTGTATTAAAGAAAAATGGCGAGGGAATTCTACTCACGTGGAAATCACCAGGCAGTATCGGCAGCAATGGAGGATATGTAGACGAGAAAGAATTGACCTATACCGTCTATAACATAAAAGGAAAAGTAGTGGCAGAGCATCTAACTTCAACAAGTTATTCTGATAAAGACATCGTATTGGAGGGAGGACAGAGTGTGCTCTATTACAAAGTTTCCGCCACCTACAAAAATAAACAAAGCGCTATGGGCAAGTCACAGTATCTTGTAGCTGGCGACCCTTATAAACTTAAGTTCCACGAATCTTTCGCGCCTGATTACCCTACCGGATATTTCTGGTGGAATGAAAGCGAGAACGGAAATGACTTCAGCTTCTCAACCAAATACAGTATAGATAATAAAATAGGCTGTGCCATGTGGCAAGGGCGCAATAATCATGAACAAGCGTCACTGAATTCAGGGAAAATTAGTTTGAAAGGTGCCCAAAAGCCAGTAGTGAAGTTTGCGCATGTACAGGAAGACGAGAAAGATGTGCGTTTGAAAGTATTGGTGATGAAAGAAGACGGAAGTACCGACACGCTTAAAGTATTCGATTATAAGGAGACCAAAAAGAGACAATGGAAGAAGGAAACGCTATCGCTCGAAGGATATAAGGATGAAGAATATATCCTGCTCAAGTTTCTTGTTGAGAGTAATGATCCGCGCTCTACCGTCATCATAGATAATGTGTACGTACTTGATTATTTAGAGCACAATCTTGAGACAGTTGTGTATGCCCCGTCAAAAGGAAGTATCGGTGTCGACAGTAGGATAAGTGTTTACGTTGCAAATATCGGGCGGCAGACTGCGGCAGGCTATACCGTGAAGCTGTATGTAGACGACGAACTATATGAGGCAGACTCCGAACCATTTACTCTCACGGAAGATCTTGACATGATGAGATTCTTCTACTATACTCCGACGCTGACTTCGCCAGACACAGTACGGTTGCGGGCTGTGGTGGAATACGACAAGGATATGGATGTTTCCGATAATATGTCGGAAACAGTAAAAATGTCCATAAAGCATCCCGACTTGCCCAGAATTTCTGACTTGGAGGGGAAAATCGTCAACGGAAAGAGTGCGGAACTCACATGGTCTGCACCAGTCATTCCTGAAATAACTGGAGCAACAGATACGTTTGATGATTACGAGGCTTGGCTAACCGGAGGGTTTGGACGCTGGACGGTGATAGACGGAGACGGCGCACCTACGTTCGGTATAGACAACGTGATTTTCGAGAATGAAGGAACTCCGATGGCGTTCATTGTATTCAATCCGACGCAAATAGGTATCGACCTTGACGCGAATCCGAACTTCAAGCCGTATTCAGGCGAGCAATATCTGGCGTGCATGTCGGCCATAAGTCAGTATGCGGTTAATAAGCATAACGACGACTGGCTCATTTCGCCTCTGCTCTCCGGCGAGCGGCAAACCATCAGTTTTTATGCGAAGAGCTTGTCGGATACGTATCGAGAGGCATTTAATATCGCATATTCTACTAGCACGACCGATACTACGCAGTTCGTCACGCTACAAACGGTCGGACAGGCAGATTCGGAGTGGACGCAGTATTCCGTCGAATTGCCGGAGGGTGCTAAATACTTTGCCTTGCATGTCGTATCGAAGGATGCTTACGCACTTCTCATAGACGACGTTAAGTTTGATGCGGCCCCGCTTGCCATTACGAGCTACAATATCTACCGCGATAGGCGTAAGGTAGGCAACAGTCTGACGGCGAATTACATTGACCCTGTAGTGCCTGCGGCTTCCCAAGTATATCACGTGAGCGTGGTGTATAATACGGGCGAGTCGGCATTATCGAACGGAGTAGAGCTGAAACCAACCACTCGGGTCGACGGAATTCCGGCAGAGGTTACCGCCCCGTTCACCGTTTATACGATCGACTGTCGGCTCGTACTCGACAAGGCGCCTAATTTGCAATCGCTTCACCGGGGTGTCTACATCGTCAACGGCAGAACTATCACTGTCGAGAAATAGCTTTTATTTCGGTTTACGCGATAATCCGAATTAATAAATATGTAGAAAAGAGCTCGGCATGAGGCCGAGCTCTTTCT
>NZ_BAKH01000028.1 GCF_000614105.1 Prevotella micans DSM 21469 = JCM 16134
GGATTTAGCTCTTCCAACTAGTTGGAACGCTTCCCACAGACGGATTTGCCTCGTCCTCATTTGTAATTCTACTTGCTACGCGTGCCTAAGATGGAAAATAAGATTAGTTTTGCAACTCGTTCGTAGGTGGGCTCGAAAAAATAAACAAGCGAACAACGACACATTTATATATAAATAAGGATAATGTCACAAGACATAGAATTTCAATCGCCCGAGGCGATAAAGCTTTTCCAGGAAAATTTGTTGCGAAGACAGATGGTATATCTCCATGAACGCTCGAGATACTATCAACGCATGTTCGAGAAATATTCTATCGACATCCGAAAGGTGCAAACCATCGACGACTTGGTCAAGATTCCATTCACCGAAAAGAAAGACCTGCAGCTGTTCAACGAGGAGTTTCTTTGCGTAAAGAAAGACGAGATTATAGACTACATAACAACATCCGGAACGTTGGGCGACCCGGTTACGTTCGGCTGCACCGACGACGACCTAAACCGATTGGCATTCAACGAAGCTAAATCGTTCAGCTGCGCCGGACTGCGGAAAGGAAATGTCGTGCAGCTCATGACAACGCTCGACAAACGATTCATGGCCGGAATGGCCTACTTTCTCGGACTGCGCAAACTCGGAGCAGGAATTATACGCGTGGGCAACGGAATTCCCGAACTACAATGGGACACCGTGAAACGCATGCACCCTGACACGATTATGTGCGTGCCGTCGTTCATACTGCGACTCATTGAATATGCCGAGGAACACGGAATTGACTATCGCAGCTCGTCTATCAAACGAATAATCGGCATAGGCGAAGGACTTCGCGAGCAGGATTTCTCACTAAATCTGCTGGGGAGGAGGATACACGAAAAATGGCCCGAAGTGAAACTCTTCGCAACCTATTCGAGCACCGAAATGGGCGCAACTTTCTCGGAATGCGAATGCGGTTGCGGCGGTCATGTTCACCCAGAACTCATCATAGTTGAAATCATCGGCGAGGACGGACTACCAGTCCCCGACGGCGAAACGGGCGAGATAGTCGTAACCACTCTCGGCGTTCAGGCAATGCCACTGCTGCGATTCAGAACGGGCGACATCGCCGCCAAGTGCACCGCCAGATGCAAGTGCGGTCGATGGGCCTACAGACTCACTCCACTCGTGGGGAGAAAGAATAATCTCATCAAACTTAAAGGAACCACACTCTATCCACCCGCTGTGAACGATGTGCTCGATAACACACCCTACATCGAAAACTATGTGGTAGTGGTGCGCGAATCGGCCGCCGGAACCGACGAAGTAGTGGTGCGCGTGGGACTGAAAGAAAGCGCAACCGATAAATCAGACGAAGCCGTGGTGAAAAATCTAAAAGACCACTTCCGCTCACGCATCCGGGTAGCACCCATCATCGAAATATTACCCGCTGCAGAGATACAACGCATAAACTTCCCAGCAAAAAGCCGTAAACCGATTAAATTCATCGACGAACGAAAAAGTAAATGACTAACACAACCAACCAAACATTTCCCGCGGGATTCTTCGACGATATTCGTCCCTACGACGACAGCGAAATTCCCGCAGCCATGAAACGCATAGCTCAAAGCGAACTCTTTCATCAGCTGGCCGAATTTGTTTTCCCAGAGAAAACTATTGAAGAAGTTGCCAGCATACTGAATGAAATCAAAACTACCGACGAGTTCCAACATCGGGTGATGTATCACTTCAACCGCAGTGTGATTCGCCGAAGCATACGTCACTTTACCTGCAAGGGACTGGAACACATCTCGCCCGACAAAGCCTATATGTTCGTGAGCAATCATCGCGACATCGTGCTCGACGCCTCCCTGCTACAGAACGCACTCACCGACCACGGATTGCCAACAACCGAAATAACCTTCGGAGCCAATCTTATGTGCCATCCGCTGATTATAGACATCGGTAAAAGCAACAAAATGTTCAGAGTTGAACGGGGCGGAACTGCACGCGAGTTCTATCGCAGTTCACTGCATCTATCGCAATACATGCGTAACTCCATAACCCACAAAAAAGCCTCTGTGTGGATTGCCCAGCGCAATGGTCGAACCAAAAACGGAATCGATGCAACCGACCAGGGACTCATCAACATGTTCGCCATATCCGGTGGACGTAACAAAATCCATGCGATTGCCGAACTCAACATCGTGCCAGTGGCCGTAAGCTATGAATGGGAACCCTGCGACATACTCAAAGCGTGCGAAATCTATGAAACACGCAGAGCGAAATATGTGAAACGCCCCGGAGAAGACATCGAAAGCATCGTCACCGGGATTCTTCAACCAAAAGGAAACGTACACTTCCAGGTGTGTAATCCAATAGAGACCGACGAACTCGCCGAATTCGAATCATTGCCGCCACACGATGCCATCGCCGCCGTGGCCAAGCTTATAGACCGACGAATAATCAGCAACTATAAGCTCACCCGCAACAACCGCATTGCTCACGACCTGATGAAAAACGCATCCAAACCTTCGGCGCGATACACATTGCAGGAAAAGGCCGACTTTATCAAGCGCATGAATAGGCTATCAGAATCAGAACAGCGCGAAATATTCCTCGGAATATATGCTAACCCGGTAAATTCGAAACGCACCATAAAATAACTCATAAGAGAATGACAAGACTTGTTATCCGAATCTACGACTACCTTCAAAGTCGCCGCCTGCTGTGCTACATGTTCATGGCGATGATTGTTGCAGGCTCTATTCTGCTTACGCTAAGGCTCGACTTTAACGAAGATATTAGCGACTTCCTGCCGAACGACGAAACCTACTCGAAGTCGATGAACATTTACAAGAAAACCAATTCGGCCGACAGGATTTTTGTGGTGTTCCAGATGCGCGATACTTCTAAAACCGATGTCGACAGGCTCATTCGTGCCGTGGAAACATTCAACGCCAAAACCGCCGGCGAGAAATGGAAAACAACCGCACAAATCGACTACGATAAGATGTTTGCCGTGGCTGAGTTCGTATATCAGAACGCGCCGCTATTTCTCACCGAGGCCGATTATCGGCGAATGGAACATAAGATGAACGCCGACAGTATAGCCGCATCCATTGCCAACGATAAACAACAACTGTTGCTGCCAACCGGTTCACTGCTCTCTGCAAATATCGGTCGCGACCCGCTCGGACTCTTCACGCCTGTTATCGAGCGACTCCAATCGGCCAACACATCCCTGCACTACGAACTAAACGACGGCTACATCTTCACGCCCGACAACCGTCGGGCCATCATCATGATTGATTCGCCCTACGGTTCGAGCGAAACAAAGAAAAACGCCCTCTTACTCGACAAAATCACCCATGCCTCCGCTATCGTTGAGCGTGCTGTACCAGGCGTGCAAATCGTTGCAACCGGTGCACCTGTGATAGCCGTTCACAATGCCGAGCAAATCAAAACCGACAGTCTTTGGGCTGTGAGTATTGCCGTGGTACTCATCTTGGCGTTGCTACTCTATTCGTTGCGCAGTTTGCGGTCGATGCTCTTTATTGTCGTATCACTTGGTTTTGGTTGGATTGTCGCCATGGCCGGTATGTCAATCATTCACGAGCAGGTGTCGATAATCGTGCTCGGCATCGCCTCCATAATCATAGGCATTGCTGTGAACTACCCGCTGCATTTCGTATCGCATCTGGCCCACCAATCTTCGCCACGTGCCACGCTCAAAGACATTGCCGAGCCGCTCGTCATTGGCAACATCACTACCGTCGGGGCTTTTTGCGCGCTTATTCCACTCGACTCCACCGCCCTGCGCGACCTTGGAATATTCGCCGCTCTGATGCTCGTTGCAACAATATTCTTCGTGATGGTGTTTCTGCCACACTTCTACCCCCGCAACACGAAGCCTAAGACGGAGGTAGAAGAAGAATCGGTCGAAGAATATACGCCTGTCTATCCCCGCAACCGCATCCTCATCGCATCGCTCGTTATTCTCACACTTGTGCTGGGCTATTTCAGTTTGCACACGTCGTTCGACACGAATATGCAAAACATAAACTATCTCAAGCCCGAACAGCGCGAAGCATTGATGAATCTCAGTGCGATGCGAAACGAGCAGTCGGGCAAGACGCAACTCTATCTGGCCGCCGAGAGTTCAACTACCGACAGTGCGCTTCAGCTAAGCGAACTCCAGGGAGCTGACCCATTCATCGCCAGTCGTCGTGAACAGCAGCGACGCATCGACCGCTGGAACAGTTTCACCACCCGTTATCAAGCCATCTTCTGCGACACATTACCCGACATCGCCGCTCGAAACGGATTCTCGTATGAAGCTTTTACCGATTTCGACACCCTTCTAAACACTCGACTCACTCCGAAAAGCATCGACTTCTTCGCACCACTCACCGCCAACGGTATAGGCACGCGCATCGTTGGCAATACGGCCGTGAGAATTTTGAACGTGCCAACCGCCAGTGCCGACAGAATCATTGCCGCTCAGAACGAACTATCCGACGGGCGATGGGCCTTCGACGTCGGGTCGATGAACAGCTCCATAGCCACGTCGCTCTCCGCCAACTTCAACTACATTGGCTGGGCTTGCAGTCTTATCGTTTTCATCTTCCTCTGGCTATCGTTCCGAAAGTTCGAACATGCCTTCATCGCCTTCCTTCCCATGGCCATGTCGTGGTTGTGGATTCTGGGTACGATGCACCTGTTCGACATCAAATTCAACCTCGTCAACGTGATTCTCGCCACATTCATTTTCGGACAGGGCGATGATTACAGCATCTTCATCACCGAAGGCCTCATTTACGAACGCCAGCACCGCCGCCGAATCCTTGCCTCCTATAAGCGAAGCATTCTCCTTTCGGCCGCCATCATGTTCATCGGCATGGGCACCCTTATCGTGGCCCGCATCCCGCGCTCCATTCTCTCGGTCAGATAACTATTCTCGGAATGGCTTCGGTGGTAGCGATGACCTATGTTGTGCCGCCAATTGTTTTCGGGTGGATATACACTCGTCGCGACGGTTCGCCCCGCCATTGGCCCATTAGTTTGGGGCGGATAATTCTGACTCTCTTCGGCGCTGCGGTTTATTTCGGGCAGATAGCTACGGTTTATGCCTGAGCGTTTATCTCTTCAAAATTCGCCGCAAGACGCCCGAGCGTAAACTCTTTCTTCACCGGCAGATGTGTAGCTTTTTCCGTTTCGACATTCACCACATATCGGGCGTTAGCACCACGATTCTTAACCCCGAAAACGAAACTTTCAACCGTCCTGCCATCATAATAAGCAATCATCAATCGATACTCGACCGCTGTGTCTCATGGCTCTTTCCCCGAAGATACTCATTGTTACTGGGCGTAAGGTTTGGCACAATCCGCTTGTACACCGCATTCTTTGTTTTGCCGATTTCGTGTCGATGGAGCAAGGTCCGGAGGCTCTTCTCAAAGCCTGTCGCGCCCGTATCGCCGAGGGCTATAGCATAGCCATCTTTCCAGAAGGTAAACGCGCCGAGACTGATGATATATCGCGCTTCCACAACGGCGCTTTCCTATTGTCGCAACAACTCGAAGCCGACATCGTTCCGCTCTATCTCCACGGTTTGCGTAACATTATGCCCAGCGGTTCTTTTATTTGCGGGCGGGGCGACGTGTTCATTCGCATCGGCCGGCGTATAACCTTTGCTGAGCAGCAATCTCTTGGCTCTTCGACATTAGAACTCAAAAAAAACATTTACCGCCGTTTCGTCGATGAATACGAAACAGTGAACACTTACGCAAGCTCGGTTTAATATAACGGTCGTCTCTACAAGGCTAGACGTATCGGACAGCAAATCACCCCTCGGGGTCTGTCCCTACATGTGGTCGGAACGTCCGAATTGTCATAAATACCCAGACAGGACATGTCGGGGAAAAGTTATGTGACTCGGCCTATCCAACCGGGCATAATCTTGTTGTTTTAGCTTGATACGAGCTTGCGCGAACCTTGCCGACGAGGATTTTGTGTCGGTCTTATTATCGAAGTGCGCCTAAAATGTTTTTGTCGACTGGCCCCGAGGGCATTTTATCCGAAACAATGTCGTCGCTAACAGTATAAAAAGATTTTATGTTTCAGCGATATCGTCGCTATGACTTAAAACTTATTTTATCTACTGGCGACGCTGTCGCTATGATATAAAACTAATTTTATCTATCGGCGACATCATCACTAGCACTTAAAACTTATTTTTATTACTGGCTACATCGTCGCCGACACTTAAAATAAATTTTATATCATGGCGACATCGTCGCCAGTAGTGAAAATAAATTTTACGTCTTGGCGACGCCGTCGCCGCTAGTTAAAATAAAATATAAGTTAAGGCGACAGCATCGCTTTAACATAAAATATTTTTTAAGTGCCGGCGATATCGTCGCCTTAACATAAAATAATTTTTCACTGTCGGCGATGATGTCGCCTTAACATAAAATAATTTTTCACTGTCGGCGACGATGTCGCTTTAACATAAAATGTTTTTTAAGTGTCGGCGACGATGTCGCCGGTAGATAAAATTAGTTTTAAGTCATGGCGACGATATCGCCGAAGCATAAAATCTTTTTATACTGTTAGCGATGACATTGTTTCGGATAGAATGCCCTCGGGGCCAGTCGACAAAAACATTTTAGGCGCACTTCGATAATAAGACCGACGCAAAATCCTCGTCGGCAAGGTTCGCGCAAGCTCGTATCGAGGCTAAAACAACAAGATTATGCTCTGTCGGCCCCGTTTGCCCCGGCAAAAAGATGTTATATCTTCCTGTATTTATGGTGCTTGCCTTACCTTTGCATGCAAGCCAGAGTTTAAAGTCAAGGAGTATAAACAATAAAAACTTTTACATAACAATGAGAACAACTAAATCAGTTTATTTATTCGTTATTGCGTTCATCTTATCGCTCGTTCCTTTCGCTGAAATCCATTCGGCTGAGCCCGAAACCGCGGAGACGCAGGAAAATGAATCGGTTGAAGTACAAGCGCCCGCCTCACCGGTGGTGAGAAGAAGTTTCAGAAGTAGTGTGCCGTCGAACATCATAAAACTAAACTTCGGACCTACGTGGATGCTGTCGCGCGTGGAAACATCCCAGGGCGAATACACCGGAACATTAGCCGTGGCTCTGACCGCCGAATACACACACTATTGGCAAGGCGGAATCGGACTCGGAGTAACAATGGACTACTCGTATTTCTACTTCGACTACGACAACGAACTGTCGATGCTCTATGCCGCACCCACCTTTTCTTATAGCTGGCGCCCGGCACGGAAACTTCTGATGGAGCTGGGAGTTGGCTTGGGAGGAGTTTACTATACGGCTAACTCGTACTCACATGATAGGCATAGGACTGAGAATGACTTCGGCTTAGGACTCCATACGCGTTTCGGAGTCGAATATATGCTAAATAACCATTTCGGTCTTGGAGGCGAGGTAAACACGCTTATGTCGCTCTATCCCGACAACACGTATTGGTTGAAAAACAGGGCAAACGGATTCTTCAGAATGAATATTGTAACCGGCGTTCGATTCTATTTCTAAATCATCCCAATCAACATGGCTTTATTCGGACTATTCAACAAGAACAAGAAAGAAACTCTCGACAAAGGACTCGAGAAAACCAAACAAAGCGTTTTCTCGAAATTGGCACGCGCCGTAGCCGGTAAATCGAAGGTCGACGACGAAGTGCTCGATAATCTTGAAGAAATTCTCATAACATCGGATGTTGGCGTAGACACGACACTCAAAATCATCCGCCGAATCGAAGAACGCATAGCACGCGATAAATATGTTTCGACCGACGAACTGAACGAAGTCCTGCGCGAAGAGGTGGCTAATTTGCTCATCGAAAATCATTCTGAAAACACCGACAATTGGGAACTTCCCACCGACCACCGACCCTATGTTATTATGGTTGTGGGCGTGAACGGCGTTGGCAAAACAACAACTATCGGAAAGCTAGCCTATCAGTTCAAACAGGCCGGAAAGAAGGTTTATCTCGGAGCAGCCGACACGTTCCGTGCAGCTGCCATCGAACAAATTCAAATCTGGGGCGAAAGGGTAGGGGTGCCCGTTGTGAAACAACAAATGGGGTCAGACCCGGCCAGCGTTGCGTTCGATACCCTGCAAAGCGCAAAGGCTAACGATGCCGATGTGGTACTTATTGACACCGCCGGACGATTGCACAATAAAGTGGGCCTGATGAATGAACTTCGGAAAATTAAAGACGTGATGAAAAAGGTGCTTCCACAGGCACCCGACGAGGTTCTGCTGGTTCTCGACGGTAGCACCGGACAGAACGCTTTTGAGCAGGCTAAGCAGTTCGCATCGGTTACACAAATAACCTCGTTAGCCATCACCAAACTCGATGGCACAGCCAAGGGTGGTGTAGTTATCGGCATAAGCGACCAGCTGAAAGTACCCGTGAAATACATAGGTCTCGGTGAAGGAATGGAACACTTACAGCTCTTCAACAACGAGCAATTCGTGGATAGTTTGTTCAGAAACAATTGAGACCGGCGGCTCGTCGATGAAGAAAAACCAAATAGACATTGTAACCATGGGATGCTCGAAGAATCTGGTAGACTCCGAACTTCTGATGAAACAATTCGAGGCTAACGGATTCATCTGCACGCACGACTCCGAACGTCCGCAAGGTGAAATAGCCGTAATCAACACTTGCGGATTTATCGAGTCGGCAAAAGAAGAAAGCATCAATACTATTCTGGAATTTGCAGAACGGAAAAAGGACGGACAACTAAAGAAACTCTTCGTCATGGGATGTCTTTCACAACGCTACAAAGACGAACTTGAAAAAGAACTTCCGGAAGTTGATAGATTCTACGGTAAATTCAACTACAAACAATTGCTCACTGACCTCGGACAGGCCGAAATTCCATCGTGTGATGGCCGTAGACATCTCACAACTCCTCCACATTACGCCTACATCAAGATTGCCGAAGGATGTAACCGTCGTTGCGCCTATTGCGCCATTCCGCTCATAACCGGCAAGCACGTTTCGCGTCCCGTGGAAGATGTCTTGCAAGAGGTTCGCGAGCTTGTGCAGCAGGGTGTGAAGGAGTTTCAAATTATTGAGCAGGAACTCACATATTATGGAATCGACATCTACGGTGAATGTCGCATAAGCAACCTAATTGACGAAATGGCGAAAATTCCCGGTGTGGAATGGATAAGGCTTCACTATGCCTATCCGAACGACTTCCCAATGGAACTGCTCGACGTCATCAGGCGCAATAATAACGTTTGCAAATATCTAGATATAGCCCTGCAGCACATTTCGGATCGTATGCTTAATAGGATGCTCCGACATGTAACAAAGAAAGAAACCATTGATCTCATAACCGAAATACGTCGCCGAGTTCCCGGTATCCATCTGCGAACAACTCTGATGGTTGGCTTTCCCGGCGAAACCGAAGACGATTTTAACGAATTACTTGACTTTGTTCGCTGGGCGCGATTCGAACGGATGGGCGCTTTCGCCTATTCGCACGAGGACGGAACCTATAGCTACGAACACTATATCGATGACGTGCCCGAAGAAGTAAAACAAGAACGCCTTGACCGCCTGATGGCCTTACAGCAGGAAATATCTGCCGAAATAGAAGCCGAAAAGGTTGGGAAAACAATGAAAGCCGTAATCGACCGGAAGGAATCGGATTATTATGTGGCCCGAACCGAATTCAGTTCGCCCGAGGTAGACCCCGAAGTGATTATAAAAACGAGAAGAAAATTGCGCATCGGCGAGTTCTACAATGTTGAAATAACCGACTCTGAATACTTCGACATTCAAGGTCAAATCAAATAAAACCCACAGCATGAATAACAAAGAATTTATTGTAGCATTGGCAATGAAGAGCGGATTCTCGCAGGAAGAGAGTCGGAAACTAACCGTAACCATAGTCAAAGCAATGGCAAAGAATTTCGAGGCAGGCGATTCCGTTGCTGTGCCAGGTTTCGGAACATTCGAAGTGAAGAAACGTTTGGAACGTGTCATGGTTAATCCTGCTACAGGCCAGCGTATGCTAGTTCCGCCCAAGCTCTCACTGAACTTTCGGGCAGCTCTATCACTAAAGGAAAAGATTAATAAAGGAGGAACCGAATAATGGCAAACGAACTCACAAACTCGCTCTTCGAAGCATTGATGAAACAACACAAACTGCCTGCTGTCACGGCTGCAAAGTTTGTGGAGCAATTGTTTGAAACAATCGGAGAAGGACTCGATTCCGATCGTCAGGTGAAGGTACGAGGATTGGGCACGTTCAAAATCCAAACTGGCAAGTTGGGTGAAAACATTAGCTTCACTCCTGAAACATCGATGAAAGAATTAGTGAACAAACCGTTCTCACAGTTCGAATCAGTGGCTCTGAAAGATGGTGTCGAGTTTGAGGATGAACCCACCGAAGAAGAATCAGTACCCGAAGAACCGCGCAACAACGAACAGCCTACCGAAAAAACTCCCGAACCCGAGGAGGAATCCTCTGTAGATGAAGATATATATGAATACGACGACGAACCATCTCCACTTCGTCGCCGTTCTATTCTGGCTGCTGTAATGTGTGCCATCTTTGTAGCCGGATATTTCTTTGGCGGATATATGCACGATTCTAATTCAGCCACTCCAGCACCGAAGAAAAAAGTAACCACTCACTCAACCAAGAAAGAATCCGTTGACTCGGCAAAGACCGATACGACACTCCGCAAAACTGAATCAGTAGCCGAATCGACCGATACCTATGCTGCAATGAACGCCGACCCACGGATTCGTTACGGGGCATATAATATCGTCGGAGTGGAAAGAACCGTCGTACTGAAAAAGGGTGAAACCTTGGAATCACTTAGTAAACACACCCTCGGTGCCGACATGATTGGTTATTTCCAAGTACTCAATAATGCCACTTCTCTTTCGGCCGGCGACAACGTGAAGATTCCCAAAGTTGAACTCCGTCCAGAATATCGTAACCGAAAGAAATGAAGCATATTCTCGATTTGAAAGTTATAACGGTCGAACAAATCAGTGTGCGCTATGTTTTGCTGAAGCTCACCCATCCATCTCCTCTTCCTGAAATCTTTCCTGGACAGTTTGTTGAAGTTCGGGTTGACTCCTCACCCACAATATTTCTGCGTCGCCCTATTTCCGTAAATTTTCTAGACAGGGAGCGTAACGAACTTTGGTTGCTTGTGGCTAAAGTGGGAAGCGGTACACGTTCGTTGGCCAGTTTGAAACCGGGCGATACTCTGAACTGCATTCTACCGTTGGGAAAGGGGTTCACTATGCCGAGAGATTTCGAACGTATGCTACTTGTTGGCGGAGGTGTGGGGATAGCTCCTTTGTTGCTTTTCGGAAAGCTAATCAAAGAAACCGGTGCCACACCCACCTTTCTACTAGGGGCTAGAACAGCTGCCGATATTCCAGAACTCGATAATTTCAAAGCTCTGGGACGCGTCATGATAACAACCGAAGATGGTTCACTGGGCGAAAAAGGATTCGTCACCATGCACTCTTGTCTTAAAACTGAAAACTACGATCGGATTGCAACCTGTGGTCCGAAACCCATGATGATGGCTGTTGCAGACTTTGCCCGTAAGAATTCCATTGTTTGCGAAGTATCGCTCGAGAACCTCATGGCCTGCGGCCTTGGCGCTTGTCTTTGCTGTGTAGAAAAAACAACGCAAGGCAATCTCTGTGTATGTAAGGAAGGTCCTGTTTTCAACATCAACAGTCTGCTCTGGTAGGTGATAATCATAACCCGAAAAAGAATAAAACAATGGCGAACTTAACTGTAAAACTGCACAACCTTATACTCAAAAATCCCGTCATGACAGCCAGCGGAACCTTTGGCTACGGACTGGAATACGAAGATTTTGTGCCTCTTCACGCCCTTGGAGCCATTGTTGTGAAAGGCACAACTCTGCAGCCGCGCGAGGGCAATGACTATCCGCGTATGGCCGAGACCCCGTCGGGAATGCTCAACTGTGTGGGTCTACAAAATAAGGGTGTAAACCATTTCGTGACTCACATTTATCCTGAACTGATGAAGCACGACCGACGCGGTGATTCCTCAATAGATTCTCATATCATCGTGAACGTGAGCGGTAACTCGCCTCAAACATATGCCGAAACGGCCGAAAAAATCGACTCACTTTCCGGTATTCCCGCCATTGAGCTCAACATCTCTTGTCCGAATGTAAAGAAAGGCGGAATGGCTTTCGGAGTCACCCCCGAGGGTGCGGCAAGCGTAGTACGTGAAGTGCGCCGGCGATTCTCCAAAACTCTAATCGTGAAGCTGTCGCCGAATGTTACAGACATAACCTCCATAGCTAAAGCTTGCGAAGCTGAAGGAGCCGATGCTCTCTCGTTGATAAATACTATCATGGGAATGTCTATTGACATCGAACGTCGTCAGCCACGGTTGAGCATCCGTACGGGTGGCTTAAGCGGTCCGGCGATTAAACCCGTAGCTCTCCGCATGGTGTACGACGTTGCCCACGCTGTTAATCTTCCCGTCATCGGTCTCGGTGGAATCTCAACACCCGAAGACGCCATCGAATTCTTCATGGCCGGTGCTACTGCCATCCAAGTGGGCACGGCCAACTTCATCGACCCACAAGTATCTCTCAAAATTCGCGACGGCATCTCTCGCTGGCTCGACCAACACTCCTGCATATCTCTTCGCGACATCATAGGCTGTCTGGAATAGAAATTCTCTATGCCACACCCTAGCCATTTATATAAAACTCGCACTAAGTTTCCTTAGGTTTTTCTGTCCCCGTAATAATTTATTATCGTCCTATAGTCAAAAACGATAGTACTTTTTGCCAAAAACGATAGTACTTTTTATAGAAAACGATAGTACCTTTTTGCAAAAACGATAGTACCTTTCGTATTCCCAGTATCTATCCTCTTGTATAGATACTATCTCTCCTGTACACTTAAAATAACGTGAGTTCGGTTTTAAGAATTCGCTTAAGTCCAGGAGGGACGATGGATGACAGACATGGAGCCAACTCGGGCGGCACGCTCGCATGTAGGGACAGACCCCGTGTCTGTCCGGATTCTCATGACAATTCGGCCTATCTACTGCATGACATATCTCTCCCTATCGGACGGGCGGACAGGCACGAGGTCTCTCCCTACATACGACCTTATCGGGTCAAGGGGGAGTTTAAGAGAATGACCCTAACAGCCACATATGGGCCGGCAGAACTTAGTCAAAAGGTTATTCTGAACTCACGGGATAGAACAAAAAAACTTCTATCAGAAGAAGTGAGTTTGCACTTTCTGATAGAAGTTCGAAGAAGATAGTATAAGGGAGGGGGCTATTCGATTATGACTTTCGTCCAGCCATGCTTGTCTTCCACGGTGCCGTATTGAATACCGCGAAGAGTTTCGTAGAGTTTGGTTGACCATGGACCGGGCTTGTCGCCGAAGCTGTATGTTTTACCGGTCTGAGCGTCGTCGAGCCGCGAAATGGGCGAGATGACAGCCGCAGTTCCGCATGCTCCGGCTTCTTCGAATGTTTCGAGTTCTTCAACCGGAATAGGACGGCGTTCAACCTTTAGTCCGAGGTCTTCAGCAATTTGCATTAGGCTCTTGTTGGTTATCGAAGGCAGGATTGACGACGATTGTGGAGTTACGTATGTGTTGTTCTTTATTCCGAAGAAGTTTGCAGCTCCGCATTCGTCGACATACTTCTTTTCTTTCGAGTCGAGATAGAACTCGGATGCATAACCCTTGGCGTGGGCTAGTTGGTTAGCTTTGAGAGATGCGGCATAGTTTCCGCCCACTTTGAAAGTTCCGGTTCCGAGAGGGGCAGCGCGGTCGAAATCGTGTACAATCACGTATGGATTGGTCGAAAATCCGCCTTTGAAATATGGTCCCACCGGGGTTACGAAAATGATGAAACAATATTCTTGTGCCGGATGTACACCTACTTGTGCAGATGTTCCGATGAGGAGCGGGCGAATGTATAGGGTTGCTCCGCTTTCGTAGGGCGGTACGTATTGCTGGTTGAGTCGCACTACTTTTTCCACCATTTCACTGAACAATTCAGTTGGCACTTCGGGCATAACTATGCCGCGGCAAGTGTTTTGTAGTCGAGCTGCATTTTCTTCCACCCTGAACACTCGAACTTTTCCGTCAGGACAGCGATATGCTTTCAAGCCTTCGAAAGCTTCTTGGCCGTAGTGTAGACAGGTTGCCGCCATGTGTAGGTTTAGGTACTCGTCGGAGCTGATTTCTATTTCGCCCCATTTTCCATCGCGATAATTACAGCGCACGTTGTAGTCGGTTCGCTGATAGCCAAAGGACAAACTTGCCCAATCAAAATCTTTCATAAATCTGAATGTATTAAAATGTTATTCATATATGGTTGTACGCAAAGTTAGTGAATCTTGCCCGACAATCCAGGGGGACAAGAATCACAATTTGCCTATCACTTTGAGAAGTTGTTCACCAAGTCCGATAGTGTAACCTTGGCTGATGAAGACTACTCTATTGAACGAGTCGGCAATAATGAAGATAGGCAGCGACGAGCTGGTGAGATGGAATTCGTTTCGGATTTCGTTGTAGATGTTGCCTTTGATGTCTGTGCCCCATACTACGGTCGACGGCATGTTTTCGAATTCACTTGCATTGAATCGGCTACGTGCTTCTTCGTTTTCGAAGAGGAAGAATATTTTTCGTCCCCACTTTTCAAATCCTTCCTTGCACAGAGCTATGTCGCGTAGAGTGTGATTGGATGGTTCGTGGTTGGGAGCGATGATTCCGATTACATAGTAGCCTCGACCAGCCGTTGCAAGTAGTGATGTAGTTGTACCGGTGGCAGTGTCGAAGTAGTTATTTTCGGCATTTAGCGAGCCTATGACTTGTACTTCGTCGTTAGATTCGCGTAGGCTTAGGCGTACATTGGTTGTTTTGCCCTTCTCAACGTTGAATGTTTCGCAATGAGCCAGCACACTGCCGTTTGCAAGGCGGGTTCCGGTGATTAGCATGTAGGTTCCGGTTTCGAGTTCAACGGGTTTATTGAATGTTGTTTGCCAGGTTGTTTCGTCGGGATAGGTGAGCAACTGCGTTTTGCCGTTAACAATCTTGCTTATTGAGAAATGGATGTAGTATTTCGGATCGTCGATGCCGGCCATTCGCGAATAATCGAGTTGTAGTTTACCGGTTGGCGTCACTTTAGCCTTTTCTGTATCGTTCCATCTGCCATCTGCCCAATATTGCAGTCGTCCATCGATTTCGTTCACACGTGCGGGAAAGCCCAGGCTTCGGGCGGCCGACACGAAGAATATTTTCCACGACCGATTATCTGTGCGCTTTGTTCGATAAACGCTCAGTGGAGACATACGCAGGTGTTGCGGATTCTGCGTGTTGTCTATCGTTATGTTTTTACGAGTCCATTCGAGTAGTTGCTGGGGCGATTTTATTGCTGCAAGTTCTTTCCGAAACACTGCTTTGTAGGGTACGAGCCATTCGTTTTCCACGCGCGGCGAGAGCACATATTTGCAATAGATTTCTGATGTATCGGTGCGTTCAGTTTCATTGTCTTTGAGCACGGCTAGCTGAATATCGCGCAGGTCTTTTTTCGAGATAACCTCCAGTAATTTTTTTGCCATAACTTGGTTTTTTGCCTCGGCAAGGAATCGGTTTATTACATCATAATTACCTCGTGATTCATCTTTCATTGTTGCCTCATAGGCCTGGCGGATGGAATCCTCGTGCATCTTCCGGAGGTCATTGTTTCGGCGTTGCTCGGCTGTTACGGGCGGAAGTGAACTAACCATAGCCGGCGGAATGATATCGAAATCGTTAACTCTTTGGGGGCGAACCGAGCTAAGAACAATAATGTTTGGTTGGGATTCGCGGAAGTTTATCTTCTTGAAGGCGTAGTTGCCGTCCTTTGACACCCACGCAATCATATCGCCCAAACCGGCTGTTATACTAACCTCTCCTCGGGCATCAGTTAATTTTGTGGCCACGGTGAAGAATTCGGCATAGTTGTAAATCTTGAACTCAACTCTTGCACCCGCAATTGGTCTATCTTGTGTGTCAACAATGCGCAAAGTTTTCTTTGTTGCTTTGGCATAGTTATCAACCACGTTAATCTCGGTGTAGAACGGCGTTGAGCTAATCACTTCTTCGTTTCCTTTATAATCGCCGAACACTTTTGTGTGCATCAGCAGTCCGCGTGATGCACTCTCGTTGAACCAGCCCAGATTTAGAACCGGTTCAGGTTCGCATGCGCCGAGAAACCACCACTGTCCGTCGGCCCAGGCCTCTACCCAGGCATGATTATCGTCAGTGTGAGCCCAGCGCGGAGTATAAACCTGCCGAGCTGGAATGCAAACCGAACGCAGGGCGGCAACAAGGAACGTACTCTCCTCACCACAACGTCCATAGGCTGTACGAACGGAAGCTAGCGGACTGCTTGTTCGAGCATCAGATGGCCGATAAGTAACCTTCTCGTGGCACCAATGATTAACTTCCAGAATAGCCTCTTTCATCGATAATCCTTTAAGTCGGGTTTTCAAGTCGGGAAAGAATACCGCTCTACTTTCGTCGAGGTTTTCGTTGTTTACTCTTACAGGCAGGACGAAATGTTGGAACAAATCCTCTGACACTTTTTCGCCCCATGGCATATCCTTCCTTGCCTGAAGTGCGAGGGCTATATTCTGCTTGTAGAACTCCCTGCTGTAGTCGGTTTTGTCGGGCTGTGGCATATATCGATAAAGGAAATCGAGATATGTTTCGACGGATGTCTGCTTGGCATTTCGCTTTACAGTTTTTGTTTTTTGTTCGATTTGCGTTTTGTTGGCCAACATAGCCATTGGGCATAATGCCAAAAGCGCTAATAAAAGAATGTGTTTCATAAATCCGGATATTGGAAATTAAAAAAATGTTTCTATTGATGTTATCTCCCTGCAAAAGTAAGCCATAAGTAGATGTTAACAATTGATAGTCCCGCTTAATAATAAAAAACCTCTTACTTTTGAATCGTATGAGAGATGAGGATATGCAGCTTCTGGACTATTGCCTCGGCTCATGCAAATTCGTTATAAAACAAAAAAAGAGATGATTATTCACACAGAGATTTATCATTCGCCTTGCGGAGATTTACTTCTGGGAGCTTGCGAAGAGAAGTTATGTTTATGCGATTGGACGAGCGAAAAACACAGGCCAAAGACCGACTGCAAATTGCGAAAACTTTTGAATGCGGAGTTCGTCGATACTCCATCGGAAATAACCCGACGAGCGGCATACGAACTCGAAGAGTATTTTGCCGGAAGGCGCAGAACGTTCAACATCCCGCTGCTTTTTGCAGGTACTGATTTTCAGAAAAAAGTTTGGTCGGCACTGCTTGATGTTCCATTTGGCGAAACGAAATCCTATGCATGGCTGGCCAAGAAAATCGGCAATCCAAAAGCTGTTCGCGCGGTAGGATTGGCTAACGGAGCCAACAATATTTCGATTTTCGCCCCCTGCCATCGCATCATTGGCAGCAACGGTTCACTGGTTGGCTACGGCGGAGGGCTCGAAATAAAACGTTTTCTATTGAACCTTGAAAACAAATGAAAAGGATTAAGATTAACAACGAGGCCACGATTTCGGTTTTGATTATGGTTAGTCTCGGCCATTTGCTCAATGACATGTTTCAATCGGTCATTCCGGCTATCTATCCCATGTTGAAGGAGGCTCTCGGGTTGAGTTTCCTACAAGTTGGAATAATTACACTCATCAATCAGCTCACGTCGTCGTTGCTCCAGCCGTTAGTTGGCTATTTCTCCGATAAGCATCCGCGTCCCTATGGTTTGGCGATGGGCATGTGCTTCACTCTCGGCGGACTAGTGTTGCTTTCGTTTGCCGATAGTTTCGCATTGATTCTTGCAGCAGTTGCTATGGTTGGAATCGGATCATCGGTTCTGCATCCCGAATCGTCGAAGGTTGCCCGACTGGCTTCTGGTGGTGCAAAAGGTATGGCGCAATCGGTTTTTCAGGTGGGCGGAAATGTGGGACGTGCGTTCGGTCCGGTAGTTGGTGCTCTTATGATTGTTCCCCACGGACAGGGCACCATTCGTTGGCTCGCTTTGCTTTCGATTGTTGCTATTGGATTGCTCGTGCGAATTGGAAAGTGGTATAAGAAGCAGATAGAACTTTACGGCAAGAGCCGTTCGCGATTCGATATTACTAACTCAACTCATCTTTCGCGTCGGCAGATTGTTGCAGCGCTTATCATTCTACTTGTTCTGATGTTTTCGAAAGATTTTTACATGGCCAACATCCAGAGCTATCTCACGTTTTACCTTATCGACCGATTCGGTCTAAGTATTGCGGCTTCGCAATATTGTTTGTTTGGCTTTTTCGTTTTTGCCGCGCTTGGATTGCTCGTTGGCGGAGTTGTGGGCGACCGTTATGGGCGGAAATATGTAATCTGGGGAAGTATTCTCGGCGCTGCACCTTTTGCATTATTGTTACCCTATTGTAATCTGTTTTGGACGGTTGCATTAGCCATGTTTGTGGGTATGATTATGTCGTCGGCAATGTCGGCAATCCTAGTTTATGCAACCGAATTGTTGCCAGGAAATGTGGGAATGATTTCGGGTGCTTTCTTTGGTTTGTCTTTTGGATTGGGTGGCATTGGCTCTGCATTTTTCGGTTGGTTGGCCGATGTCGAAAGCATACGATTTGTTTTCGAACTAACAGCTTTCCTTCCATTGATGGGCATAATTACTTATTTTCTTCCGAACATCAAGAGCTAACCCGATTGTGGAAGATTTGTTTTTATGCCACTAAAAAAGACCAAGGATTTATTCACCAAGGGAATCGGTCGTGGAAACCGTTGAGGAAAGAGTCGGCCATCATACGTTTCTTTCCGGAGAGTTGAATTTCCACCAGTTCGAGTTGGAAATCTTCGGTGTTTGCGTAGAGTCTGTTGCGCTCGACTACGAACGTACCGGGAGTGCCGGTCGAAGAGCGGGAGGTTTTAGCCGACTTATAGATTTTCAACGTCAACGAACCGGGAAGCGAAGTCCATGCGCCGGGCATTGGACTAAGTCCGCGGATGAAATTGTAGATTCGTTTAGCCGGTTGATTCCAATTGATTAGGCAATTTTCTTTGAAGAGTTTTGGCGCTGTGTGAAGATTACCATTGTTAATTTGCTGATAACTGATTTCTTCGAATGACTGTGCGGTGGCGATTAAATCAACCGTCTCCATGGCGACCTTAGCACCTAGATGCATCAGTCCGTTGTAAACATATTCCACATTGGCATCATCGGGAATCGGGAACTTTTTTTGTTGGATAATTCTGCCTGTGTCGATGTCTTCGTCAAGAAAGAAAGTGGTTACTCCGGTTTCAGTTTCGCCGTTTATCACGGCCCAGTTTATGGGAGCAGCGCCTCGATAATCGGGCAGAAGAGCAGCGTGAACATTGAATGTTTTGTACGTAGGCATACTCCAAACTTCGCGTGGCAACATTCGGAAAGCAACAACCACTTGCAAATCGGCTTTGAGAGCGCGTAACTGGGCAAGAAATGTTTCGTCCTTCATCCGCTCGGGTTGCAAAACGGGCAGTCCAACCTCTAGGGCATATTGCTTCACGGTCGATGCCTGTAGCGTTTCGTGATGCCTACCAACGGGTTTGTCGGGCTGCGTAACAACACCCACAACATTATAACCATTTTCTACTAGTGCCTTGAGCGATTCAACGGCAAATTCGGGAGTTCCCATAAAAACGATTCGCAAATCTTTCTTTTTCATATTCAATGTTTTTATTCCGCGCTGAAGTCGGCCACCAATTGTCGGTATAAATCGAAGAGTCTGATTCGTGAGATATACCCCACAAGCTGTCCATCGATGTCTACGACGGGAAGATATTGTGCGCCGGTTCGTTCAAAGGTTTTCATTACATCTTCCATTGGGTCGTTGGCGTTTAGTTCGGCTGCGGGAGGGCTCATGAGCTGGCTTACGCGGAAGCGATGATATAGTTCGGTTCGGAAGATGATGTGTCGAATTTTGTTTATGTCGATTTCGCCCAGCAGTCTGCCGCTGTCGTCGAGCACGGGAATGTAGTTGTCGCGACTTGAGCTGATGGCATGTACGAGGTACCCATTTCCAAGTCGGGTTTAACTGACGTGAAATCTTTATCGATTATGTTTTTCATACTCATCATTGTGAGTATGGAATGGTCGGTATGATGAGTGAGCAGTTTGCCTTGTCGAGCCAGACGAACGGCGTAGATACTGTGGTGCTCGAAGATGTTTATTGTGAGATATGAGCAGATGGTAACGATTATCAACGGAATGAAAAGGTGATAACCGCCCGTGAGTTCGGCGATGAGAAAGATTCCTGTGAGCGGAGCATGCATCACGGCAGCCATCACGGCGGCCATACCGTAGAGGGTGAAATTCTTCTCCGGAATATACACTCCCAGATGATTTATGTTCCAAACCCGAGCGAAGAAGAATCCGCCGAATCCGCCGATAAACAGCGATGGTGCGAAAGTTCCGCCACATCCGCCGGCTCCGTTTGTTGCGCTGGTTGCAAACACTTTGGTTATCATTACCAAACCCACATAGAGCACGAGAAATTTTGTTTCTCCGGCAAACATTGACCCGCGCAACACGCTGTCCCAATCCAATTCAGTTTTGCCTTCGATGAAGATTCGCAGCGAACTGTAGCCCTCGCCATAGAGCGACGGGAAAAGGAAGATGAGCGACGAAAGAATCAGTCCGCCTACAATAAGTTTCATATACGGACGCTCGACAGCTTCGCGAATCCGTTTTCGCACCACGACATAACTCGCATAAAATAGAGCGATAGAAAACCGCACATGATGCCAAGCAGAATAGTTGGCGGAACGCGGTCTAAACTCCAGAGATAATCTATATGGAAGTCGTACATCGCTGCACTGCCCGTGAAGAAATAAGAAAAACACGTAGCCGTGACCGACGAGATGAGAATCGGTAAGAGCGACGCCATCGTGAGGTCAACCATCAGCACCTCGAGCGTGAAAACCAGTCCGGCAATCGGAGCTTTGAATATTCCCGACACCGCCGCCGCTGCTCCGCATCCCACCAGTAACATAAGTTTCCGGTTGTCCATGTTGAATGCCTTGCCCAGATTACTACCTATGGCCGACCCCGTGAGTACAATCGGAGCTTCGGCTCCAACCGAACCGCCAAAACCGATGGTGATGGCCGAGGCTACGATGGACGACCAAGTGTTATGGAGCTTCAGTCGAGATTGCTTCGTTGAGATGGCGTAGAGAACACGCGTTATTCCGTGCGAAATATTATCGCGCACGATATATCGAATAAACAATCCAGTGAGCCAAATTCCAATTATCGGATAGAGCAAATAGAGCCAGTTTATCGTCATCATACGAAAACCCGAAGTGATGAGCGACTCAATTTGCCCGATGATGATATGCAGCACATAGGCCGCCACTGAGGCCAGAAAACCCACAATGAAAGCCAGCACAAGCATCAGCTCGCGGTTGGACACTCGTCGCTTTTGCCACGCAACAATTTTGCTTAACGTTTCTTCGAGGGGCATGAGTTTATTTCCTGATTATTTTGAATTCGCCGTTCATGGCAATCTTGATTATCGTTGACGGTTTATGCGGTTTATGCTCCTGTCGGCGGGCAAAACAAACATAATCCACCGCCGCAAGAATTTCCTCCGAAATATCGTCATAGTTCTGTGCCGTTGGCTGTCCGCTAACGTTGGCCGACGTGCTTACAACGGCTTTCTGAAATCTGTAGCACAACTCGTGCGAGAAAGGCTCTTTAGTTATCCGAATGCCAATCGTTCCATCGTCGGCAATCAGATTCGGCGCCAGATTAACCGCCCCGTCCAGAATTACGGTTGTAGGTTCGGTAACGGTATCGATGAGTTCCCAAGCCACGCCAGGCACCGTTTTGACATAGCGTTGCAGTCGGGCGTCGGAATCGACGAGACAGATGAGGGCCTTTGAATCGTTTCGCTTTTTTATACGATAAATTTTCTCCACAGCTTCGGCGTTCGTAGCGTCGCATCCCAGTCCCCAAACCGTGTCGGTTGGATATAGAATCACGCCTCCCCGCTTCATTGTTTCGATGGCATTTCTGATGTCTTCTTCTCGTTTCATTTATGCTCGTGTTTCAATTTTTGATGGACAAAGATAAGTAGATGGTCATAATTAATAGCCTCTGGAGATGAAGATAGGAACTGTAGCTACACCTCGTTGCAACTGCTACATCGAATCCGAAAATCAGAGAGATAATTTATCTCTCTCGCCCATCTTATGGAATTTTTTATGAGCACATATAATCCTCCATATCTTTCAATAAAATTTTTCATATCATATTCGGGAAGTTCCGAACTATATATTCGTTATTGTAAAATTATTCGGTAGTGTTCCGAATATAATAAACATTACTATTTCATAGTTTCGGAAAGTTCAGAGGTTACTTTATACTACTATTTTATAAGTACCGTAAACTCCGAAGTTTATATACACTATAATTTTATAATTTCGGAAAGTTCCGAGATTTATATTTCTTATTGTTTACTAATCTAGGAAAACTCCGAAGCTTATATACTTTATTGTTTTATAAGTTCGGTAACTCCCGAAATTAATATATATAATAATTTTATATTTCCGGTAAATTCCGTAGACATATTAAAGAAATGTTTTATATTTGCAGAAAGTACTTAAGATAGTTTATTTTAGTATTTATATCATCCGGAACTTTCCGAAGATAATAATCAAAATCAGATGGTAAGATATTGAATAATTTATCCTCGCAAGCGAAATCGGATAGCCGGAAAAAGAATAATTGATGGTTATAAGAAAATCGGATTCAAATGGAAACGAAGAAACTTTTTAATGAAATTCAGAAGATTGACCTGCAAAAGATGACGAACGCAGCACATGTGCAATTCATTCAGAATGTGTGTGCTCGAGTAGAGTCGGAAAACGCACTCCAGGCCAATAAACAGATAAAAAATGCAGCCAAAAAGTTAGTCGAGGCACTCAAAGAGGAGAGGAGATGTCTCAGTTTGTCGCGGAAGAGCTTGACTACCGATAATATCCGGGAATTCGACCACGAACGCGACTCGCTTTTCATCGGATTTAAAGGTGCTGTGCGCAATTTCCAAAAAATCTCGGTACCCGAAATGAAACAGGCTGCCATCGAACTCTATCAACGCATAAAAGAGTTCGGTATCAAGCCCCGAAGCATCTCGACCACGAAACAGCGCTCATCAGTAAGCTCGTTAAAGATTGCGAAACAGATTTCGCCGTGCATGTCGCCCGGCTCGGATTGCGACCCTACGTAGCGTCTCTGAAAGAGGCCAACTTGAAAGTAGAAAAGCTTATAAGGAGTAGAATAGAAGCAAATATAGGTCGTGTTAAGGGTGAGAGACGTTCGGCACGCCAGGCAAGCGATGAGGCTTATCTTGTGTTGATAAAGACGGTTAACTGTCTTTATTTTCTGGAACTCGTGCCTGGTATGGAGCCGTTCGTTAGCTACATGAATTTTATGGTGAAACGCTATAAGGAACAGGTTCTCACAAAACGGAAACACAAGGAAAAACCGGTCGACGAAGTTTTGGATGACAACTCCTCTGACGATAAAAATATTTTTAAAAACCTCCCCGAGGATAAAATCTCCCAGGAGGATAATATTTCATCCACGGATAATAAACCTACTGCCGATGTTATCCCTACGAATAACAATGTCCCGCCTGATGATAAAACCGTGTTTGTCGGTAGAGATAATTATAATCCGCTCAATGATAAAATACCAAAGTCTGACTTGGAGCACACACCATAATCCATAAACGCTTATCTTAAAATTGTACATTTACAACCAATGGATAAATGTTTATACATTATCAGTGGTTGTAACGGTACCGGAAAGGCAACGGATTCTTACATTGAAAGAGATAGTTGATTGTTAGTTCCCGAAACAGGCAAAAAATTCCCCGGCTGCTTGTTGGCAACCGGGGAATAATCGTCCTTGCGGACTTTAACCTATTGTTCGATTTAAAGCGTCTTGTTGGTTTAACCAACGGTTATTTGGCGGGCAACCTTCTGAACGGTTTGTTGCAGCTTGGGTAGCGAAACTTTCAGTACGCCATCCGACATGTGAGCACCAATCTTTTCTTTGTCGACGTCGTCGGGCAGAATGAGCGTTTGCTCGTACTTGCTGTAAGAAAACTCGCGACGCAGATAGTGGGCCGACTTGTCTTTCATTTCCTCTTTCTTTTCCATTTTGATGGTCAGGTCGCCGTCGTCGTTCACGTGCACTTCGAAATCTTCTTTGCGAAGACCGGGAGCTGCGAGTTCAACCGTATATTCGTCTGCCGATTCCAAAACGTTTATTGCAGGAGCCGTGGCGTTGGCCTTGGGCATGTTGCTGTTATAGAAGAAGTCGTTGAAGACTTCTGGAAGCCATGAATTTCTGTACATAATCTTTTTCTCCTTATTCTAATTTTAAATGTTTACACCGGTAATATTGCAAGCTATATACCAGGGAAAGATAAAGGACATAATGTCGCGCTCGGCAGACATTATGTCAGTCTTCGGGTGATAAATCCGGCCAATACCACGGCATTGTTGTGCTCGGCGTCGTGGGCTGAATAGAGTAGAGTTGTTAGCTCGTGCTGCTTTAGCATCTCAATAAACGACTGCACAGACGGATTGTTTTCCAGCTCTTTGCAATAACGCCGCTCGAATTCCTCGAACTTCTCAGGTTCATGCCCGAACCATTTACGCAATTCGTTGCTGGGAGCAATTTCTTTTTCCCAAACGTCTATTTGTGCTTTTTCCTTGCTCAATCCGCGAGGCCAAAGTCGGTCTATGAGTACTCTCTGTCCGTCGTCGGCTGTTGGCAATTCGTAGACTCTTTTGATTCTTATTTCCATACTTATTCTGATTATTTCTCTATGCGTGCAAAGTTATCTCAATACTTTTGCAGACATGGAGAAAAGAATCGTAGATGCGCTCCAAGTTTGCCCTTTGTTTGCAGACATGAGCCAATTTGAAATTGAAATGACTTTGGGAAATACCAGTCACAGAATCGTTGAAATGCCGGCGCACGAGGTGTATGCCTTAGCCGGAATGCCTTGCCGATATGTTGACATTGTGGTGGATGGCGGATTGATTTGCCGAATGGCGTCGCTATCGGGAAAACAGGTTGAAGTGAGTCGACTGCGAATGGGAAATTTGGTTGCGCCTGCTTTCATTTTCGCCAAGAAAAAAGAACTTCCTGTGAGCATCGAAACTGAAGGAAAAGTTACTTTGTTGCGTATTATGCCCGTCGACTTGAAACGGCTCATCGACAACGATGACAAACTGCGAATGAATTTCATCAGGATTCTTTCGAACATCGACGTTTTTCTGACCCATAAACTCAAAGTGCTAAGTCTGTTCACCATCCGCGAAAAGGTGGCCTACATGCTGTTAGAACTTTCGGGCGAACAGGGCGGAAATGAAATAATCCTGAAACGCTCCAGACAGGAAATTGCCGATTCGTTCGGTATACAGAAATTTTCACTTCTCCGGGTTCTTGCCGATTTCGAGCGTGACGGAATATTGAAAGTGAATGGCAAACAAATAACCATTATCGACCGGAAACGAATTCTTTTATAAATGCATGAAACACACAAAATACATTTCAGAATTAAGCCACAAAAGAATCAGTAAATGTTTGTCATCAAAAGGTATCGTCTCTCTGTTCAGATTACATTAGCAACAATTTGCTGTATTTATAGCTTTAGTTTTACTAGTAACATCATTTCGCGCCCACGAAGAGGAAGTTGAAGAGCGCGGCGAGTCATGCCGAAGAAAGAAACTTCTTCGTAGATGCGGCGGTCAAGAAGATTATGAAGCTGTAGGCCTAGTTCAAGGCGTCGGCTAACAGCGTATTGAACGGCAGCATCAATAAAAATGTTTGTGCGGAAACGGTTATTTTCAATCTCAAGCGTATTTTGTTCGGCCTGAAGGGTTAGATTCATTTTACTAAGCGGGGCCGAGTTTAGTGTGAGAATTTGGTAGAAACTGGTGAGCGGCTGCGAACGACTACCGAGATAATGGTCCTGCCAAGAAAGATTGAAGGTGAGGTCGTGCGAGAGGGTTATCCATTTTAGGTGGTCGTATCTAAAGAATAGAGTTGCAGTTGCGATGTTCGATTTGATGGTTTGCAGGCGCGCGTTCTGGGCTATGAGCATTTCGCGCCGGTTAAAGTTGAGGCCGCTTTTGATTTGCAGATCAGCACGTGGAAAACTCTTGTCGACAAGCAAACTGAGATAAATTATTTTCGATGTGTTGTCTTTCCAAATCTGGAGAATCTCAGTTGTTCGTTCGGTGTAGGCAAATTGTTCGTAGTGGTCGCTCTTGCTCCATGTCATAACTCCGGTGAAGCCCACGGTGAGCATGTTGATGAGGTTGGCATAGTAGACAGATGAAGCCAGCGATGAAGCTCGTGTCCAGCCGATGTCGCCAAGAGGAGTGAAACGCGTTCTGTAGGAGCGATAATATGTTTGGGGAGCTAACACATAGTTGTCGGTACTTTTCGAAAGTTTGCCGCTTAGAGTAAAATTCAAGAAAGGTGATAAGCGATGGGTAATATTTAGCGAGGGCGATAGGAAAAAATAAGTGTTCTGACTACCTTGGGGACGAGTGTCGATATGCAGGTTGAGTATTTCGGTGGGTAGAGCAATCAAGATTTGTCCACGTCGGTAGTTGATGTTGTAAGAAAGATTGAGCTGGTTTTTGAGCTGTGAGTTTATCGTGCAGCGCGGTGTGATTTGTAAGGTATCCACCGTGATTTTGTCGTGCTGATAGAAGATAGTGTAGCTTAAATCGAGCGCTTTTCCGAGGAAAATGAAACCGGTGTTCACGGTATTTCGAGTAGCAAATCGCGCAAGGTCGATATTCGTTTTGTGACCAATACTGGCGTCGAGCCATTCGTTTCGTTTGAAATATCGGGTAATGGAGTTTATTCCGTAGGTTCGGACGCCGGAGTTCACGATTAGCGACAGTTTGTTTTGTAGCATGTGCGGATGCCGGTCTACTCTTTCGATGAGCGTCTGTGCATTGCTTTGGAGTTCGCCTCGGTTTGTCGAACGGGATATATTGCCCGAGAGTTCATTGATGAGGTAAACTTTCGGAGCGTTGAGTTCGTAGTGCAGTTCGGTGTTGAGCGTGTGTTCGCTGACTTTTCGCCGATTTGCTTCGCAGAGATTAAACGAATAAGCCCCATCTATTTGGTTCGATGTTGAATCTAACGACCGGACAGAGTTGCCATAGTAGGTTATGTTTGTTCGGAAACTGCCATATTTCCCGAGTCTGAACAAATGGTTTAATCCTGCAGCTATATCTTTGTTTCTGAGATAGCGCGGTTCGCTTACAGGCGGCAATACGGCACTGGAGGCATAGAGCAGGTTGAAAGGATTGAACATGAAGTTCTCCAAGTCGCCCGAATTGATATGAGCCGTGTTGTTTTTGCTAAGGCTCATTCCGTTATTATTCATCGAAGCGTTGAGCAACATTTGTTGCTTACGTCCGATGTTGATGAGGGTAAGTTTATTTTGCCAAAGTGTGTGTTTGTCGTATCCCTTTCCGCCGCCGAAAATCGTTTCACCAAATGGCCGCAGCTTGTATGAACTTTTTAGTTTTATGTTGAGTGTTGCCTTCTTGCTGGGTGCACGTTTTTTGAGGGCGCGAATGGGCTGATCGTTTTCTACAATTTGTACTTGCGCTACGGCGTCGACGGGAAGGTTTCTGGTAGCTTGGTTGTATCGGTTGCCAAGAAGATTCTGTCCTTCTATGTTGAATTGGTTAATACTTTCGCCTTTATAGAGAATTTGACCGCTGGAATTAACCTCAATACCGGGCATTTTGCGCAGTACGTCTTCAATGTATTTGTCGTTGCGAGTTTTGAAGGCGCTCACGTTATATTTAATCGTATCCTTATTTATTTCAATCGGATTAACCGTTACTGGCACTTCTTTGAGTGAATAGGTTTCTGGGCGGAGCGATATATTTTTATGCTCTTTGATAGCTGATGCTTCGAATGATTGTTCTGTATAGCCCATGGCCGACACAATCATGCGTAGGGCTCCGTCGGTGATTCGCAGTTTATAGTTTCCTGTGCCGTCTGTCGTGGCATATGTTAAGATTTTCCCCTGCGCATTCACCACCTTGCATGTTGCACCAATCACAGCTTCGTGTGTTTCGGAATCAGTGATTTTTCCGCTAACGGTCCTTGTTGCCACCTGTGCGTGGATGGTGGTAACAAGGAATGAAAAAAAGATGATAAGAATATAGCGTGTCACTTTGATGCTATTCTTTCTCAATTGGATTATAAGGTAGTCTTATCTTCTTGCCTTTGAGTTCTTTCGGTAAATCTATTATTCCTGGATGTCCGGATAAAGCAGAAGTAGCATCTCCTTGTTCATTTTCAATACCTACTCTAGCCTTTTCTCTCGTTGTTTTGATAATTTCATCATCGGTGCGAATATAAATCGGTCGTCCCCAGGGCGAATCATCTAATCCATTGAGTTTAAAAAAGAAATTATTCTTAGTGTCTTTTAGGGCGAATATCAATCCTGGCAATCCATTGAAAAGATATGGTCCATATGGAGCTGGATAGGTGGTGGAGTACCATGCTTCCCAATCTCTACCACTCCAATGGCAAATGGCTTTGTCGCAAATCACTCCGCAAACCTCTTTTTTATCGCCCTCTAGCAGTTGCCAGTCCATATGCGGAAGCTGCTGACTATATTGATATTTGCTAAAGTTCTGAATTTGAATGATGCAATCCTTAGTTTGTTTGTTTATCACGAGAGAAGTCCAATAGGCTGGACTACAATTACCAATTATTCCTACCAGATTCCAAGGATTTTTTTTCTTTATAGCAAAATCATCGTTGATAGAATCAATTTGAAAAGTATTCCAATCCATAAATCCCAACCATTTGTCGCCCATCAATAGAATTGTCTGCCCTTCATTTTTACGTCCATGATTAGTTGAGTCAGGAACAAATGCAAACTTATAGAACACTGTTATAAACGCTGTGTCTTTCACATCACGCTCTATTAATGTCAGACCCGGAATTGTGCCCGGACTGATAATAGTAGGCTTATTTTGAGAATTAAGTTGGATAGCCATCAATGAAATTAATAATACAAATAGGAGCTTTTTCATAGCTGAAGTTCTAAAAAATAAGAATCATAAATAAAGGGGAGTGTGCTAACACTTAGCCCCTCCCCCTTATTCATTAAAATTAAAAATTAGATTTACCAAAATTCGGGCGTATAACTGATGTCCTTGTTTATAATGGACATATCAATATGGCCAAAAACATTTTCCAAACGCGCAACTTCTATAGCCATGTCTAACCCATTTTTAAACTTGCTAGATTCTAAAGTAAACTTCATTCCATTGGAAAGAGTTACAGTCACTGGGTGTGCAGAAATTGTTCCTACACCAGCTACTAGCATAAACGCTAGAGATAAAAAAACTTTCTTCATAAATCTTACATTTTTTATAAATAACTAAAAATCTACAATCTGGCTGGTATGCTAGATTGATGTCGCAAATATAGACTTTATATTGATACGCAGAAAGTGAGCCCAAATATTTTATATTTTTGTAACATTTTAGATGATGATTATTCTTTCTCGATAAAATTAATCTCCCAAGAAATCTTCATTGAGAGCAGCTCTTTTGGCGTTTTAGTTTTAGGAAATATAGACTGTATTGTGGCTATGGGTGTAGCATGATGCAAAACTGAAAATGTGACTCGGGGCGAGTTTAAGTGTGGAGAATTATGCTGGTGGCACCTATGGTGAAGAGGGTACCATTGTATATGACTCTGCGTTCGTTGATGCCGAGGAGTTCGTTGTCGACAAAGGTCCCTGTGTTTGAGGGGGCATCGCGGATGGTGTATTTGAGGCGATTATATCGGTCGCGAGTTACGTTTAGGATGCAGTGTGTCATGTCCATACTGGGGTCGACGGTTTCAATTGGGCAGTTGATATTGTTACCTTTCATGTAGTGGCCAATTATGTTGTCGCCCAGCTGTAGGGGTAGTATTTGCTTGTAGTGGAACACGTTTTCGATTACGTGTAGGTAGCCGCATGGATGTTCCTGTGTGGTGAGACTAATTGTAGCGTTTTCTTCCTTTTGGGTTTGACGTAGTTTAGAGATGCCGATGCGTATTCCGAATTGTTTTCTGCAATTGTTGCATTCGAATACTAGACGTTGCCCAGAGGTGTATTGGGTCTCATCGAAAGCAATGAATGTGTCGCATTTAGGACATCTCACTCGTTTCATATATAATATAATAGTGGAATTATTTTTCGAGTTCCATCACCCAAGCCGACTTAAATTCGGGATGACCTTGGAGACTGTGGAGGGTATTGAAGGCGTCGGCCGATGTTTTGAAGTGGCCGTAGAGCACTTTCACGGTGCCTTTGTTGTTGTATACGAATGTTTCTTCGAAACCTTTCTTTTGAAGTTGAGTTTTGAAGAGTTGCGCGTTGTTTTGGGGAATATGACTAGCCATGACGATAGTCCACGGTGCTGGGTTGACGTGGGGTTTTGAGATGATGGTGGGGGTAGCTGAGTCAAATATATTTGAAATTACGCTGCTCTTTACTTGTCCGCTGCTCAATCCGTTTTTACTTACTGAGAATATAATCAGTGTTATTGTTGCGAGGAACATGGCTGCAAGGGCTGCATGACGAATGGCTTTGAAACTGATGCTGATTTTTCGTTGACCGTAATTGTCGGTATTTATGCTAACGAGACGTGTATTTTCGTATTCGATCGGCATTTCTTCTTCGATATCGTTTTGCCTGAAGGCTTCGAAGCTACCGAGACCGTAGTATTCGGGGGTGATAATTCCGCTTTCATAGGGTTCGAAGATGAGTTTCTGTTCTTTGTCTTTGATGAGTGTTCCGAGTCCATTGAATTCAAACTGTCCTTGATTGTCGAGTTGTTTTTGGATGTTTTCGACTTCTTTTTCAATTCTGTTCATCGCCTCGGGATGACTTATGTCGAAGGTGTCAGTGTAAGCCTGTGCTAACAACGAATCGTTCATTGTTAGTAATGGGTTGAAGCCAAGTGTCCTGTAGGGTGGGAGAAACATGTTATCGTGTTTGTCGAATCGGGATTTGACGCGGTGTGCAACAAATCCACCTAATCCAGGAACAATAACGCAGTCATTGTCTAGGAGGAGATATTCAATATGTTTATCGATTGTCTTCATGCTTGCAAAAGTAAGGATTTTCTGTTTAAAGATTTGTGCATTGGGGTCAGTGGGTCAGTCTGTTGAGCTGGTGTGGGATAGTAGCTTCGCCCAGTTTTGGAAAAGCTATTCGGGAAGGTCCTGGCAGACTTCGGCGAGGTTTGGTGCCGGCTTGGAGTTCGCGTAAAAGTGCGGTTGCTTCGGTGAAGTTGGGCCATCTTCGAAGCATATAGTCGAGTTGTTCGCGTGCCAGTTTTACATTGTCAGTCATGTAGATACAATAGGCTCTGTTGAACCAATAGTCACGTTTATCAGAGGTGAGTTCGATAGCTTTTGTGTAGGCGATGATTGCGCTATCGAACTTTTCCTGTCGGATACAGGTCATGGCGTAGAGTTCGAAGATGTCGGGAATATAGGGTTGGAGTTTCAGAGCCTGCTGACAATCCTCATCGGCACCTTTATAGTCTTCGAGATGATATTTGGAGAGTGCCATGAGGTACCACGGCTCGTAGAGATTGGGTTTCAGCGCCGTGATTCGAGAAAAAATCTGCATCGAAGTGACATAATATCCCTGGTCGAGCGTGCGTTTGCCTTCTTCCATGAGCTTCTTGATGTTGTATTGCGCAGGAAGGGGTGAGGCCGCTAATATTAGTAGGAATATCATGAAGCTTCGCACGGTGGAATTATCTTTTAATGGGCTTGACTTTGTAGGCGCATTTGAAGCGTCCTTGCATGAAAGCTTTGAGCTTTCCTTGAATCATTTGTTTGCGAAAAGGTGAGATGTGGTCGATGAAGAGTTTGCCTTCGATATGATCGAACTCATGCTGCATCACGCGGGCGAGGTAACCGTCGACCCATTCGTCATGCTCTTGAAAATTTTCATCGAGATAGCGCACATGTATTCGTTTTGCGCGAGTAACATTTTCATGTAGACCAGGCAGAGAGAGGCAGCCTTCTTCCATGGTTTCAGTTTCCGAGTCGTCGGTTTCCAGGATGTGGGCGTTGATGAAAGCATGTCGGAACCCTTTGTATTCGGGCAGATGATCAGAGATTGCATCCAGGTCGATAATTACGACGCGGATAGATTTACCAATCTGTGGAGCAGCCAATCCTATTCCTTCACTGGCGGTGTTGGTTTCGAACATGTTTTTAATTAGTTCCTGGAGTTCGGGATAATCGATAGGGATATCTTGTGCCACTTTACGAAGCACGGGTTGTCCATAGGTGTAAACGGGTAGTATCATTTCTTTTTCTTTATTGTTTCGTTATTATAATCCCTTGGAGCGCATATAATCCTGCAATATGATTGTTGCCGAGATTTCGTCGACCATGCCTTTATCTTCTCTTCTGGTCTTCTTTTTGACGCCTCCGGAGAGAATTGTTTTCTGTGCAATGACCGAAGTGAAACGCTCGTCGAAATAGTCGACCGAGATATTTGGAAATTCTTTGTGCCAACGAACTACGAATTGCTCTACGCGAGTGAGATTTTCACTCGGTTGTCCGTTTAGTTGTATCGGACGACCGATGACTATTCTTTCAACCGTTTCTTTCTGCGTATAGTCTTTGAGAAAGTCGAAAAGTGTAGATGTAGGAACAGTCACCAATCCATTGGCTATTATCTTCAAAGGATCGGTGACTGCTATTCCTGTTCTTTTCTTTCCGTAGTCAATCGACAGGATTCTGCCCATCACTTAGCAAGCAGCCAAGCATCGGCATACTGCGAGCGCAATTGGTCACGACTTTGTGCGGCCGAAGCCTTGCTGTCGAATGTGCTTGCAATGACGCGATACATGTTATTACCGGCGTTGAAAGCAATTTGAGAATCGTAGCCAGCGTTTTTGAGACGTTGCTGCAAACCTTCGGCATTGGCTTTAACGCTGAACGAACCCACAACCACACTATAAGTCTTAAGCCCTGTACCGTTTACAACCGAAACGTTCTCACGACGCACTGGTACATTGTCATAATTGTCCACAACGCGCGTTTCGGTTGTCGATTGCCGTGTTTCTATCGGTGCAACAACAGGGATATCGCTAGATTCCGATGCATAGTTATCCTTTCCGTAATCATCATTCTGCGATTGTGCTTTTTCGTAAGCTTTCTTATAAGCTTTTTCACTTGATTTACAACTTGTAAAAGCCATAACGATGCACATTGCAGTGCCTAAAACAATCATTTTTTTCATAATTCTTTTTTAATTTAATCTTGTTTTTTGTCCGCGCGAAGATACGAATTAAAGGTAATATGGATAAAGGAGTCCGACTCTAACTTTGTTAAATGCAGAACTCATAACTACTTAAAAATAGGCAGGGTGCGCAGCTTAAAAGAAAGAATCATTATTTTTGCGTTCGAATGTAAGTCACATTATTTCAAATTTAAATTATAAGTTTTATGAGAACATTAGGTTACATTGGCGCATTTATAGGCGGAGCAATCGCCGGCGCTGCATTGGGCTTGTTGTTAGCCCCTGAAAAAGGTAAGGAAACACGCACTAGAATCTCTGACGCAGTAGACGATTTTTGCAAACGTCATGATATTAAGCTTAGCAGAAAAGAAGCCGACGAATTTGTTGAAGATATAAAAGATGCAGCTTCTGACGTTATTTAATTTAGAATAGATGTTTTCTAACGATAACAACGTTGAGACAATAGCACAACTTGTTGAGGTGCTGAAACAATACATTGGGCTTCGGGCGGAATACCTGAAGCTCGATGTTATTGAGAAGGTTGTTAGACTCCTAACAGTTATAGCCATTGTAGTGACATTTACAACGGTTCTTCTCATTTCGCTCATCTATCTTTCATTCTCCGCCGTCTATGCACTACAGCCATTGGTTGAGTCACTCACCATTGCATTCTTAATAGTCGGAGGCGCATATTTGTTTCTACTCATTGTGTTCATTCTACTTCGTCATCAGCTCATTGAACGTCCACTTGTTCGATTCTTGGCGGGTATATTAATGTCGAAATAGTTTTACTTATGCAAAATAATCCTATAGAAAACGACTCGGTTTATCGGAGTTTAAACGAAATATGCCTGCGTAAATACGAACTTGATTCAGAGATTTCGAAAGCCGAGAATAAAATAAGTGTTTTGTGGGACGGACTATTCCACAAGCCAAAGGCAAACATCACACAAACACAGCGCATGTCAAACATTGTAAACAATGGAATAGGAATGCTCGACGGATTGATTCTTGGTTGGAAACTGTATAGGCGTTTTACCGGCGGCAATTGTTCAATCAGTAGCAACTGGCTCAATTTTTTTCTGAGGAAATAAGGCCTTTCCTTTTCCGTTCCGATATATAGCATCTAACTCGGCAAGGATTCCTAAAGTTCGTCAAGATGAAATGGATGAAATCCAATCAATAACTCTTATTTGATTTATTCCTCTTCCAAAGCAACCTGGACGAATATTATTGCGTGCAGGTTGCTTTGATATTTTGATAATAATCCCAATTGAGATATTAGAGTCTTTGATAAGAAAATATAGTTTTGGCTGGTGGGGTATATGCGTCCACTTTTACAT
>NZ_BAKH01000027.1 GCF_000614105.1 Prevotella micans DSM 21469 = JCM 16134
TATATACACTATAAAAACAAAACACATTGTCCCTAATACCAGAAACCACTGGAAGACTACTGGAAAGACCCCCCTGGAATATACATATAAGAAGAACATCTACTCCAGTACTCCTAGAATAATCGCCCGGATATACCGTAAGGAGTTCTTTATATATAAATCTACCGCGCAATCCCATACGGAATCCATTCTCTCTACTCCCAGACTCCTGGAAATTACTTCCGTATTAGCGTGCGATTACATACATATCCCAGAGAGATTACATACGGAGCTCTTTCCAATTACATTTGTATTCCATTCTATTTATATACGGAGACCATTCTATTTACTCCCGGATCTCCTTCTATTTATATATGTACTCTCATTGTTTTCTTAACCGAGAAATTGAATTATCATCACGATGAAAAATTAGTTTCATCATGATGATACAAACGTTTCATCGTGATGATAAATTTGTGTCATCACGATGATAATTCAATTTCTCCGGTATGTCTATGATACAACTCCCTAATGTAAATAGAAGGGAGTATGTATATAAATAGAATGGAGTACGGGAGTAATTGCCGTTTGATACGTATGGAGATACACTTCTGTACGCTTAGAGATGTATATTGGTTCTATTTAGAGTTGATTCCTAGAGTTGTGGAGGTTTATACTTACTAACTACCAAATACCGTGAAAAAGAGAACCTTTAGAGATGATGATTTCAGAGTCTTATAGAATTACGTACCTTTGCCACTGCTGAAAGGAGTTGGTCTACTACCGGAAAAAGAGTCTCCTCTATTACATAATCGAACTGGGAATGAAATATGCAATCATAGCAGCGGGCGAGGGTTCGCGCCTAATATACGAAGGCGTCGTGGAGCCGAAACCGCTTGTGAAGATTGGCGGAGAAGCATTGCTCGGCAGACTAATAAGGATTTTTAAGCAGAACAATGCAACCGAAATTCTTGTTATCTGTAACGAACAAATGAGGTCGGTACATCAATATCTTTTAAAAGAATCGTCGACAATGGTGCGAACAATCGTGAAGTCGACTCACAGCTCGATGCATAGCCTTTACGAACTAAGTAAGAATATGACGGGTGAGCCCTTTGTTCTGACAACTGTTGATACTGTGTTTCGTGAAGATGAGTTTGCCGATTATGCAGATACTTTTATTAAATCTGCTTCAAACGGAGTAGATGCATTGATGGGAGTAACGGAATTTGTAGACGACGAAAGTCCGCTTTACGTGGGCACGGGTGACAATATGACGGTTAACGGCTTTTATGACACTGTGCCCCTCGGAGGATGCAAATATGTTTCGGCCGGGATATATGGTTTGACGACTCGTACACTGGAAACTCTCCGGAAATGTATTGAAAGAGGCGAAAGCAGAATGCGTAATTTCCAACGGGCGTTGATTACAGACGGGCTTTGCGTGAAAGCCTATCCCTTCTCTAAGGCGTTCGACATAGACCATACTAAAGATATTTTGAGAGCCGAAGAGTTTGTTCGTGAAGGAGGTATAGAATGAGAATTCTCGGAATATTTCGTGATGAACGCTTTTCGCCTAACTCTGTGCAGAAAGACCGGGATATCATGCTTGATGTGCTAAGCAGATTGTCTGAAAGCCGAACGACTAGCGAAGAGGAAGCAATAACAATTGTTGAACAATTCGACCTGATTCTCAACATGGGACGTTTGCCGAGTACAATGTCTTGGTTGAAACAACAAGAAGATAATGGTGCAAGAGTTGTAAATTCGGCACGAGGCGTGGAGGCATGCCGGCGAAGTAAAATGGCTGAAATAATGAAAGCATGCGCTATTCCCACTCCTTCGGAAAAGGGCAACGACGGATATTGGATAAAGCGAGGAGATGCTGCAACACAACAAGCCGAAGATGTGAAATATTGTGCGAACAAGATTGAACTAGAGAAAGCAAAGAAAGATTTCGTAGCCCGTGGAATAAACAATTTCGTTGTACAGGCACATGTGCAGGGCGACTTGATTAAATTCTACGGAGTTGAGGACACAGGGTTCTTTCGCACATTCTATCCTGGCGATGACGGAATAACAAAGTTCGGCAATGAAATAGTTAATGGTCGGCCGCACCATTATGTCTACGACGTCGAGAAGTTAAGAGTAACTGCCGAATTATTGTCGCGTAAGCTCAACACTCCGGTGTTCGGGGGAGATGCAATAGTGACTCCGGCAGGCGATTTCTTCCTTATCGACTTCAATGACTGGCCCAGCTTTTCGCGCTGCAGAAACGAAGCAGCCAATGCCATAGCAAAGCTGGTTAAATATTGAGAACAATAATGACAGATACGAATATAGAAAACAAGAGTTTCAAAGAACTGTTGAGAGCCTCGTTAAAATCGGATGAAACCGAAGAATGGCTCGATATACATTTCAACCGACCGGTTGGACTGTTCTTTGCTCTTATGTGGCACAGACTGGGCGTAAAGCCTAACGCTATAACCATCATGTCAATATTCCTGGGTATAGGTGCTGGCTATATGTTCTACTTCACAGACCTGACGCACAATCTCTTCGGAATATTTCTCATGATGATGGCCGATTTCTGTGATTCAACCGACGGGCAATTGGCACGACTCACCAATCAACGCTCGATGAAAGGACGTTGTCTTGATGGATTTGCCGGTAACGTGTGGTTCTTCGCCATATATTTGGCTATCGCATTGCGCCTCTGGAATCAGCCTGTACCAGGAATGATAGAGCAATGGGGCATTTGGGGATTGGCGCTTGCCGCATTAGCATCGTTGTTGAGCCATTCTCCGCAGACATCGTTGAGCGACTACTATAGGCAGATACATCTTTATTTCCTCAAAGGAAAAGACGGTTCAGAGCTCGATTCTTATGCCGAAGAACGCAGAATTGTAGAGGAACTGAGAGAGAAGAAAGATGTTTTCTGGGATTGGGCATTTCACATAAACTATCGAAACTATTGTAAGAGTCAAGAGCATCGTACACCTGCTTTTCAACGCCTTCATGCCAAAATAAAGAATAGATACGGCAGTATTGAGGCTCTTCCGCTAACAATTCGCGAAGAGTTTCTGAGGAACAGTAGGCCGCTCATTCCGCTAACCAATCTGCTTACGCTCAATTCGCGTCTTATAATTATATACATAACGTGTTTATTGAATTGTCCGTGGGTTTATCTGTTGGTGGAAATAACGATATACAACCTTATATATATATATATGCACAAACGCCACGAGGCTCTTTGCGAGCGTCTATCGGCTGAAATACAGAACTCTTAACCGAATATGAAAGGATACATCTTCGACTTTGGTGGTACGCTTGATACCGCTGGCACACACTGGGGAAAAATGCTTTGGCATGCCTATGAACGACAGAATATTCCGATAGAGGAAGAAGATTTTCGTAATACCTATGTCTATGCCGAGCGAGAGTTGGAAAGAAAGGCTATCATACGGCCTGAAAGTAGCTTCCGCGAAACACTCGAAGCGAAGATTGAGCTGGAATTCGAATATCTCTCCGAACAAGGTTTGTTGGAGCAAACTGGTTTCAGTCTGGTGAGTATGCAAACAGCGATGTTGAACGATTTATATAGGAAGGTGAAACTAATCACCGCTGAGAGTCGTACAGTATTGCTAAGTTTGAAAGAAAAATATCCACTCGTGCTCGTGAGTAACTTCTATGGCAACATGAACACAGTGCTGGTCGAGTTTGAACTCGATAATCTCTTCGATAGAGTAGTTGAAAGTGCTGTGGTAGGAATTCGTAAGCCTGATCTACGTATATTCCAACTTGGAATTGACGCTCTGGCTCTTAAATCCGAAAATATCACAGTGGTTGGCGACAGTTATTCAAACGATATTCTTCCCGGGCACCAGCTGGGTTGCCGCACTATTTGGTTAAAAGGCGAAACGTGGAAAAATGAAAAGGACGACCCCTCGGCTGCCGACCTGATTATATCGTCGCTCAATGATTTAACAAGTGAATGAACGACAGCTTCGGTTGTAATAAACAATAGAGTAACTAACCTGTTTAAATTATAAAATACGCAAAAATGAAACAATCAGAAGTAGCCCCGGCAACGGGTAAACTAGGAATCATGGTTGTAGGTTGCGGAGCAGTTTCCACCACCTTTATAACCGGTGTGTTAATGGCTCGTAAGGGACTTGCAAAGCCAATTGGTGCAATGACCCAGTACGACAAAATTCGTGTCGGAAAGAATGCAGAGAAGAAGTATCTGCACTACAAAGACATCGTACCGCTTGCCGAGCTCAAAGACATAGTCTTCGCGACATGGGATGTTTATCCGCAGAATGCATATCAGGCCACAATCTATGCTGAAGTTTTGCAGCCAAAGGATATTGAACCTGTGCGTGATGAACTCGAAGCAATACGTCCACTTAAAGCTGCTTTCGACAAGAACTACGCTAAACGGATTGACGGCGACAACGTAAAAACATGTCTAACACGCTGGGAGATGGTTGAGGAGCTGCGCCAAGACATTCGCAATTTTAAGCAACAAACAAGGTGCAGTAGAGTTGTGGTTCTCTGGGCTGCATCTACCGAGATTTATGTGCCCTACAACAAGCAATATCACAAGACGCTTGCTCAACTTGAACAGGCAATGAAAGACGATGTGCGCGAGCAAATTGCCCCTTCGATGTGCTATGCCTATGCAGCCTTAGCCGAAAGTTGCCCTTTCATAATGGGTGCACCGAACACCACTGTCGATATTCCTGCGATGTGGGAGTTTGCCGAAAAGATGCGTATGCCTATAGCCGGAAAAGATTTCAAAACTGGTCAAACGCTTGTCAAATCGGGCTTCGCACCAATCATTAAAACTCGTAATCTGGGGTTGGCCGGATGGTTCTCTACAAATATTCTGGGTAATCGTGATGGTCTTGTGCTAGACGAACCAGCTAACTTTCATACCAAGGAAGTTAGCAAACTTTCAACGCTCGAAACAATTTGCAAGGCCGATGAACAGCCTGATCTATACGGAGATATCTATCATAAGGTACGCATCAACTACTACCCCCCACGCAACGATAACAAGGAGGGATGGGACAATATTGATATTTTTGGATGGATGGGATATCCGATGCAAATAAAAATCAACTTTCTCTGCCGCGATTCAATTCTAGCCGCGCCATTACTGCTAGATCTTGCACTGCTCAGCGATCTTGCCGCACGCGCCGGCCGATATGGCACGCAACGTTTCTTGAGTTTCTTCATGAAGAGTCCGATGCACGATTACACATGCGGTGAGGAAGCAGTCAACAATCTTTTTGAGCAATACACAATGCTAAAGAATGCAATCCGCGAAATAGGCGGATATGAAGCCGATGAAGAAATCGATTAAAATAACATTCTCTTTCATATTGTTCTGGACACTAACAAATACTGTTGGTGCCCAGACTTTATTTTTAGATGCTTCTGCGCCTAAAAACATGCATTGCTATATTGTCGACTCACAAACAGGCGACAGTATTCCATACGCCAATGCCATATACAAGAGTCTCAAACTAACATATTCGGCTGACGCTTCTGGAACTCTGGATATCGAACGCCACGAAGGACAAACACTTACCGTTACGGCCGTGGGCTATAAGACACGACGGGTGAAAATATCTGCCGACACTCCGGAATTACTTAAAATAACCCTTATTGCCGATTCCAAGCAACTCGACGGAATTGTAGTGCAGGCCAAGCGCAGACGCAGATATTCCAGAAAGGATAATCCTGCCGTGGAGTTAATGCGACGAGTTATAGCTGCTAAGAAACGTACAGACCTCGAAAATCATGACTACTATCAGTTCGATAAATATCAGAAGGTCACGATGGCCATCAACAACATAACCCCTGACGACCTCGAAAGCACCATCTTTAAACGAACCCCATGGTTGCTCAACCAGGTAGAGATGTGCCCCTATAACAATAAATTAATTCTGCCTTTCTCGGTCGACGAGACCCTTACGCAATATGTCTATCGCAAACGTCCGCGCGACGAAAAAAGCATTGTAAAAGGGCAGTCAACAAAAGGAATCTCCAATCTCATCCAAACGGGCGGAGCCCTCAATACTGTCGTGAAAGACATCTTCAAGGATATAAACCTTTACGACGACCAAATAGCCCTACTCGAAAGCCGGTTCCCTTCACCGATCGGCTCAACAGCCATATCATTCTATCATTTCTACATAGATGACACCGTTTACGTGGCTGGAGACAAATGTATACGCCTTCAGTTCATGCCAGCCAATCAGCAAGACTTCGGATTTCGTGGCGAACTCTATGTACTTGCCGACAGCTCTCTGCATGTAAGGAAATGCGACATGCAGCTCCCTGCCGGAACAGGTGTGAACTTCGTAGAAACAATGAAATTCGAGCAGGAGTTTTCAAAGCTACCTAGCGGAGATTGGGTGCTCACAACCGATAATATGGTGGCCGAACTTATGCTAACCGATTTCCTTCAAAAGGCTATAGTCATACGCACCACCGGTCTTACCGACTACTCCTTCGACCCTATTCCCGAGAAAATATTCAAAGGTCGCTCCAAGCTAACATATGATGTCAATGCAAAAATGCGCGACGACGACTTCTGGAAACAACACCGAATCACCCAGTTAACTAAAAGCGAAAGTGAGATGGACAATTTCATCCATCAGATGTCGCAAACCAGGAATTTCAAATGGCTTCTCATAGGCACAAAAGTTCTAATTGAAAACTTCCTAGAAACAGGAACCGAAACAACGCCCAGCAAAATCGACATTGGCCCCCTCAATACCATCGTTTCAAAGAACTATGTAGACGGCATCCGATTCCGAGCATCGGCTCGAACAACAGCCAAACTCAATCCACACTGGTTTTTCGAGGGATATTATGCCTATGGAACCAAAACTCACAGGAACTACTATGATGCAAAACTCACTTATTCGTTCAATAAGCCCGAATACCAACCCATCGAGTTCCCAATCAGAACCCTATCATTCGAATCAAATAGCGACGTTGAATCGCCATCCGATAAATATCTCGTTCACAATAAAGACAACATCTTCATGACCATACGCCCTGTTAAGGTTCAGAAAATGTATTTCTACAACAGGCAGAGACTAAGTTTCATGTGGGAATCGAATTACGGACTCGCTACCGGATTCGACTTCACAACAGAAAACAACCGACCCACCGGCGACCTAGTTTATCTACGAATGGATGGCTCGCCAGTACAAAAACTCCGCATGACCGAGTTGCGACTCTCACTAGAATATCGACCAGGACAGAGCTATATTAACTCGAAGCAGAAACGTCTCACTGTGAATCTAGATGCACCCATTTACAAACTAACCCACACCCTAGGTTTACGTAATGTCTTCGGCTCGGAATTCAACTTCAATCAAACCGAAGCTTCGTTCTACAAACGAATATGGCTAGGCAGCTGGGGCAGTTTTGACATACGCCTTATGGCCGGTGCACAATGGAGCAAAGTGCCCTTCCCACTACTAATAATGCCCCCAGTGAACACCTCGTTCTTCGAGCATCAAGGTTCGTTCAACCTCATGGAAAACGTAGAATTCGTCAACGACCGCTATCTGCAATTCAACATCGCATGGAATCTCGAAGGAAAAATATTCAATCGCATACCGCTTCTCAAACGACTCAAATGGAGAGAATATGTGGCCTTCAAGGGCATGTGGGGAAAACTCACCGACAAAAATAACCCATATCTACCGCAGAATTCAGCTGATAAACAACTGTACCGATTCCCTGGAGACACACACATAATGAACAAAGAACCCTATCTTGAAGCTGTATTCGGCATACATAACATCCTGAAAGTTCTTGAAGTAGATTACGTCCGACGCCTAACCTACACCGCCTATCCCAATATTTCGATAAACGGAATCCGCTTCGGGTTCAATTTCACCTTTTAGTATATGAATGTTTTATAGGATACGAGTCTCAAGAAAATTTCAAGCTTTGAAACTGTGCGTTCCCCCCCCAAAAAAGGATAAGAACTCAAATCGCTTTGGACAAGAATGTTGAGAAGAAGCTTAAACGATATTTTGAGAAGCATAAAATACAAATGAGAATTTGTTATTCTATCGACTTAAGTAACGTCTCATACGAAAGAGGTTACAAATAGCTAAGGATGACTTTCGGAAAGGGAAATATATCGTAGTGGGTTTCCCTGGAGAATTATTCACCCATTATGAATATTATAAGACACACGGTTACAAAGGTGTCTCTTTCAATTCCAAGTTAGAATATCTTATATTACGGTTGAATGACAAATAATATAACATAGGAAGTTCTAATATATGAGGAAAATCTCAAGTATTATCGTGACCATAATCTGCACTATTCTTTTCCTTGTCTATAGCCTTATAGACTACATAAACAATTATCTCGTTTTCCTACCTAACATGCCAGAAGCATATTTCTCTGAGAAAAAATGGAAAAAGAAACTTAGAAGTATTGATTATCCGTAAGTGAGGGAATATTTTTAAGTATTAAAAACGTGAGTTCGACGAATTCAGAACAATGTAAGCAGTGTATCAATCGTCCTTTGTACATTGATGCACGGCTTCTTTGGGAACAGATAATAGGCAGCAATTGCCCCGAATAAGTTGACGATGAAATTTTCTAAGCATCTATTTCTGGAGTGTTCCACCTGCGCAATGTTCTTAAGTTCATCATTCACCGTCTCTATAATGGCTCTTTTTCTGAGTAAAAGCCTGTCTGAAACACTCATTAACGCTCCTTTCATGTTACCCTTTAATTTGGTAATAAGCTGTATTCCATCAACAAAAAGCCTTTGAAAAGAGGTTCTTGCCGATGTAGCCTTTGTCAGCATAACTTCTACCTTTGACATCGTAGAATCACGATGATACCTCCACTAAATTTATAGACACTTATAATTCGTCGAATTCACGTTAACTACAATAGAGGTAATTCAGTGAAAGAAAAAGGATTAGAATGGAGTTATGGGATGGAGTTTTCATTACTACCCCCAACTACATACTTCTTAGATTGAATAAGCGTTTTACCACATCACCCAGTTCTTCTGTAAAGCAGGTGAAGTTAAATACATTCTCCTGCATCAATTGCGGATAGTCGCGGTTAAAGCGCACGAGTGAGATATTTGAATTACTTGCAGCCATTTGCTCAAAGGGGAAACGAATGATGGATGGCGTGTTGAAACCGACACCAAACTCAAGTAAAAGAAGTTTATGTCCCCATGCCTTTCCTACAAACTCATGATATGCTTCTTTTTGGCGGTGCCATCGTTCATCCTCAACAAAAGTATCATCACAGCGCAGGTTGGGACTCATCAGTTCTCCTGTAAGAGGGTGATGAGGGATCAGTTCTGTGGGAACTCTACAGTCTATGGTTGCTGCTAAGGCCTGCTTTACCCAAGATTCATTATAGACAAGCGTCTTCGTACTTCCGTTTCTTGCCTGCAAATAGGCATAGTCTCCTTGTGTCGCAAATATCTTTTCCTTTGCAAATCCAGATTTTTCAAACTGTGCATCAACATTTGTTGTTATCACGAAATACTCTTTTCCCTTGATAAGTTGCAGAATGTTATGATACAGTTCCGTTCCACCCGTACGAAAACGGGAGAACCAGATGTGCTTTGCCCAATATGCCCATCGTTCTTCTTCGGTCTTGAACGGATAAAAGGATGAGGAATAAAGATCAGTGATGCCATATCGGTCTATCCAAGGTTGAAATTCCCTTTCAAATTCCTTTCCGGCGTAATCCAATCCAGCCGCAGCCGACAGGCCTGCCCCTGCTCCAATCAATATATAATCAGCATCGGCAATAAGCCTGCCTACATGGGCTATTCTTTCAGATAAGCTGTTGGTAAATGTCATAATCAGTATCGGTGAAAACGTTGAATACGATAGTCTTTATGTGTTTCCTTGAAAATTTCTTTATGGTTTTTACGGCTATCTCCGCTGCCAATTTCTGTGGAAAACGAAATACTCCCGTTGAAATACAGCAGAAAGCAATACTCTTCAATCCATGCTCTTCGGCTATCCGAAGACAGGAACGATAGCAGGAAGCGAGCTGTTCCTCTTGTTCTTTTGTTGGTATACCATTGGGAATAATCGGACCAACGGTGTGAATGACATACCGTGCGGGGAGATTAAAGCCTGGCGTTATCTTGGCCTGTCCGGTAGGTTCTTCATGTCCCTGCGTCTGCATCATCTCATTACAGGCACAGCGCAATTGTATGCCGGCAGCAGAGTGAATAGCATTGTCAATACATGAATGAAGAGGAATGAAACAGCCAAGCATCTGACTGTTTGCTGCATTGACGATGGCATCTACTTTGAGTCGGGTTATATCCCCTTTCCATAGTTGTATGCCTTCCTCAGCTATTTCAACGATTCCTTTCTCTTCACGCTGCCTGCTTAGCTCTTCGTCTTGCGCATGGAGCAATTCGCTGGATGGCAGAGACGGTTGCCATACGTTCATCAAAGCCCTCATCAGCTGTTGTTTAAGTGGAAGGGTTCTCGGAATATCTATTTGTTCTCCCGTTTCCTTCAATAGTATTTTAAGTGCATGGTCTATATTCTCTAGTCTATCCATTTATGTTTTATTTCTTTGTAAACCGCTCTCCAACAAATCCTGCGCCTTCTGTTCCTTCCAAAAGATTGAAATGACGGAAGACCGGAGGAGTAGGTCGAAGGTCATAATAATCCATTTCCTCTATATTGAAAGAGAAGTAAGCCAGTTTGTCGTAACCGCTGTAAAGCCGCTGCAGAACAGGATTATGCTCGTAAATCCAACGCTTACATTCATCGTCTACATTGAAATTGGCTTTCCCTGCGCAACGCACCGAAACCTGTCCGTGCATGGCGAGAATCTCTATGTGCGGATTCTGTTTCAACTGTTGGTAAACGGCTTTTTGCGATGATGTGGCAAAGTAAAGCGTAGTTGTTTCTTGCCGCATAATCTGAAAGATACGTATTTTGGGCAGGTTGCCCTCGCTCGTGGCGAGGGCAACTTCCTTATGCAGACTTAAAAAGTGGAGTGCTATTTGCATGGCGTAGCTTAATTCAGTCCATTAAACTTTCCATTCTGATGCTTCCATTCGCTTTCAGGCGCAATGGTTTCCATTACATCCCAATGTTCGGCTATCTTTCCATCCTCCACACGGAACAAATCATAATAGCTGGTGGGCTTACCTGCAAATGCTCCCTCACTGACAGCAAGAACGAAATTACCGCAACCAAGAACCTTGTGCAACCTGAAATACTCCATCTTGATGTTCTGCTTTGCCAATGTTTCCAATGCACTGCCAAGTCCGTCCAGTCCGTCTGCAATAGATATATTGTGCTGGATGTAGCTGTTCCCGTTGAAGTAAGAAGTAAGACGCTCTGGGTGCTCACCTTTCAGTACGTCAATGACAAAGTTCTTCACCAACGCCTTGTTCTCTTCTGTCTTGTCGAAGTCTGCAAACTCTGTTGTACCATCAAATGGAGTATGGCCAGAGGGATTCTTACTACCATCATAAGGCATGAGGTTGTCCCAATGTTCCACAATCTTTCCATCTTCAAAACGGAAGATGTCAAAACCTGCTTTTGGACCATAGAAGTTGTAATCAGTCTGCGCAACAACAAAGTCGCCATCACCAAAGGCACGTACAGTATTCACCCTTGCCTTCTCCGGGTAGTCTGCCAACCCTGCCAAAGCTACTCCGAAACCTGCCAGACCATCGCCCACGGTCAGGTTATGCTGTTTGTAGTTATCTGCGTCTACATATCCCACAGCAACCGTGTCGCCAGTTTCGATTGCTTTAAGGAGTGCTACTACCTTCTGAACATTCTCGTTCTCTGCCATAAATGTTTTCTTTTCCATTGTCATTTATATTTTAAATTATTGTTTGTTATTACTTTTGACGATGCGAAGTTAGCACAAACAATCACTGCTTACAAGAAGGCACAAAATGGTGATATACTTACCAAAAAGTAGGAAATAGTAATATATGGAAACTTTCTGAAAACGGCATTAATAAATATTAAGTTATGAAGAATACGTAACTGGCATTCTTTTCATACCTTTGTTTGGTAAAGACATTGAAGCAATGACAAACAAAAATGTTGACCCTGCTTATTTAGCCTGCCCAATCCGACAAGTCATCAGCCGCTTTGGTGACAAATGGTCGATGCTTGTCCTCTATTCGCTTCATAACAGTGAGACTGGCGTGTTACGTTTTAGCGAGTTGCATAAGCACATGACCGATTGCTCGCAGAAAATGCTTTCTTCAACGTTGAAGAATTTAGAACAATATAACTTAATACATCGCGAGGTTTATCCTGTCGTTCCGCCACGTGTGGAATACTCCCTCACAGACACGGGCAAGTCGCTCATGCCTGCCATCAGTTCCCTTATAGACTGGGCAAACCTACACTTTGATGATGTCGTTACAAAGCAAATCTTATAAGAGAAATCCAGAAGCACATAGGAATGATTCTACATTGAAGCTCACCTCAATTCATACATCAATATTCTTATTTTCCCTATTCTGTATTACTTCTCAATGCTCTTATATTTATCCAACAACCTTTCCAAATCCAAAGCCTTATAGAGTATCTTCCCTGAATACCAAGATAGAAAAGCCAAGAAAGATGCTCAATTACGACTTTTTCTAACGTTAATGGCTGACAGAAAATCTAATCCAATAACAAAAGAATGGGTGGATGCTCTAAATACTATTGATGTCGTCTTTCAAGATAATAATAAAGTAAGACATGCTTGGAGAGAGTATCTTGATAGCCTGAATGACAAATCGCCACATTTTGAGAGTAGCAATTCGTTTCGACTTGATTTGCTTTCTGAGATGGCAATGGCTCTTGGGTATAAAAACCTGAAGCAGACCGAAATTGACCGTTTTTATTCTCCAAAATATTTTGTTCCCAAATGAGCCGTCAAGAAATTCTTTTCCAAGAAAACTTACGTGTTTTAATGCATTCCAAAAATTGTGCTGAAGGTTTTTCTGAGGAAGAAAGTGAGGATAAATTGCCATTCAACTTCACTTCTGTCCCATCCACATGGGAACTCTGTTTCAACAAAGATTGCACGCACAAGGACACTTGCATGCACTATTTTGCCGGTCAGCATCTGCCTGCCGACAAGATGATGGGCTTTGCCATCTATCCCAATACCTTGCAGAACGAGAAGTACCGGTTCTACATAGAAAAGCGGATGATACGCGCAACGTGGGGATTTCGCAAACTGTTTCTCAACGTAAAGCACGTGGACGACACACCGATACGCAGAGAAATCCAGCAATACCTCAGTAGTCGCCCCACCTACTACCGTTACATGAACGGACAGCTCACCCTAACACCCAAGCAGCAAAAGGGTATTATAAATATCTTCCGCTCATATGGCTATACCGAAGAATTGGACTTCGATAACTACATCGACCGTTACTCATATGAATAAAATAGAGTCTCAGAAAAATTCCAAGCATTGGAACGCACAGTTTCATCCTATGAAACGCATGATTCCATCCTATGAAACCTACAGTTTCATCCTATGGAACGCACCGTTTCAGTGCTTGAAACTCTACGGATGCCAGTATTTGACAAATCACTCACTTATCAGTGATAAACGCATAGCAAGTAAGTTCGGTATGGGCAAGTTCAACAACGTCTATGGCATCAGTGGCAATAATGTCACGGCCGGTCAGAAAGACTATGCCGCCCGTATGCTGGAAATAGAGAAACAGCGCGAGGAGTATTATAAATCGCTCGGTACACCTCCGGGTGTTCCTACGATGAAGGGCGCAACGGCAGATCCTGACAACACCCACCGTGGTTATAACGACATTATTGGGGATTTGGGCGACCATTCCGTGCCTGAAGGTTGGGTGCAGCGACCGAAGATAAATACCACACCGGGTACACCTCCGGGGCCACCCATCCAATGGGGAGCACCCGAAGACCCCGACAATGCGCAGCCGGGTTATGGTTATGTCCCTGCTGACACAACCAACATCGAGGATATCTTCTTCTACCATAGTGACCATCTCGGCAGTACATCTTATATTACCGATGCCAAGGCCAACATCACCCAGTTTGATGTTTACCTACCGTATGGCGAACTCCTTGTGGATGAACATACATCTTCAGAGGATATACCGTATAAGTTCAATGGTAAGGAATTCGACCAAGAGACGGGATTATACTATTACGGAGCGAGTTATATGAATCCTATTGCAAATATTTGGTATGGAGTAGACCCATTGGCAGAGAAATATATTCAGACCAGTGTTTATATATATGGTGGTGGAAATCCTATTAGAATAATTGACCCAAATGGAATGGGATGGGTTGAAACCGAAGACAAGAAAGCTTATTGGGATGAAAGGGTTAATTCTGCTGAGGAGTGTAAACGCATATGGAAACTTCATTATGTATGAGAACCTAAACAAAAATGATTTAAATTCATTTGATAGTTATAGAGGGCTCGAGATATTAAATGGCTTATCTGTAGGAAATTTGGGATTTTTATATGGGACAAGTGCGGAACAGGGGAAAAATGGATATTATGAGACTAATCTATCAAGATCGTTTGGGGTGAGCCTAAATGTCAACCCTGTACGTTTTGATTTATCAAAAGGAGGAGGACGTACATGGATACCATTTTTTTAAGAAAATATGCTTTATGGCCAGTCCTTTGTGTAATTCTTTTTCTCATTTTTATTAAACAAGGGAAGTTGTCAAATCATTCGTATAATGAGGATGTTAAAAGGCAATCTTATAGTGTGAAAGTTATAAGTATAAAGAAGACACGTGAATATTATATTAGCGGTATTGACACAAATGGATATCTTATTGAATTAGTTATATCTCCAAAGTGGAATCTACGTACAGTACAAGTCGGAGATAGTGTAATAAAAAAGGCAAATAGTTATGAGATAAGAGTTGTGACGAGACAAAAGTCTATAATATTAACCCCTGAATTGCCTTTATAAACGTAGCAGATGTTTCTAATCACCATTTTTCAAGTCGAAACGCACAGTTTCAAAGCTTGAAATTTTCTTGAGACTCGTATTTAGGTTCTGCCAATCGCAGGGTTTTATGCTTGTTGGAGGGATAGGAGACGGTCGATGTCTGTTTTTTCGCCGACTATCCAGAGAATGTCACCGGCGGTGAGGATGTGCGATGGTTTGATGGGTGAGAGATTCTTTTGGCCTTCGTCTACGCCAACAATCATACAGTTGTATTTGTCGCGAATGCCACTTTCTTGAAGGGTTTTGCCAACGAATGGGTCGCCAGAATGAATCATGAGTTGGTGCAAGTCCATTTCGCGCTTCTCAATGTCGGGGTCGCCGGAAATGAGATTATCGTTCACTGCGGTGTCGAAGGCTGTGAGCTGTTCGTCGCTTCCGATGGCTTGAATCTTGTCGAAAGGGAAAAGGTGCGTTCGTCCGTTGGGAATGTTGATGCGCTGTTTGCCGCGTAGAATACTGCTAACGTGGATACCGAACCGACGGCGAGATTGAGTTCTTTGAGCGTTTTGCCTGCCCAGATGCTGTTTTCGGGCAATTCGATGTCGGAGATGTGTACGTCACGATCGCGCAGGTTTCGTGCGAAATTAGGTTTGTTATATCCCAGTACTACGGCTTCTATATCCTTTGAACGAAGGTTCTGCACAAAGAGTCGTTCCATGCGTATGCTTCGCTTTTTGAGCCCTCGTGATAGCCACATTGGGATTATCGAAGCCATGGCTATGCTTGCAATGAGGGCCATGGAGAAGTGGCTGAGTCGGTTGAAGATGTAGAACACAAAGCCTACGACAATCATCACTCTCACGAGGATGGTGAAGAGTAACGGTAGTCGGTTTCGACGTTGAGCGTTCCAAAGATAAGTGAATTCCTCACTGTGGTTTTTCTTAGCGATGATTGCGCGAAGGAATGGGGCAATGATGATGAATGTGAGAACTCCGCACACAATATTGGCCCACCATCCTTGTGGCATCAGGTGTTGCGCGAAGGGGAGGAATAAGGTGAGCATGAGTACAATTGCGGCTATGGTGAGAATGGAGTATATGAGCGTGTTGCGAAGCATGGCTGTGATTAATGAACGCCATTTGCTGTCGGATGCGAGTCGTTCTTCGCCGGTTGTCATTCTGTCTAGGGCTTTGAGCCATTTGGTTGGCAGATGTCTTTCTATGAAGTTGTGACACGGCACGGATGCTCTGATGGTGTAGGGTGTGAGGAAGGTTGTGATTGCGGAGCCGGCTACGATAACGGGATAGAGGAAATTACCTATCACGCCAAGCGACAGACCGAGCGATGCGATGATAAATGGAAATTCGCCTATCTGTGCCATTGAGAAGCTGCATCGCATGGCTGTTTTGAGTGATTGTCCACTAAGTACGAATCCCATTGTTCCGAAGATGGCTTGTCCGAGAATAATAGCGCCTACGATTACAAGAATCGGTATGGCGTAAGCTACTAGTACGTCGGGGTTGACGAGCATTCCAACTGATACGAAGAACACTGCGCCGAAGAGGTCTTTTATAGGGTCGACAACCTTGGCTATCTTAGTGCCTTCGACAGTTTCGGCCAGAATGGAGCCGATGACGAATGCTCCGAAAGCGCTGCTGAATCCCACCATCGACGAGACGATTGCCATGACAAAGCATAGGCCGAGCGAAACAATAACGAGGATTTCGTTTGTAAGTAACTTCCTAACCTTGCGCAGTAGCATAGGGACGAAGAAGATTCCAACGACGAACCACAGAACGATGAAGAATCCGATTTTGAAGAGAATGCCCACAAACTGTCCGCCGTCAACGCTGTTTCCTTCGGCTATTGCAGAGAGCATCACCATTATGATTATAGAGATTACATCTTCTAATACCAGAACGCTTAGCACTAGCGTGGTGAACTTTTGCTGTTTGAGTTTCAGGTCGGTGAAGGTTTTGTAGATGATGGTGGTGCTACTGCATACTCCGAATATAGAGGCCAGGAAGATGCATTCCATGTGAGTCCATCCGAAGATGTGACCTGCCATATATCCCAGTCCGAGCATCGAGAAGAATATAGTGCTTACGGCAATGAATGGCGATGTACCGAGTTTCAGAATCTTCTTAAACGAGAAGTCAAGTCCCATCGCGAAAAGAAGGAAAATCACTCCAATGTCGGCCCAGGTTTGAATGTCGGTTTTGTCCATTACGCTCATGGTGTAGGGCATATGTGGCGAAACTAGAAATCCGGCCACGATGTATCCCAGTACGAGGGGTTGTTTGAGTTTTTTGAATAGAAGCGTAACGATACTTGCAACGGCAAGAATCAATGCGAGATCTTTGACAAGGGAGGGGAGTTCCGACATATATTGTGTTTACTTATCCTGAATTTATTTTATAAATGCTTTCTTCCTTTATTAAGGGCGATTTAGTTAAGCTTTTCGCCCGCTCGTCTGTGTTTCGAGGCGGGCGGGCGAATGAAAAAGAGGGTATTACTTAGTCGTTGAATTCGGCTGTGAGGCGGCAGATGTTTATGATTACCTGCATGGCTTTCTCCATCACCTGAATAGAAACGAATTCGTGCGGACCGTGGAAATTTACTCCTCCGGCGAAGATGTTCGGGCATGGTAGCCCTTTGAAGCTTAGTTGGGCGCCGTCGGTTCCTCCACGTATGGGCTGTACCTTGGGAGCAACGCCGCTTTGTTCCATTGCTTTCAGAACAAGGTCAATGACGTGCATGTTCGGGTCTATTTTTTCCTTCATGTTATAGTATTGGTCGCTGAGCTTGAGTTCTACGGTGCCTTTGCCGTATTTGGCATTCATTTGTTTGGCGCACTCTTCCATGAATCGTTTACGGGCTTCAAATTTTTCGCGGTCGTGGTCGCGGATGATGTAGTTTAGTTTGGCTTCCTCGCATCGTCCTTCGATTCCGGTGAGATGATAAAATCCTTGATAGGCTTCGGTGGTTTCGGGAATATCGGTTTCGGGAATCATATTATTGAATTCGCAGGCCAGTCGTCCGGCGTTTATCATTTTGCCTTTGGCGTAACCTGTGTGAACACTTACTCCGTGGATGAGCACCTTTGCTGCTGCGCCGTTGAAGTTTTCGTATTCGAGTTCGCCCAGGTCACCGCCGTCGATGGTGTATCCCCATTCGCATCCGAACTTTTCTACGTTGAAATGGCGTGCTCCGAGTCCTATTTCTTCGTCGGGGTTGAAGCTACTCTTATGTCTCCATGTTCGATTTCCGGATGGTCGCGCAGGAAGCACATTGCCTGAACGATTTCGGCTATTCCGGCTTTATCGTCAGCACCGAGAAGTGTTGTGCCGTCGGTTACGATTATATCTTCGCCTTTGTGAGCGAGTAGTTCGGGGAACATTTTTGGCGACGAAATCATATTTGGGTTGAGTTGTATGTCGTTTCCGTCGTAGTTTTCCACGATTCGTGCTTTTACGTTGGCTCCGCTTGCGTCAAGGGCTGTGTCGTAGTGTGAGATGAATCCGATGGTTGGGATTTTTTTCTTTGTGTTGGCTGGGAGAGTGGCATAAATGTAGCCCATCTCGTCCATTTCTACATCTTTGAGTCCTTCGCGTTCGAGTTCTTCTTTGAGATATTTTGCGAAGGTTAGTTGTTTCAATGTGCTCGGCACGGTTTCTGAGTCTTCGGCTGACTGGGTGTCGAACTTTGTGTAATTAATAAATCTTTCTGCTATTTCCATAGGATTATATTGAATGATTGATTTTCATTGTATTTACGTTGCCTTATATGGCTCGCAAAGATAGGTAAAAAGCCCTGTAACGGCAAAATGTGTCGGGTGGTTGGCCGGTAGTGTTATTGCCTTGTGTTTTACAAGGTTTTTTCGGCGAAGAGGGAGTGCCAGATTTGGAAGCGAGCAAGTTCTTCGGCACCGAATTTCGAGATACTTTGTTCGGCTTCCTCGATGGTTTTCTCGTGGTCGAGATGAGTTTTGGAGAAGAACTTATCGGCATAGCAGATAATTTTTTCCTCGATGGTTTCAGGGAGGAAATTGCGATGGGGTAGGGGGAGGTTCTGTTCGATTATGCTTGTACGGGTTAGGCCGGCACCGGTGTGACGTTCGCACACTCGGGCGTGTTCTGGAAGGCCTTCGTGGCGCATTAGGTTGGCGCCCAGAATGCCGTGGCATATATAGGGCTCGTTACCTAAACATTCTATTCCGGGGGCGTTGCAAAGGTATATGCCGATGTCGTGCAGCATGGCGGCTTCTTCGATGAAGGTTTCATTAGCTTTGAGTTCGGGGTGGAGTTGGGTTATGCGAAGGGCTTTTTGGGTTACGCTGCGACTGTGTTCCAGCAGAATGTGGCGCAGCCGATTATTGGTGGGATAATATTTTTGGATGATTGTCTGATAGTCTATCATTTCTTCAAACTTTAAATGGTTTTGCGCTCAGCAAATCGGCCACTAAGTAGCTTGAGCCGCCTATGAATATGAAGTCGGTTTTCGAGGCGTCGGTCAGCGCGGTTTCGTAGGCTTCGAGTACTGTGCTGAATTGTTTTCCGACGAGGTGATGCTTTCTGCCGCTTGTTTCTATGGTTCTGACCGGAATTGCGCGATGGGTCGATGGTTGAGTCCAATAATATTTGGCATTGCGTGGCAGGATTGCCATGACGCTTTCGAGGTCTTTGTCGTCGACCATTCCGAAGATGATGCGTTTCGTCTGGCCTGGTTGTGATTCGATTTGTGGGGCGAGAAACTGCCATCCGGCCAGGTTATGTCCGGTGTCGCATACAATTGTTGGATTGTTGCCGAGCTTTTGCCATCGGCCCATCAGTCCGGTTGACTCGCATACGGATCGGAGGCCGAGACGGATGCTATCCGGGCGACGGATTATGTTATACCGGGACAATACTTGCGCAGATGTGAGAATGGTGTTGATGTTACGGGTTTGATATGTGCCCTGAAGCTGGCCTTTAATTTGGCCGAAGTGCTGTGTGAGATAGGTTGGCCCATCGTGAACTTTGATAACTTCTGGCTCGTCGTCGGCAAAAATTATCGGGGCTTTAAGTCGATGTGCTGTATTTTCGAATACCTGTCTAGTTTCAGGAAGTGTTTCGCCAACCACCACTGGTACTGCGGCTTTGATGATGCCTGCCTTTTCGGTGGCTATCTGGCCGAGTGTGGAGCCGAGGAATTGGGTGTGGTCGAGCGAAATATTAGTTATTACAGACAGTTCTGGGGTGATGATATTCGTGCAATCCAGACGGCCGCCGAGGCCTACTTCAATCACGGCGATGTCGACCTTTTGCTCGGCGAAATACTTGAATGCCAGAGCCGTGGTTAGTTCGAAGAACGATGGGTGCAGGGGCTCGAAAAAGTTGCGATGTTTTTCGACGAAGTTCACGACATATTGTTCAGATATCATTTCACCGTTTACGCGGATGCGCTCGCGGAAGTCTACGAGATGCGGACTGGTGTAGAGCCCCACCCTCCATCCATCGGCTTGCAGAATTGAGGCTATCGTGTGCGAACACGAGCCTTTTCCGTTTGTTCCGGCGATGTGAATAGTGCGAAATTGGGTGTGTGGATGGCCGAAATATTGGTCGAGGGCCTGGGTGTTGTGCAATCCCTCTTTATAGGCCGCTGCACCGATATGCTCGAATACTGGGGTGCTATTGAAAAGGTATGTTACAGTTTCCTGATAGTTCATCATTATTATTTTTTGTCAATGCCATATGCATGGAGAAATCGGACATCATAAAACGCCTTATGCGCAATGCGCATGGCTACGATATCACCTTTTATATAATATGCGCAAGGTTCGGTTTAAGAGAAACTCCCGCTCGACCTTTATGCCGGATACATGTACAATCGCTCGTGTTTTTGTCGGATTATATATTTATCCTGTCCCTTGACGGATGGGATCGGACAGACACGAGGTCTGTCCCTACGTGTGGTCGTTCCATCCGAGTGGTCGTTGGGTAGAAATTGCCGGCATATCGCCAAATTGTGCAGATGTTTTAGCCCCTCGAACCTACGGATAATATGCACGCTGCATAGGCTCGAAAAAATTATGTGAAAGCCTTATGCAGCGTGCATCGACGTTTTGAATTAGTTTACTGATTAGTTGAACAGCATTCTGAAGTTTCGGAATATGGTGGCCTTGGTTTCCTGGTCGCCTTTGAAATTCTCGCTATTACTCATGCTTTCCACGGCCTGTCTCTCACTGGCTGTGAGTTCTTTCGGAACGAAAACGCTTAGTTGAACAATCAGGTCGCCTGTGTCGTTGCCATATCCTTCGACTGCCGGAAGTCCTTTTCCTCGTAAGCGGAGCGTTTTGCCGGGCTGTGTGCCGGGTTCAATTCTGATTTTCACACGAGTGCCGTCGATGGTTGGAACTTCAACTTGGCCGCCGAGTGTTGCGGTAGGGAAATCGAGCAGAAGGTTGTAGATGACATTTTGTCCGTCGCGCACGAAAGTGTCGTTTTCTTCTTCCTCGACATAAATCTGGATATTCCCAGGGATACCGTTGTGACGAGCGTCGTTGCCTTTGCCCGGAACGTTTATAACCATACCTTCTGACACACCAGCTGGAATTTTCACCTCGACAACCTTCTCGCCTTTTACGATGCCTTCGCCTCCACAATGTTGGCACTTATTAACTATTATTTTGCCTTCGCCACGACAAATGTGGCATGGTCCCTGGGTTTGCATAAGACCGAAAATGCTTTCGCGAGTTCTTATTTCCACGCCCGAACCGTTACAATTTGGACAGGTTTTGATACCGTCATTACTTTCTGCCCCTGTGCCGTGACAGTGCTCGCAGGTTATATCCTTTCGTAGTTTGAAACGCTTTGTGACGCCTGTTGAAATTTCTTGCAGTGACAGGCGAACTCGTAAACGCAGGTCGGCTCCGCGAAACTTTTGCTGTTGAGCTCTACCTCCGCCACCATGCCCGCCGAACACTTCGCCAAACATGGAGAATATGTCGTCCATTGAGAATCCTTCGCCGCTGAATCCATCACCGAATCCTCCCGGGGCGTTGAATCCGAACTGGTCGTACTGTTCACGTTTGCGAGCGTCGTGCAGAACATCATATGCTTCGGCGGCCTCTTTGAACTTCTCTTCGGCCTTGATGTCGTCCGGGTTACGGTCGGGATGATATTTGATAGCCAGCTTTCGATAAGCCTTTTTAATTTGGTCTTCAGATGCGTTTTTATCAACGCCTAGCACCTCGTAGTAATCTCTCTTTGCCATTGCAGTTTTCGGATATTATTGTCCAACCGCCACTTTGGCATGGCGAATAACCTTATCGTTCAACATGTAGCCGGTTTGTACACAGTCTATAACCTTTCCTTTCTTATCGTCGTCCACTCCTGGCACCATTGCAATGGCCTCGTGAAAGTTGACGTTGAAATCCTGGTCTTCAGTTTTGATTTTCTCGACGCCTATGCCTTCTAAAGTCTTTACGAATTTCTTGAATATGAGGTCGAAGCCTTCTTTGATGGCTTTTGGGTCGTCGGTATTGTCGGCCAGTGCACGCTCGAAATCATCAAGTACAGGAAGGATGATGGCAATAGTTTTTTCGCTTCCGTTGAGCAGAAGTTCGGCTTTTTCTTTGAGTGTTCGCTTTTTGTAGTTCTCGAATTCGGCGAAGAGTCGAATGTATTTGTCTTTCCAATCGGTTTCCTCATCGGTAGATTCGGTTCCCTCATTGGTTGTTTCTTCCGGCTGACTTTGTTCTATTTCTTTCTCTTCGTGAGTATTAACCGACTGTTCTTCGGCTTCAATATTGATTTTTTTGTCTGTGTTGTCGCTCATAATTGTTTTGTTTGTTTGATAGGTATATGGCTTCTCAAATGCCATGCCAATTAGCTGTACATTCGTTCGCGGTGCGCCTTTATTTGTTCATCATGAATATATTCGTCGTAGTTCATGAGCTTGTCTATAGTTCCGTTGGGAGTTAATTCGATTATACGGTTGGCTACGGTTTCGATGAATTCGTGGTCGTGCGAACTGAAGATTATGTTTCCCTTGAATGCCACGAGATTATTATTGAACGCCTGTATACTTTCGAGGTCGAGATGATTCGTGGGCGTATCGAGAATGAGGCAATTAGCATTTTGCAGTTGCATTCGGGCAATCATACAACGCATTTTTTCTCCTCCGGAAAGCACGTTTACTTTCTTTTCGACCTCTTCCTGTTTAAAAAGCATCCGTCCCAGGAAGCCTTTCATTGCGACCTCATTTCCGGGGCCATATTGCGAAAGCCAATCAACCAGATTGAGTTCGCTGTCGAAAAATGCAGTATTGTCGAGTGGCAAATAGGCTGTAGTGATGGTTATACCCCAGTTGTAGGTTCCTGCTTCGGCTGACCGATTTCCATTTATGATTTCGAATAGGGCTGTCATTGCCTTCGGATTACGGGAAAGAAATACAGTTTTTTGCCCTTTCTCGATGTTGAAATTCACCTTGTCAAACAGAACGGTTCCATCGGTATCGACTGCTTTAAGGTCTTGCACCTCAAGAATCTGATTACCAGGTTCGCGCTCCATGGAGAAGATTATTCCGGGATATTTGCGGCTCGATGGACGAATTTCTTCCACATTGAGCTTTTCGAGCATCTTCTTACGCGACGTTGTTTGCTTACTCTTGGCAACATTGGCCGAAAAACGACGAATGAACTCTTCGAGTTGTTTTTTCTTTTCCTCGGCTTTGAGTTTCTGGTTCTGTGCTTGACGGAGAGCAAGCTGCGAGCTTTCGTACCAGAACGAATAGTTTCCGGCAAATACCGTCACCTTTCCGAAGTCTATATCGATGGTTTGAGTGCTAACTGAATCAAGGAAGTGTCTGTCGTGCGAAACAACCAGCACAGTTTGATTCTCGTCGATTTCGCCCAAATAATCCTCGAGCCATTCCACAGTTTCGAGGTCTAGGTCGTTGGTGGGCTCATCGAGAAGCAGATTTTCCGGTTTTCCGAACAGAGCTTTTGCAAGCATCACGCGTACTTTCTCGCTGTTCGATAGTTCAGACATCTGCTTGCTGTGCATGGCTTCGCCTATTCCCAGATGCTGCAGCAGCTGAGCAGCATCGCTCTCGGCTTCCCATCCGTTCATCTCTGAGAAACGCAGTTCTAGTTCGGCGGCTTTATTACCGTCTTCTTCCGTCATTTCGGGCTTAGAGTAAAGAGCTTCGCGCTCTTTCATGTTTTTCCAAAGCGGTTCGTGCCCCATAAGCACGGTATCCATCACGGCAAACTCGTCGTATTTGAAATGGTCTTGCTCCAAGACGGAGAGGCGTTCGCCCGGGCCTAGTTCAACCGTTCCTTTATTCGGTTCGAGTTCTCCCGAGATTGCGCGTAGCAGAGTTGATTTCCCTGCTCCGTTTGCTCCGATGACTCCATATATGTTTCCTTGTGTGAATTTGATATTTACGTCCTTGTAAAGAACTCTCTTGCCGAATTGTATGGCAAGATTGGAAAGTGTTATCATTCTGTTTTTCTTTAATAATATATAAAAACTCGCTTGCAAAGGTAGCAGATTAGGCCAATAATGCAAAAGCGCGTCTTTGCACATAGGCTTTTATGGTTGGTGAGATTAATACCATTGCACTGCATTGGTGATGCCACTGTGTTTGTCGTATTTCAGGGCGTCAGTAAGGGTTGCGGCATTACAACGGAATGTGAAGTTGTAGGATGTGTAGGGGGCCAGAACCACTGATGCACTCATATTGAAGCAGTGGAGGTCGCGCGAGAGGCTGGCGGTAGTCATACTCAGGGCATGGTTTTCGAAGTCGTAGCCGGTTGAGAAGTTTATGTTCCAGCCGTCGCTTATTCTGATATTGCCGCTCACGTTAAGGGTTTGCGTGAATTTGTATGGGTAGCGCATTGTGGCAGTGTTGAACTTTCCGTAGGTGTTTTCACGCATGGTTATTCCGTAGCCAAAGGTTATAGACCATGGCATGGAGAAGTTCATGTAGCCGTCGTCGTCGGTTGCGGCAAGATTGTTTTTCTTGGCGGCATGTTTTCCTCGTTCCATGTCGTCGTCCATGTTTGATTCAATTTTGGTGTCGGGTCCGTCGTCGTAGTCGGTTTCCTTATTATCCCGGTCTTCTTTAGGGCCGAACCATTTCTTGAGTTTCTCGGGGTTGAGGGTGAACGAGAAGTTCTGCGACATACCTTGGAATCGGGGTAGCCTGCCAAATCCCCATTCGGTGTGATTACCTACGAAGGGTTTGCCGTTGGCATCGAGTTCGTAGGCGTAGGTTGCGAATTGGGCGTTGAGCGAGAATGTATAGTTTTTCCACCATTTGAGTCGTAGGCGCATGCTAAGGTCGCTCCATTTGTGGAAGTCGGTTGCGGCGTTATAGGACATGCTTGCGCCGAGCTCGTCAATGATACTTATTTTTCGGAAGCCGGTGGAGTCTTTGTCGCTCTTGATTTTCATTTCGATATTGTTGCTTATATCCCAGGTAACCATGCCTGTTTTACCACGTCCGGGCACGCTGTAGATTTCGTCTTGATAGGGGGAGTAGTCTATTAGTTTAACCTGTCCGTTGGCGTCGGTGTATTGGTAGCTGGAGTAGTAGCCGTAAAAAGGCGTACTGAAATCGGGTGAATAGGTGAAACTTACTTGCGGTGTGTAGACGTGGCGAATTACTTGGATTTTGTCGCCGAATATTTTTCTGTTCGGTGTCCAGAAACCATATCTCTTAGTACTGGCCGAGACGCTCATTCGCCAGTCGTAGATGTTGTGAAATCCGAAGGTTGTGTCGCGTACTTCGGTTTGTCGGGTGTTGTCCCACGAGCGCATTACTTTCCGGGTGTACATGCGGTCGTTGAGATTCATCGAGAGCGACATGTTTATATACTTGAAGAGTGTGAATGTGCCTTGGATTGGTATGCTGTGTTGCATGCCGTTCTTCCAATCTTTAAGGAGATTACTGTGTAGGATCCGATTTTCTTTTGTTGATATGGAGTTTGAGATTTGCCCGGTGTAACTCATTGAAATTTTCTCATACCAGCGTTCTTTTCCAACGGCTTTCTTGCGTTTGAAGGGATAGAATCGGCTCAGGTTTATGTTCAGGTCGGGAAGTGTGAGTTGTATGGTTGAGTCGCGTGTGTTTTGCGACAGATTCATTGTAGTGCTAAGTGAGAGGCCGATGCTCGAGAAGTTAGTACTCCAGCTCACCGACGATGTTCGAGTGGATTGTGTCATGAGCTGTGGGTTATACATACTGTTGAGATTATTTCGTTCGTAGCTTGATGTTGCGAAGTTCACGCTTGCCGAAAGCGACGAGAATGGGTTGGCTTTCGGATCTTGTCTGTGGCTCCATTGTATTTTGAAGCTTTCTTGTTCGGTGAAGTCGGGTAATCCTTTGTCGCCTGTCTTTGTATCTTGATAACTCACCAGGAGCGAACCAGAGTATTTGTAGCGTTTACGGTAGTTGCTGGCTGCACTCGCGCCCCATGAGCCGAGGGTATAGATTTCGCCGAGGAGTTTCAGGTCCCATTTGTCGTTTATGGCGAAATAGTAGCCGCCATCGCGAAGATAGAATCCCAGCGTACTTTCGTCGCCATAGCTTGGCATGATGAATCCGCTGGAATATTTCTTTGAGAATGGGAAGAAACCGTATGGTATAGCGAGTGGCAGCGGAACGTCGGCCACCACAAGATAGGCTGGTCCGAATACCACGTCTTTGTTTGGTCTTACTTTGGCTCTGGAGAGCGCTATGTAGAAGTCGGGATGCGGAGCGTCGCAGGTTGTATAGCGTCCGCGCTGTATGTATATAACTCCCGATGAGTCACGTTTGGCTCGTTCGCCGGTTAGGAATCCATCTTCTTGTTTGGTGTATACTCCACTGATGAGTCCTTTTTTCGATTTGAAGTTGAAGGCCATCGTGTCGCTTTTGTATTCGTCTTTTCCCATGGAGAAGAGTGGTCTCCCTTTTTGTCCGTCGTCGGCTGTCGAGTCGGGTGTTCCGATTGCGGTTACGGTATTCTTGGCCATATCGATACTCACTTTGTCGCTAGTGAGTTTCATGGCTTGATAGTCGACCTTCGAAGAGCCGTATAGATAGGCCATACCGCTTTCGGCGTCGTAGACCAGCGAGTCGTTGGCCGAATAGGTTACCGGCGATTCTATTCCATTCGATTTCATGCGTTGTAGACTGTCGGCTCGAATTGAATCGTCGACCGATTTATTGTGCATGTATATGGCTCGTGCGAGTGAGTCCATTCCGATGGTGTCTAGGGTAATTGATTGGGGAGCGGTTGTTGGTTTGATGTTCCGAATGAGAGAATCGACTGCCACTTCGATGCTGTCGTTAACCATTCGTCGGGGCGTCGTCCTTGAACTTGACACCTCGCGACTGGCTACAGCAAACATCACGGCTGAGAGTAGAAAGAATATGATTGTCTTATTTCTCATTTGGTTTGAAGAGTTGCAAAAGTAAATAATAAAGTCGAATAACTCCATGCTAGCCCTTAGGCAGCCTATGTATTAGGGATGTTTGGCGGGTAGCATTTCATCGGCCTGGCATCAATAACAATTATTACGTGAGTTCGGGAGGAATGTTGAATGGGGTTATGTACGTAATATTACCGGAATGCGACGTTCCGATAAACCTTTTTAGCCCCTGAAATAAAAAAATTGGGGCCGGTTCTCAATAAGAGAACCGGCCCTGTGTTTATGTTTACTCCACAAATAGGAGATGGATGATGATTGTTCAAAACAAACTAGCGTTGGGTAGCAACTTTGAGTGATTTTCCGTTAATGGAAATGATATAGACACCCTTTGAAGGCAATTCAAATGTGAAGTACGGAGAGGATATAAGGTGATTGACTACTTTCTTTCCATCGGTAGAATACACGGTCAGCATTTCGTTTATTGGGGCATTGTCGATGATGACTCTAAGATTGGATACCTTGACTTTGATGTCGTTGGTAGATACCTTGTCAACCTCGGTGAATATATTCACACCCAGTTTGTTCTTGGAATTTACTGCCACATTGCCGTTTGCCGAGATGATGGTTCCCTCGGGAATGACTATGTTGCAGCCTCTATTCGGAATTTTCACGCCGCCGAAATCGCAGAAAACAACCCATTTCCCGTTTTCTTCGGTTAGTGTTGGGGTAACTTCTTTAATCAGATTGTCGTCTGTGTCGAACAGTTGGATCTTCGGGTTGGGCGAAAGCATGATGGGTCGGTCGTAGAAGAAACGAACCTCTCCGAGCACGTCGGTGCTGTCGCGCTGGTCGTAGAGGCTGCACCATACATAGGTTATCGAGTCGGCCGGCTCGGTATATCCTCCGATGAAATCAACTCTTGCTTCTTCGTTGGTTATGTCTGTTCGGAATCTGGGGCTCAGGCTTCCTTCGGGCATCACGACAGAGTAGTGAACGTCTCTTTCGAAGTTAATTGGAGTTCCGAAGTCGACATACGCCTGTCCCAAGTTCCAATCCCAGCCCACATGAGCCTCGAAGGTTCTCACGGGAACTCCCTCACGATACAGTGTCATGGTTGGTTTTCCAATCGGTTCGGTCTCCGTTCTGTAGTAGAACCAAATCATCTGTTCAGAGTTTACATAGGAACCGTTCTTAACCGAACATTCGGCGCCTGTAATCTTTTCCGGAACTTTGAAATCGATTTTGAGATTTCCTGTTTTAACGGCTGGATTTTCTTTCAGATAAATTGCTCCCGATGGGATTTCCAATTTGTAGGATTTGCCTTTGGGAAGAGCAATATTGTCGAAGGTTATGATGGCGAAGCCTTCCGTACTATCTTTCGTATGATAGTCGTAGGATGTAATTGCACCGGTTGCCATTGTTTTGTCGCCGCACGTAATGATTGCTTTTGCGTCTTTGGCAACAGCAATGCTGCCAATGAATGCAATGCTAACCTCGTTTATAGGTTCGTACACGAGGCTGTTTTCAATGTTGCATCGGTTTGGGATGAGCGTTTCATCACCGTTGGCATAAGAGGGTGTTACGAACATTAATAGTCCGATAAAACCAAGGAATAAATGTTTTTTCATAATCAAGTTCCTTTCTTATAAATTAATTAATACTAGGGTTTGTGCCCTGCTTGTGGAGGTAAACTTTCAGGATGAATGATGGGGTTTCTTGCATATCGCGTGAATTGTTTATTGAGTTATGATTCGGAATGGAATAGTCGGTCGGAACCTTTGTTCACAAATTTAGGTAAAATGTTTTATATCACATAATTTCAGGAGATTATTCCCTTAAGTATGTTCAAGCTCTTGAGAATTAAAACGGTTCAAACCGGTCACCGGGTTGGCGTCCCTGAAACTCGGGGAGCAAAAACCTGCCACCGAGTTGGCGTCTTTGAAACTCGGGGAACAAAAAACGGTCACCGAGTTGGCGTCTTTGAAACTCGGGGAGCAAAAAACGGTCACCGAGTTGGCGTCTTTGAAACTCGGGGAGCAAAAAACGGTCACCGAGTTGGCGTCCCTGAAACTCGGGGGGCGAAAATCGGTCACCGGGTTAGCTTTATTTTAACCCGATGGCATGATAGATATATGTGAATTCGGTTTAATAGAGTCTCCCACTCGGGCGCTAGCCCGCATGTAGGGACAGACCCCGTGTCTGTCCGCACCCGGACGATGGGGAAATATGTTATGCGGTCGGTAGACCGAGTTGGCGTGGAGGCGGACAGACACGGGGTCTGTCCCTACATGCGGGTCTTCCGCCCGAATTGGCATCCGTTGTTTGGCACTCTGTGACGGAAAAACAAAAATGATTTTCGACCGCTGGCACTCTGTGACGGAAAAACAAAAATGATTTTCGACCGCAGACACTCTGTGACGAAAAAACAAAAATGATTTTCGTCCGTAGACACTCTGTGACGGAAAAACAAAAATGATTTTCGACCGCAGACACTCTGTGATGAAAAAACAAAAAATATGCGAGCTCAGTTTGATAGAGGCTCCCACTCGGTCGGAACGACCGCATGTAGGGACAGACCCCGTGTCTGTCCGCATCCGGACGCTACAGGACTAAATATTGTTATGCGGTCGGTAAACCGAATTGATGTGGGGCTCGGACAGACACGGGGTCTGTCCCTACATATGCGGGCTAGCGCCCGAATAGGCATCCGTTGTTACACATTGGCTCATCGGAGGCTTAAGCTGGTTCTTAAACCGAACTCGGGTATAAGATATATAAGTGAGGACGGTTTATTAAAAAGGAGGGATTAGTATTCGGTCTTGTCGCTTTTCTTCTGCCACTGTTCAAAGGCTACGAGGGCGGCAGAACGCATGATGGTTTCGGATGGTTTACTGCGATATTGCGGTTGGAGGGCTAATTCTTTGTAGAGGAATTCGTCGTCGAACCCGATAGCAGCGGCGTCTTTGCGAGTGTTGGCATAGAGTATTTTGTCGAGCCGGGCCCAGTAGATTGCACCGAGGCACATTGGACATGGTTCGCATGAGGTGAAGATTACGCAACCCGACAGGTTGAACGTGCCCAGGTTTTGGCAGGCTTTACGGATGGCCGACACTTCGGCGTGGGCTGTGGGGTCGTTGCTTAGAGTTACACTGTTGCTTGCTTCGGCTATGATTTCGCCGTTGCGTGCGATGAGGGCGCCGAACGGTCCGCCACCATTAGCCACACTCTCAATTGAGAGTTCGATGGCGCGCTGCATTAGTTGTTCGTTGTTCATCAGGTGGGATGTTTCTTGCAGATAGATTCTGTCGAAGATGCTTTTGAGGGTTTCTTCATTGTCAATTGAGAAGCGAATATTTTCGAGTTTTCGGGCGTTGGGCGAATTGGGAATCCAGAGACTTATGTAGCCGTTTCGACCATATTTTTCGTGGATGTGTCGTTTGAACTGTTGCCATAATTTGTCGACCGGAGCATTTGGCGAGTTCTCAATGGCGAACTGTATGGCTCTGGTGAATACTATTTCGGGCTCCAGGTCACGGTCGGCCTCCGCAATAATTTTTCCGTATATGCTTCTCGGTGTTCGCGAACTGCTGGCCCGATGGTCTTCAACGGCTTCGCGCATGATGCGAATCTGTTCGGCCGAGAACCATTTGCGCAATCGGGCGTCGTTTTGGAGAATTTTTCCTCCGGTGAGATGATGAATTGCACGCGGACCTTCCATTCCGAGGTCGTGATAGGCTGCCACGATATAAACCATGTTGCGGTTGGCGCCGGTTATCTGTGCCAGTTCGAGTGAGTTGTTGATGACGCGCTGAACGTGTATCAGTCCGTGGGCTTTGTCGAATGTGGCATAGCGTGGCAGAATTTGCTGCTCTACGAAAGCTACTAGGTCGAGGTTTGCGTTTTGTATCATGAGAGTTTTTATGTGAGGATTATGATTGCCGAGACGATTATGCCGTAGATAAACATGTTACGGGCGGTTATGCCGAGGATTCGGTTGAGTTGTTTTCCGTGATTCGTGGCACACATTTGCCTGTAGGTAGCGATGTGTAGAGTTGCGTAGACCACGAGTGCCGTGGCTTTGATATCTGCAATTATTATGGCTTGAATTATACTGGCCACTAGGCCGAGCCACAGGTAAAGCTGTTCGGCCAGTCGACTGCCGATTCGTACAACCAGAGTTTTCTTTCCGTCGCGTCGGTCGTTGTCACGGTCGCGATAGTTATTCACAACGAGCAGAGTGTCGATAACTATTCCGCAAGCAATCGAGGATAATAATATTTCCATCGAAAGGATACGCGAGCTTACATAGGCCGTGAGACAAACGGGAACGATACCGAAGAATATGAGCACGAGCACATCGCCCAGTCCGAGATAGGAAAGTTTTGTGGTGTAGAGGAAGCAGAACAGTAGGCACAATGCGCCTACAGGAATCATTTCCCATCCGCCGAAAAGGATGAGCGGCAAGCCGAGTAGGGCCGAAACAATACTTGTGATGATTATGCCCAGGCGCATGGCTCGTACGGTTATCCATCCTTCGCTACAGGCTCGGCGTGGACCGATTCGGGTGGTTGTGTCGTCGTTGCCTTTGAGGAAATCGAAATAATCGTTTACCAGATTCGCGTCGATTTGCATCATGAAAGCAAATAGCATACAAAGCAATGCGGGCAGAGCACGAAACTCGTGCCATCCGCTAGTTTTCAAGGCATAGCTGGCACCAATCATCACAGGCACGGCGGCTCCGGTGAGGGTTTTCGGGCGGGCTGCAAGAATCCATGCCCTAGGCGAGTTTGTCTTGACATTTGTCATTCGATGGCAGATTAGTTAAAGAAATTCCAGCTTAGACCGACGCGGAATATCCGACCGTTTAGAGGATAGTGGGGCGTAAAGAAATATTCGCCGCCGCTGTAGTTGTTAACATGCGACATCATGATGAAGAAACGTGTGTGTTGAAGCAGGAAGTTTGCGTAGACGTTCACAACTGGGTAGTTGCCAATCTTGGTGCGACTGGCGGCGGTTTCTTGAATTCCGAAAGCTCCGATGCCGGGAATATATTCCGGAGCGTAGTATTCGGTGAAATATCGCAGGTCGGCACCGAGATCGCAATGCAGCACCTTGGCTATCTTGAACCGCAGGTAAAGGTTGGTGTAAGCATTGAACAATGGGACTGGCAGAACATCTTTCTTACTGGATTTCTGTAGTGTGAGTACGTTTTCCCAGTTTAGCGGACCGATGCTGAAGTTTTGTTGCAGTTGCAGTGTGAGCAGGCTTATGGCCGACGATTCCTGTCGAACATTCGTTTGAAGATTCTCGATGAGAAAATTGTCGCCGTTTGCACGTCGGTTGTTTTGTAGGCCGAAGTAGGTGTAGTTTTTCAGCAGGTCGTATCCCACGCGCACTTTCGTTCCTATCTTTTTCAGTGCAAATTCGCCCATGACGCGCGAATGTATCATTTGCTCCAGATTATTGTCCCACCAGAAGTGTCGCGAGCGGAAGGTATTCATATAAAAGGATGCGGCCGAGCGATGTAAAAAGGCTGTGGCTGCTAGTCTTACGGTATCGCCCAGTAATGAGAAGTTGAGGTCGGCGTGCCCGTCGATATGCAATTGTCCGGCTCGGTCGCCGGCTAGCCATGCTTCGGCGGCGATGTCGTAGTGCAGAGCTTTTCCTTCGGATTTCAGTAGCTGTCCGCCTATTGAAATGTCGTGTTTGTTCCAGCTTTCGTAACCGTTGAATTTAACTGACGGCGAACCTATAGGTACGTCGGTTGTGGGTAGTTCGTAGTGACGCAGCTCATGCGATGCAAATATTTTCACTCCGGCCTTTGCCATTTATTAAATCCCTCGAGCAGGGCTACGGCAACCGTATTTTTGAGCGACCAATGGCGGGTGCGGTCATAAATGGAGTCGCCGGAAAAGGTGTTCGATGCGTAATAATTGTTCGCATAGAAATTGGCAGGTGACTGATATGCCTGGTACAGTCTTCGGAAATTGTCGAATCGCGCCGTATGAATAAAGCTGGTTACGGGTACATATTCGTCTTTCATCCACTGCGAGGCGGTATCTTTTTTTGTTGTTGGAATCTTGGCCAACTCGGCCATCTGTGCTGAATCCTGTAGGCTAACTGTGAGTCGGTCGTCGTTTGCTTTGGGCTTTGCTACCGGTGCATCGCCTGCAATACGGGCGTCGTCGGGCCTTCCACTCGAAGTGTTTTGCCGTTCGAATTCTTCTTCGTCGAATTCTTCGCCGTTTTTTTCGGCTTCTTTGCGTGCTTTTTCTTTAGCTTTTTGTTTTGCTTGGGCTTGCTGTGATTTGATGGCAAATTTCCGGGCTTCGATTTCTTCTTTAGTCATTGGAACTTTACGGAAGAATCCCAAGCTGTAGCGATGATTGTAGAATATGTGCTGATTATCGTTGCGATTCCAGTTTTGTTTCAATATGGTTGGAATTTCGTCCTCGCTATACGAGTCGCTGAACGATTCGGGATGAGTTATATAGGCATCGCTTGCAATTCCACCGTTTTCGGCTACTTTTTGATGATTAAGCGAGAGTAACAAATTGGATTGATAACGCTCGCCCTGATAGGCTGCCCACATGGAGTAATTGATGTGTGAGGTGCTTTGATTGGCATAGTATCCGCGTCCGTAGAGATAGTCTAATTGAAAACCTGCGCCCAGTTTGCGTCCGGCGTTTACGGCAAAGAGTACATTAAAATGGTCTTCGCCGTTGGTACGGTTGCCGGCTGTGTTGTAGGATGCTACCGTGATTGGCGACAGGGTTGAGGTGAACAGTACTTCGCTAGGGCGTTTTACGATGAAGTTGTATGGGTCGGTGAAAAGAAATTCCGATACGCTCGACCGGTCTATGAATATCCTGTTTTGCCGCGGTGCACCCAGATTACCCAGGGCGTTGAATTCGCTCCGCAGTCCGGTGGTGAAGATGCTGTTCATGTACATGTACGACATTGTGTCGGGTACGGCGGAGTGTTTATCGCCGAATCTCTCGTCGATTGTCCACACTCTAAGTCCTCGCGGAATTATTTTGTGATTATTCTGAATGGAATCCGAGCGGCCGAAATTTCGGTCGTTTCTATATCCGTCGGCTGCGAACGAATCGTCGTTACGATTATTCACATCTTGTGCTTTGACTACTGATGCAGCTATCAACAAAAGAATAAATGAGAAAAGTGTTCGATTCATCAACGGATAATTCGGAGTGCGGCTTCGGCGAGTTTGAAAACTATAGCGACAAGAATGATAATGGTGCCGACGGTTCTTGTTTCGGGACTTAGATATATAATTACTCCGACAATGGCTCCGAGCATAAAAATTGCGTTGAGCCATTGTCTAAGTTTCAGGAAACGGTCGTTTTTCATCGGTTCACGTCGTCTGTTTGGTCGTCGTGCCGTTGAGTTTTGTAGTTCTTCGTTCATTGTTTTGCGTTTCATTTTGTGATGGCCGAAATTCGGTTATATACCTAATTGTCTGCCTTTTTAGGTGAGCAAAGGTAAGATAATCTAAGATGAATTTAATCTGCGTTATAGCTCTTTATAGATATCGAATTCTACGTGAGAAGATTATTACGACATTCAGATTCCAAACTGTTTGGTTTCTTGCTTGCAACATTGTTGCAAGGCCCAAACTGTTTGGTTTCTTGTTTGCAATGGTGTTGCAAGGCCCAAACTGTTTGGTTTCTTGTTTGCAATGGTGTTGCAAGGCCCAAACTTTTTGGTTTCTTGTTTGCAATGGTGTTGCAAGGCCAACTAGTT
>NZ_BAKH01000026.1 GCF_000614105.1 Prevotella micans DSM 21469 = JCM 16134
TTCTCAAATCAAATTGCGATGACTCCCTCACCCGTCCGGTGCCTCGTAAATCGAACTGCAAAGGCACTCTCAACCACCCGGCGCTTCTCAAATCAAATTGCGATGACTCCCTCACTCGTCCGGTGTCTCGCAAATCGAACTGCGAAGACACTCTCAACCACCCGGCGCTTTTACGCATACTTATACTGAGATTCAATCAGCTAAATTGAAAAAGATGAAGCATGTGTACGGTTAATGGAGAACATCTAATTATCTTTGCGACTCAAAAATCTTATGCGTAGCGTGAAAATTAAGGAAGTAATCAACGCCCTTGAACAATTCGCTCCTCTGCCCTTGCAGGAAGACTACGATAATGCCGGCCTGCAAGTTGGATTGACAGAGACGGAAGTATCAGGGGCTTTATTGTGTCTTGACGTGACCGGCGATGTGCTCAACGAAGCTATCAATACCGGGTGCAATCTGGTGGTGGCCCATCATCCGCTTATATTCCACAAACTGGCCCGTGTGGCCGATGAAAACATGGTTCAGCGAATCGTTAGAAATGCAATCCAAAACGGAATAACCATCGTGGCCATGCACACCAATATCGATGCCGCGGAAGGCGGGGTGAACCATAAGATTGCTGAGAAACTGGGACTGCAAAACCTTCGTCCCATCGGTAAAGAAAAACAAGTGGGAACGGTATGTGGCTCCGATGGAATTATTGGCAGTTTGCCTCATCCGATGTCTGCCAGGGAGTTCATCGAACTGCTTAAAACAAGATTCAATGTTGAATGTTTACAGGCCAACCAGCTCTTGCAGCGTAATATTAAACGGGTTGCCCTGTGCGGCGGGGCTGGCTCATTCTTGCTGGATGACGCCATAAAAGCTGGTGCCGACGCCTTCCTGACCGGCGAGATGCACTATCACGAATACTTCGGACATGAGCAGGAAATACAAATCTGCGTCATCGGGCACTACCAAAGCGAACAGTTCACCCCCGAAATATTCAAATCTATAATCGAGCGTGGCTGCCCGGGCGTGAGCTGCATCATCTCCGAAACAAACACAAATCCAATTGTATATCTATAAAATTACAGAAATATGACAAAGACAGAATCATTCGAAATCTCTGTAGAGAGCAAACTGAAGAATCTCTACCAGTTGCAAACCACCTTGTCGGGAATCGATGAAAAGCGGGCCTTGAGAGGCGAACTGCCCCTCGAAGTGCGAGACCTCGAAGACGAACTGGCCGGACTCAACACGCGAATAGACAAGATTAAGTCTGAAATCAGCGAGTTCCGTAAAGCCATAAGTCAGAAGAAAGCTCAAATTCAGGAGGCTCAGGCAAGTTTGGAACGCTACAACAAGCAACTCGAAACCGTGGCCAACAACCGTGAATACGATACCCTGACCAAGGAAATCGAGTATCAGAAACTGGAAGTTGAACTCTGTACCAAAAAGATTAAAGAAGCCCAGTTGAAGGTTGAAGAACGCCAGAAAGACCTCGTTGAAAACCAAGAACTGACCGCAGAACGTAAACATGACTTGGAAGAAAAACGAGTGGAACTCGACGAAATAATGCAAGAAACCCGCGAAGAAGAGGAAAGCCTCAAAGAGCAGGCCGCCGAACTCGAAACGCAAATTGATCCGAGTCTTCTTCGCAGTTTTAAGCGCATCCGCCGTGGTGCCCGCAACGGTCTAGGTATTGTTTATGTGCAGCGCGACGCTTGTGGCGGTTGCTTCAACAAGATTCCGCCCCAGCGCCAGCTCGATATCAAAATTCATAAAAAGATAATCGTGTGCGAATATTGCGGTCGCATCCTCATCGACCCCGAACTAGCCGGAGTGCAAGAGGAGATTGTTATCGAGGATAAACCCAAGAAACGCAAGGTGACTCACAAAAAGAAAGACGACGCCGAAGTGGTAGAATAAAAAAGAAGAGGTAAAAGTTCAAAGACTTTTACCTCTCTTTTTTTTCAGGCAATTCGTGGGAGAATCGCGTTTATTTGTTTTCGGCGTCTATGATACGAATCTTTTGCTTCACTTCTTCCAAATCGCTTTTCAGTCGTTCGATGCGGCGTGTCATATCTTCAATGAGATTATTGCCTTTTTTGCTGCTTGCATTCAGGAAGCCGAGATTGTTTTCATAGGTATTTATGTCTTGTTTAAGCTGGTCGAACCGATGCATTAGTCGCGAACGCTCAGTGTTAAGTGCGGAGACTCCGCGTTCGGCCATTTTCTTTATGTTGCCCTTGAAATCGTCGATACGTTTGCGAGAGGCGTCTATATTGAGCATCTTGTGCAGTTGGTCGACAATTGAATGATAATCGTTGTAGATTCGCTCTTTTGATTTGAATGGCACATGACCAATCTTTCCGAACTCTTCGATTAGGTTGTTGAGCGTTTCAGCGGCGTTATCGGGTTTTTCTTGTTCAAGAGCTTTGAGTTGCTCTATGATTTCTTTCTTTCTCTTGAGATTTTCATTTTGTTCTCCTTTTGTATCGGCTCTGTTGGCATCGCGTGCGTCGAAGAATTTGTTGCAGGCTTCCCGGAAATCTTCCCAAAGTTTGTCGGCATTCTTTCTTGGCACCATGCCTATTTTACGCCATTCCTTTTGGAGTTCTATGAGCTTTTCGGCTGTGGTTTTCCAGTCGGTAGAATCGCTCAGGGCGCGTGCTTGTTCGATGATTGCTTTTTTCTTGTCGACGTTTTCCTGGAAGCGAGCTTTGAGATTTTTATAGAACTCCGACTTGCGTTTGAAGAATTCGTCGCACGTTGTGCGGAAGCGTTCGTAGATTTTTGTGTTGAACTTACGTGGTACAGTTCCGATATTTTTCCATTCGGCCTGCAGAGCCATGATTTCTTTTGAATGTTCCTCCCAATCGGCCGATTTCCGATTTTCTTTTTGTGCGATGAGTTCAGCCTGTTCGCAGAGTTTTGTTTTCTTTTCTAGATTTTCTTTTTCGGCTTCCCGAATGGCCTCGAAGTGTTGCATGTGGCGCCGGTTGATGATGGTGCTCGCTGCTTTAAATCGTTCCCATAGGGGTTCACGAAGTTCTTTCTCGACAGGACCGGTTTCGCGATATTCTTGATGCAGTTCTTGCAGTTGATGGAATGCGCTTACAGGGTCATTGAATTCGGTGAGGAGTTCGGCTGTTTCGCAGAGTTTTGTTTTCTTTTCGAGGTTTTTCCGAAAATCATATTCGCGTGCTTCTCTGTTTAGATTCAGCAGGTCGTAGAATTGTTCAACGTAGAGCTGATAATTTCTCCAGAGCTCGCTTACCTTGTCGGCTGGAATGAGTTTAATTTCTTTCCATTCCTGTTGTAGTGCTTTGAATTCCTGGAAATTTTGGTTGGCCTCTTCGGGCGTTGTCGCCATTGTTTTTATTTGTTCGATGATGGCTAATTTACGCTCGAGGTTCTTTTGTTTCTCTTCTTCCTGCTGGAGGACGATTTTTTGCCGTCTTTCGCGGATGATGGATAACTCGACTTTGAATTCTTCTTCTTCGATGTCGGGTCTGATTTGAAATTTCTCGGGGTCTCCTCCGGCTTGTATGAACTCTTTTTGTTGTGCGTCGCGTTCAGCTCCCAGGAGTTTATAGAATACCATTTTGAGATATTCTGTCTCGCTTTTTTTTGGTATTTCCTCGTCGTGAGCTATTTCCTTTATTCTCTCTAGCACCTCGTGTTTGGTGTTGAAAATTCTGGGATGTGGTTGTTGCTCTTGTGGGGTGTCTTTAGAGTTTTCTTCAGAGCTGTTTTGGACAACAACCTCTTCGCTGGGCTTAACTTCTTGTGTCTCCTGATTGAGGAGATTCTCTTGAGAGTCGATCATTTGAATTCGGATTTATTTATTTGAGTTTTTCAAAACTTGCGTTGCAAACTTACTTATTTTCTTTCTAAAAGGCTCGCTGTCACTGCTTGTTTTGGTTTTTGCCAACTTAAAGCAGTCGTTTGTGGCGGAGTATCCACCATGAGGCTCCCGACACGACAACCGATATGATGAGTGCGATGATGAATCCCCATTGGCTTTTTTCCATTCCGTTGACAAGGTTCATTCCGAAGAGCGATGAGATGAGCGTGGGGAACATCATGATGATTGAAACCGAGGTGAGTGTTCGCATAACTGTGTTCATGTTGTTGTTGATGATGCTGGAATAAGTATCCATTGTCGATTCGAGGATGTCGGAATATATGTTTGTTGTTTCGCGTGCCTGAATCATCTCGATGTTAACGTCTTCAATCAGGTCGGCATCTAGTTCGTCCACCTGAAGTTTGAATTTCAGCTTGGCCAGCAGATTTTCGTTTCCGCGAATGGAGGTAACGAAATAGGTGAGCGAATCTTGTAGCCGACTCAACCCTATCAAACTTTCGTTGTTCACGCCTTTGTCTAGATTCCGCTTTGCTTTTTCGATGAGCGTACTGATTTGTTTGAGCCGTTTCAAATACCATACGGCCGACGAGAGGAAAAGTCGGAAAATTAGGTCTACATAATCCGTGAATCCTGTTCCGCGTTTTTGCTGAAACGAAACGAAGTCTATCATCATGTTTGTTTCGAAGTTGCACACGGTTATGGTTACATCGCGTTTGTGGATTATTCCTAGAGGGACGGTAGTGTAGGGTGTGCGTGAGCGTATTTCCTTTACGTATGGAATACGCAGAATTATGAGCATCCATCCGTCGTCGTATTCATAGCGTGCTCGTTCGTCGGTGTCGCTGATGTCGGATAGAAAATAGTCTGGGATGTGATATGTGTCTTCCAATTCTTGTTGTTCCCTTTCTGTTGGGCATGTTACCTGAATCCAACAATTAGGCTGCCATTCTTTGATGGTGCTCAAATTTCCGTTTATGTTCCAATAGGTTTTCATTTCAGCTAATCTCCATGATTACAATATAAAGGTGGGGATTAGCATCCCGGTTCCGGGGGCGTTATCCTCACACTTACGAGTTGAAATTCGCGTGATAATCGTCTTTGTTCGACATTTCTTTTTTACAAAGTTGATTGTTTGTATTTACCTTTTCGCTGCCAGATTCCTGTCTTGTTCGCAACTCTAGTTGCTTTTGAAAAGGGCGCTTGCAAAGGTAATTAATTTGCCCCCCTCTCCAAAAAACGATGTAATATTTCAAGTATGTTACACTGTTCTCGGCTTTGTCAGACGGTCGTGCATCTTTGTTTACAGAGGTTCCTGATTTTATTGTGAGTCTAAATCATTCAATATTTCTCTATCCGATTTTGATTATTAATTAAGGGAAGTTCCGAAGATACTATACAATAATTAAAATTATATTCGGAACTTCCCGTAGATATAAAAAGTAGTAAAAATGATTTTAGGAGTTTTCCAGAAATATAAAACAGTAATGTAAATGAAGTTCGGAACTTCCCCGAGATATAAAGAGTAGTAAAAATAATTTTAGGAGCTTTCCGGAAATATAAAATAGTAGTGTAAATGAAGTTCGGAACTTTCCGAAGATATAAAATAGTAATGAAAATAATATTAGGGACTTTCCAGAGATGTTAAATAGTAGTTTAAATTATATTCGGATTTTTCCGGAGATATAAAACAAGAATTTATATGCTCTTTGAGTTTGCTAGGAGATATAAAACAATAATGATTTCTTTTTCTAGGCTGGTTAGTCTTAATCTATAAGAGGATGTGCCTTTTCAGGACACATCCTCTTATAGATTAAGAAACGATGGTTATTTCTACATAGTAAGCTTGATAGTTTGCTTGCCTACTTTGACGAGGAACACACCGTGACCAAATGTTGGAAGTGTGGTTGAGGCGGCTCGACTGGTGTTGGAGTAAACAATGGCGCCTGTGAGGTTGTAGACATAGATATTTTCCTTTCCGGGGTTGTCTATAACTATGCTGTTGCCTTCGAGGCGAACGGTTGCTCCAGAGATGTTGGCTTTCGTGTTGCTGATTCCTGAAACAACAGCTTTGCCTACGTATTGAAGCTCTGAGAAAGGACTCTCCAGGCGTGAGATGCTTTGCTGGGATACTTTGCTTACTCTCACGGATTGTGCTCTGTGATATATGTCCTTTTGGTTGGCTTTGTAGGGCACATTAACTTCTATGGATTTTTTATCTAACCATCTTACATAGAAGAATGGGTCGTTGAAAGTTTCGCCTGCTTTGTAGTCCTGAGCTATTTTAATCTTGCTGAGGTAGAGGTTGCCTGGGTAGCTTACGCCGTAGAATCCTATGATGGAGCGTTTTGTTCCGGTTGTGAGCTGGCAGCTGAAGTCTTGCCATGTACCTTTTACTTCGCCGGGATAGATAAGTTCGCTTTGCTCATAGTCGCCTTTCTCGGCATTGTAGTTGAACAGGGCCACAGCACATTGTGTGTAACCTTTATGCTCAACATTGTTGTTGTCGTAGTATGAGCATTCTTCTCCGCATGCGGTGAGGTTTATTTTTATCTTTCCGTTGTCTTTTGATAGGTCGAGTTCGGGCGAGATTAAACCTGCGTCTTGATGGTTGTAGAGATACTGGAAGGCGTCGAATGTGAGGGCGTCTTTGTAGATGGCGTAGCTTTTTGCAATCCATCCGGCCTGCGACATACCGTCGATTACACCTTGGTCGAACGTGTGGGTGTCTTTGTTGTCTATGGAGAACTCTACTTCCTTACCGTTGGAGTATTTGAGTCCGACAAGATTCAGGTCTGAAATTGTGAATTCGCCAGCTTGGTCGGCGGTGCGAGTGTAGTAGCTTATGTAATTATAACGCTCTGCAGATGGTACGCTGTCCCATGATGCGGTATATTTTCCATCCTTTATCTCTGTGACAGGTTTCAGGAATGGGGATGCTACGTCTTTTATTTCTACCTCCTGAGATGGTATCGAAACGTGGCTTCCAACCTTGGAACTAACCGTGTAGTAGTATATATCGCCTGAATGTGCGCCTGTTACTGTGTAGGTTGTATCGGTGTTGGAGAAATCTTTCAGTAGATAGTTTGTAATGTTTCCGGTTTCGTCTTTGCTGTATACGTTTATGATATACGAATCGGCATTTGCTACCTTACTCCATCTGAGGTCGAACTGTGCGTCTTCATTGGCCTCTCCTTTATAATTCTTATGATTATAGGCGGTTGGAGTCGCTGCATATTGGTTAATCTGGAAAACCTTTACGTCGTCGATTAGCAGAGATGCATCCATAGCTACGATATTAAAAATCGTGTATTTGCCGCCACCGTAGAACATATAGGTGAATGTTTTCCATTCGGTTGTTACTTCAGGCAGTTGGAAACTTCCCATGTTACGCCATGAGGGTGCCATGTTGAAAGTTTCGGCAGCTTCAACAAGTGCAAAGGATGCCGGCTGACTTCCATTCGGAACTCGTGCTTTGAAGGAAATAAAACAAATTCCTTGATAGCCGCTAACATCCAGCATCGGAGTGTTTACATGTCCTTGTTCTTGCTTGGGAACAACATTAAGAAAGAGTTTTCCGCCAGCAGGGAAAGCGTTGTGAGCTCCCCATCCGGGCATTGTTGTGTACTCGTTGAGGACATTGATCCAAACGATTCCATCAGGATTCTGGAAGTTTATATTTGCGTCGAAGTCTGGCGCATCTTCGGTTCCTGTGGAAAACTTGGAGAAGTCTTCATTGAGAGTTACTACTTCGGTGCCATATTCCAGAGGATTAGTTATCGCTTTGAAATAAGGAGCACCTTTAATTTCTTTTTCGGGGGTCATCGGGGCCGCATTTGCTGTTCTGCTTCTGACTTGTGAACTAGCCGGTATTACAGAACATCCTATGAACCCTGCTACAATTAATTTTTTTGTAAAATTACTCATAGAACTTTAGGTTTAAATGTGAATAAGATTGTGAATAGAATTATGGTATCTTCCAGTATTTGAAGCCCTAGAGTTTAACCATAAAATTTTCCCTGCAAAGAAACTTTTTTTTTTCAGAAGGGCAATTATATAAAGTGGAAAAATGTATCTTTGCCCCGAATTAACATTTGGCATATATAAGAATGTACATTATGAGGAAAAGAATATCTACAATCCTGTCTCTAATTATGGGAGTTTTTACTCTCTGTAGTGCACAATCTCAACAGCAGATTAGTGCTTTTGAAAAACATAACGCCATAAATAATATTGCTGATGGCGAGGCTAACATATATGGATACTTACGCTATGATTGGAAGTATCGTACGAATGGAATCATAAATTTCCAGACCAATACGCCTGATAAATCAGTTTTATTAAAGGATTATGGTAATGTTCCTGGTAAGACACCAATATTCACCGCTGGAACCTATGTGGGTGGAGATTATTATTGCTATGAAACTATACTCTATGCTAATGTGATTATGCCACAAGGATTAAGTATAGTAGACCCACTTACGGGAGCCTATGTCAAGAAGAGTACTCTGCCGGAAGGCACGACTCTTATTTTGGACGAAATGACCTACGACCCCAAGACCGATAGGATATTTGCTATTCATTATGATACAGACGCCTTTACAACAGATCTGTATGAGATAAGCAAGACAACGCTTGCATTAGCCAGAGTGGCAACTATTAACGAGCCATTCCTCACGCTTTCTGCCGACGATGGTTATCTGTATGCCGTAACAGTTGAACGTGATTTTGCCAAGGCTAATCTCGTTAAGATAAATCAGAGTACGATAGATGCGACCAATCAGAGTTGTACGGTAGAGAAAATCAGTCCTGCAGAGGGGCTTGGCTTGAATGTAGGGAACTTCAGCCAGTCGATGGAATTCGATAAAACAACACACCGTCTATGGTGGCAGGCTCAAACACAAGATGACAAGTCTTACCTAGTAGAGCTAGATCCTAAGACGGGAAAGATAATAAAGAGTACGCTCGACAACAATAAAACCCAATTGCTAGCCATGGGGATTCCTTATCAATATGTTGTAGATGAGGCCCCTTCTTATGTTACTAGCCTCAAACTTAAGGCCGAGGAAAATGGAGGAAGTAAGGTTACTCTTACTTGGAATATGCCCACGCTTAATTATCGCAATAAAACACTTGCCAACATAACCGGTGTGAAGATATTCCGTGATGGTCGGCTGGTAAAGAGAATACCTTCAACTAGCATAGGCGCTGCTATGAGTTGGGTCGACGAAGGACCATCTAATGATACACACATATATAAGATTATTCCTTATAATACGTCGGGTGATGGTATATACAAAGAGGCTTCGGTTTTTGTTGGAGAAGACCTTCCTGGAGCCCCGGCAAATGTCAAATTGACGGCTAACGAGTCGGAAGGAACGCTTACATGGGACGAACCTGCTGAAGGAATTCATGATGGATATTTTGACAAGGCATCGCTATCTTACGATGTTACTCGGCTTCCCGATAATATAAAGATAGCTACCCGTACAACCAATCGTACACTGACAGATAGAGTCAGCAAGCATGCCGGATATAGCTATGTTGTTGTTGCTTATAACAGAAAAGGCCAAGGTTTGTCTTCTACATCAAATACAGTGGCTTTCGGAGCTTCGGAGGCAATACCGTTTACATCCAGTTTGAATGATAATGACGACTTCGGGCGTTGGACTGTGATTGACAACAATAACGATGCTATGACATGGAAGTTCAATTCGAAAACTTCCTCGGCGTACTACGATCGTAGCGAACATAATGCTGATGACTGGTTGGTTTCGCCTCCGCTATCGTTCGTGAAAGACAAGAAGTACCAACTCCGCTATACTTATTCCACATCTAACTGGATTAATCCCGACGACAAGACGCCAGTGATGGAGAAGATGAAAGTATTCTATGGAACAGAACCGACAGTTGCCGGTCTTACCGCGATGATAAAGGATTTGGAGGAATTCCACACGGCTTCCGAGACTTATTTCTATGGCAAGAATATCTTCAGTGTAGGGGCAACCGACAAAGGATATATTGCCTTCCAGGCTTGTTCTGATGCAATGCACGGGCAGATATTCCTCAAGGACGTGTCGCTTCGCGAGTATAGCGATAAAGATTTGAGTGTTAAGGGTCTCACAGGGTCGGCTACGGCCAACTGTGAAGTTGAACAGGTGTTCGTAGCTACCGTAGGCAATGAAGGTTCGAAAGCTGTGAGCAACTACACTGTTCAGCTATTTAATGCCGATACCGATGAAGTGCTTGCTTCGGCTGCTGGAGTGTCAATTATGCCTGATGAAACGGGTAATGTTTCCGTGAAGTGGACACCTGCAACAGAAGGAGATATAAATGTATCGGCACGTGTTGTTTTGGATGGTGATACGTATCCGAAAGACAACGTTCTCGGCTCGCCGATAAAGGTCAAAGTTGCAGCTAAGAATGCAAGCAAATGGCTAACAATCAATACCGACGAGACCTACGGCTGGTACTCTCCCTTCTTCGTTTCGATGCCTTATTCGCAGGCACAATGTCTGTATATGGAAGACGAAATCCAGAAGAAAGACATTAGCTTCATGGCAATGCAGGTTAAGTATAATGGAAAGTCAAAGGGAGAATTTACATTCCCGGCAAGGATTTATATCAAGACCACCGACCGTACCGACCTCCTTTCTGCCGACAACGCATATATTGGAGTATTCGAAGAAACCGGTTGGACAAAGGTCTTCGAAGGTAATATAACCATAAACGGCCCCAAGGAAGGAGCTGATTTACAGATAAGGTTCGACACGCCTTTCCACTACACAGGCGGCAATTTGAACTTTAAGTTCGAAGCCCTTGCAGGCAAAAAGCGACTCATAGCAAACCAGCATCCCGAATGGCATCTGAAAGAAATTATCGGTAAGGCACGTACGGCTCATTACGACGGTCAGACCAGCAATGTGAAGGAGTCAGAAATATTCCCGTCCCCCTATGTGCCTTTCATGATGCTGGAATACAAGGAAGGCGGAACCTCCGGCATTCTCTCTGTGGGAGGAGAAGGTTTGAATATCTATCAGAAAGGCAATATTCTATACCTCTCGTCGGTTTGCGAGAAAGCAGAACTGTTCAATGCCTCCGGCTCGCTCGTGTGTGCAGCCAACAACACCGATCGTCTCCAGCTGACTTCGCTTTCTTCAGGCGTATATCTATTGAAAGTGAATAAGAATGGCATGATAAGAACCATGAAAATCGCGTTGAAACGATAAATATAAAGGTGAGGTTCTCTGCCGGCGGTGAACAGTCCGGTGGGAGAACCTTACGATAATCTACATCCGGAGTAAATAATAATAGAGTTGTGGAACCTGTCGAAAAATCTCAGGCTAAAGCGGAGATGAAGAATATGGTCGAAATACCTTAGTCCGGGACCAAGGTACCCTTAGTCCCATACCGAGGTACCATCAGTCCCGGACTGATGTAGGATGATGTCCGTACTGATCCTATTCTGATTCGAAATTTCGAGAACACGATTATTAGAGTTTGCGAGAGATATTCCAACATACAACTCTGTTGAATTCCAAGACGAACAATAAATTGTTATAGACATAAACTTGTATTCTTTTAATTTTAAAACCTAAGAAAGATGAAACATTTCTATTTTGCAAGTCTTGTGTTTGCCGCCCTGTCGGTATTACCGGCATCCGGACAGGTGAATGCAAGAAAGTTCCCCACATTTTGGGACAAACCTATTTTAGCGTCTGCGCCGCGCATGCCATACCAGGCTCCGAAGGCGATAGACGATAAGTCGAAAGGAATTACCGTGTATGCTGGCCAACTTACTAGTCAGGATAAGAAGCGCGGCTGGGTGAAATTCCGTACAGGTAAAGCTACCGAGTATGAAACAGTAAAAAATTTCACACCAGCGAACGACCAGGTACAGGCCTATGGTATTTATTGTGGCGCTTACGATGGTAAGGACTTCTATGGTGTTTACGCTCAATCGTTTACGTATGGCGTTCATCCTCTGACATTCGTTAAGTTGAATGTGGCAACTGGAGACACGACAGTCGTTTACAAGTACACAGAAGCTGAGAAGAACAAATGGTACATGGGTTATGACGTTTACACAATAGCCTATGACCGTAAATCTGACCAGCTCTATGCTCTTGGAAAGGATTATGAAAAGAAAACCATTAACGGAGAAGAAGTAATCGTGGGCTATTCCATGCTATACACTGTCGATAAGACAAATGGAAAGATGGAAGAGGTTACAAGGTTAGATAGAGTGTACTACAACTTCTGCTTCGACTATGATGGCACGTGTTACATGATACGTCCTAAAACTAAGAGTGCTTCTGACGATGCGGTCGTAGGATCGGAAATTGTGAAATTCGACTCCGACTTCAACCCAACAGGCACTCCGGTTGAATGTAAGAGCGAATGGGGAGAGTCTTATATCCAGATATACTTCGGTACTATGGGATTCGACTATACCACCGGCGACCTCTGGTGGATACCAGTTGGACGCCAAGGAGCAACGACACTCTACACGCTAGACGTAGAGACAGGAAAATACACCACTAAATCATGGTTCAATCTTGGTAACTCTTTCGTTGGTCTTACCATTCCTTATCTAACTGCAGACACACGCAAGTCAGCAGCTCGAGTTTCGAATATAGATGCACAAGCCGATGTAAACGGTACAATGGCCGATACCATTAAATGGGTTAACCCCACTACAGCATGGGATAAGACTCCTCTCACCGAACTGAAAGAAGTGCGCATCTATCGTAAGAAGCAGAATGTAGCAACAACCGAACTGACTTCTTCAAGTACTTTGCTTTCATCTGCCAATGCTGACCTTATTGCTACTGTAGAAGCACAGAACAAGATGGGTCAGGCAATGCAATGGGTTGACCAAAACCCACATAATGGCATAAACACTTATTATGTTGTTCCATCGCGCGTTAGCGGCGAATTAGGTATCCCCGACAGTATCCGTTGCTACATGGGTGTCGATGTTCCTGGTGCCGTTCAGAATATTCAGATTAAGAAGAAAGGAACTGGAATCGAACTCTCTTGGGAAGCTCCAAATAAGGGCTTGAACAATGGTTATATCAAGGAGTCGGAGCTCACATATACGCTAACTCGTATGCCTGATAATGTAGTTGTGTCTACCGACCAAGCAGCTACTACTTACACCGACAATACACTCGGTGAACAGCAGAAATACTCTTATAAGATTCAATCAAAGAGCCTTGCCGGAAAAGGTGCAATTGCTGAGTCTGAAGGAATCATGGCTGGTAGTGCTCTCACAACTCCAATCAATTTGAGATTCGATACCCAGGACGATGCTAATCGTTGGTATTGCCCAAATAATCGTCCAATATTCTTCTACTATTGCGGCGGTTACGATGCAGACTCTAAGTGTCTGATTGGTTACAGCAACTATCAAGAAGCTGACGGGTTCGTCACCTCTCCTCCTCTTAAACTGGAAGGTGGTAAGACCTATCGTATAACAACCGATTTCTATGTACATCAGAGAGATACTCCGTTCGACCTGAAACTTGTTGTTGGCACGAATAGCGAAGATCTCACCAATGCAACTGTTATAAGAACAGAAACAGGAACTTCTTATCCAGCCATGTATACACGTGTTGTATATGAGGACATGTTCACAGCTCCTACTACTGGTACTTATTATTACGGACTTCAGATTGCTACCCACAGTCAGTATAACAGTTTCAAAATCTTTGGTCTGAACGTAGACTATGTTGCAGAGAACGACCTCAAGGCATTCTCTATCGATAATATTCAAGAAGCTGTTGTTGACTATGACAATAAGTGCACCGTAAAGGTTCGCAATATGGGTTCAAAGACACAGAAGAATTATGGTATTAAGATTTATTGCGACGATGAAGGAAACAAGACGCTTGTTGGTGAAACAACAACTGTTCCAGAGCTGAAAGCCGGTGAAACAGCAGATATTCCTGTTACATTCAAGCCAACTTCCGACGGTACGTTTGAATTCTACGGTGTTGTAGAACTTGCAGGCGACCAGGATCACAGCAACGATACTACGGTAATTTCTCGCATAAAAGTATTGCCAGCCGGAACTACTCCTTGGACGAACATCGTTACTAGCGGTGAGTTTGAAGGAGAAGATACTCATGGTCCGTCCATAAACTGCGACCCATACGAGCGTACACAGTCTGTCTACTATGCTTCTGAAATCAAAGCCGATAAGGATAATGAAATCAGACGTATCGGTTATATCTATAAGTCGAATGACAATCTGACGGATAGAACTACTCCGTTTGACGTGAAGATTTATCTCTGCCATACAGATACAAAATCATTCACTTCGGCATTCGATTGGATTAAGGAGAAGAATTTGACACTTGTTTATGAAGGCACATTCACTCTGCAGCCGGGTACTGACAATATACTTTCATTCGACCTGCAGACCCCATTCAAGTATGACAATACGAAGAATCTGGTTGTAGTGTTCGATAAGAGTGGCGCAGTTCCTTCTAATCTGGCATTCTGTGCTCTGTACAAGGTATTCAACTCTTGGGGTAGCACGCTGAATATTAATCGTACGCTTGAATATGGTGGCAAATCACCTTTTGCAGGAACAGGCTCTCAGACCTATGGTTCGGCTCCGGTTCTCTATCTTGGTATGGCCGCTAGCGATCCTAATAGTATAGGTAGCAATAATTACGTTGCAGAGAAGAATTTCCTCTACGATGCAAACAGTAAAGTAATTACCTTCATGAAAGACATAAGGACTGCTAACATCTACACTGTAGACGGCAAGCTGGTTAAGACTTTCAATGTTGACAATAATAATCAGGTGAGACTAAACATTCCTGCCGGATTGTATATTGTACGTACTATTGCTAAGAACGGTACTGTTACAAGCGTGAAACTTAATGTGAAATAAAGAATGAACTCTATCAGAAAATTTATATTTCTGTTATCACTTACAAGTCTCCCCATCATAGGGGGAGACTTGTTTGCTCAAAAAGCAGACAGAAACATTTTTAGCTTGTCACCAGTGACTTTCGACAAGCACGAAAACATTTCGCCTACCGCAACCGGGTCTAATATGCGACTGGGATATTGTACGACGGAATATAGCCGAGGACTTATAGCCAAGATTCAAGGTCAACATTCCTATCATGCTGCGGTATTCTTCCCTTCCGAACTGCTAGATAAATACGTTGGAGATAAAATAGATTCTATGGAATTCGCTATAAAGCCTAAGCGTGGTAATATGGCAGAGTTCTTTATATGTACAAACCTGAAAGATATGCAAGGAACGACTCTAGCTAGAGGGGTTTCTTTAAGTTACGATGAAGGATGGAACAAGATTAAGTTCGATAGATCTGTAACTATTAAGCAGGGGATGAATCTTTATGTAGGCTATATACTTCATCTGCAAGACGGTGAAGACTACGATTGCCTTCTGTTCGATAAAAGTAATTACACCTTAAAGGGTAAGAACTGGTATGGATATGATGGAAGCTGGTTCGACAATACAACCGCTATAGGAAAGAATATCTGTATTCGCGCCATCATCTCCGGAAATAATATACCTAATAACGACATCTCGCTCATGAAACTTTTTCCGGCAGATGGCAGCCAGTTCGTAGAGCAGAACAAACCAAGACGTTATATTGCCTATATACAGAATAATGGAACCACGCCTGTAAACTCTCTCTCTGTGACAGTGTCTGCAAAAGGTGTGAAGAGTACTGAAGTTACTCTCAATGGTTTTGATGTTCCTAATAATACCCCACAGAGAGTCGAACTTGATAATATCTCCATCCCTGTGGAAGGAAACTACACAGCTGAGTTCACTGTAACAAAGGTGAACGGAGTTCAAGACCCTTACAACTCTGACAATACAGCCGAAGACGCAGGTTTCTCGATGAAAGCCGGAACAGGACCAGTTGAACGTACAATACTGTTCGAGGAGTTTACCTCCGAAGGCTATGACGAATGTGTTATAGCAGACAGCGTATATACTAAGGTTTTGGCAGAGCGTAAAGATAAAGATGTTGTTCGTGTTAAGCATCACCGCAACTATAAGACTCATAACGACCAGTTCCGTATTTCTGAGGATACCGATTATGAAGAATTGTATGGCAAAGCCAAGCCGTTTATTCCTGCTGTATGCATAGATCGCCTTATTGTAGGAGGTTTCGAAGACCCAGGCCCTGCCTATTTCATTGCTAATGACACAATAGTCGGGAAGTTCTTAAATGTGGCCAAGGGAGTATATTCGTTCATCAACCTGAATGTTGAACCGAAAGTCACAGGTAATAAACTTAACGTGAAAGTCAGCGGACATGCCGGGACAAACGAGATGCCCCAACAAACAGACCTCCGATTGGTTACATGGTTGGTTGAAGATGGTATTGTCAGTAGTCAACAAACCGGTAAACCACGGTTTATACAAAATGGCGTATTGAGAAAAGTTCTTAGTAGCAATGCATGGGGCGATGCTCTGAACATTTCTGCTTATGACTTCGAGAAGACCTATTCTGTTGACTTGAAACCAGAATGGAAAGCCAACAATATGCGGGTGGTTTCGTTTGTGAGCAACTATAATGCTGATGTTGAAAAACGTATTGTTTACAATACGCCCAGGCTTTATGTGGTATTCCTGATGGAATCGCACACTCATCGGCCGATGATAACCAGAGCTTATATATAGTAGATGGTAATATAATCGTGGCTGATGGTTATAAACTTGCAGGCATCTACGACCTGTCGGGAAGAATCGTTTCTGCTGACCGTCTTACCCGCGGAATCTACGTGGTAAAGGTGACGAACGGCAAGACGACATTCACGAGGAAAGTATGTATTAATAAATAGAGAGGACAATAATCATGAAGAAGATATCCTTCATCCTGATGTTGCTTTTCAGTCTCGTGGCAATGCAGATGCAAGCTGCGACGACCCACTGTTTCTGGGGATATTGTAACAGTAAAGTCTCCGGCGAGTTCGGGTCAAAGACTAAAGCCAAAGGAGCTATCTATATTCCTGCAGACATAGCGCAACTTTATAAAGGCAAGACTATTTCTTTTGTAAAGGTCGGTCTAGCAGCTATGGCGAATTCAGTGAATGTGTTCATAACTAAAGACCTCAACGGAACAAGCATAACAACTAAAAAAGCAGGAATGCTTTATAACGGTTGGAATGAAGTGAAGTTGAGTTCTCCTTACACCATCGATGGCGAGGCTTTCTATATAGGCTACAGCTATGAAGGCGATAACGCTTCCATGGGACGCTCGGACATGTATTCGGAAAATGGTTGCTGGGCCGACCTGGGAGACGGTTGGAAAAACTATGCAACTGAAAAGGAGTACAAAGCGCTTGCATTGACCATTCAGGCTAAAATATCAGGCGAAAATATGCCGAAAGACCTGTGGATTTACAGCAATCGCGACTTTATTGTAAAGAAAGGCGCACCATGCAAGCTTCCATTCGGAATAATGAACATGAGCCCCGTGTAGCCCGTAATTTGCAGGTTGGCTACAGTATTGACGGAGGAGCCGAAACTGTTGCCGACTTCAAAACTACGATGGGAGCTAACACCGAAAAGGAATTCTCGTTCGACCATCCCGGATTCAACGAAAGTAAGACTCACACCATAAAGTTCAGATTGATTTCGGTAGATGGTGCAGCTGACAGTTATTCGGGTAACGACACCGTGACATCGAAGATAAAGGTGATGGACGCCGTGCCACGCCAACGCTTCGTAGTTGAAGAAGGAACCGGAACATGGTGTGGATGGTGTCCGATGGGAATAGTTGCCCTCGACCAGCTATCAAAGAAATATCCCGAAACATTCATCGGTATAGCTGTGCATAAGAGCGATCCGCTTCAAACCACATCCTACAATAGCATGAGCTTTAGCGGATATCCCAAATGCTACATCAACCGTAACCTCGACTATCCCACACAACCCGAGGCTTCTGGATTGGAAGCATCGCACAATAAGGCCGTAGCTATAGCTCCTAATGTGGGAGTAGAAGTGAAAGCCGAATTTACAGATGCATCGAAGAAGAAGATAAATGCGAAAGCCCTCACCACTTTCTTTACGGCACAGAATGGATTGAAATACAGAATATCATTCGTGCTAGTCGAAAACGGAATAAAAGGCTACACGCAAGCTAACTACTTCGCCGGAGGAGGACAAGGCAATATGGCGGATTCGAGAGTCTTCCATCTTATGCTTCTATCGACATGGATCATGTTGCCCGGATGAACTACAGCTACGAAGGCTTTAAAGAAAGTGTTCCAACAAGCGTACAGGCCGACGAGACAACCGAATATGCAGCTGTACTCAACGTTCCGGCTAGCATACAGCATGCCGACAGTCTACATCTTGTTGCATTGTTAATAAACAGCAAGGGCCTAATCGAAAATGCCGCACAGGTTAAGGTTCTGCCCGACCCCGTGACCGGAATAACCGATAATGCTAAACTCCTGGCTCCGGAAATCATTTTTGCAGACGGACGTTTTGAGCTTCAGGGCTTCAACGGCACCATGACCGTATACAATTCCAATGGTCAGATTGTTCCGAACGGTTCGTTGCCGCGCGGAATATATGTTGTTAAAGTAGTGGCCGAAAACACTTCTTTCGTTCGCAAGATGTTTGTAAAGTAGACTCTTACCTCGTCTGAAGTTCTTTAAATATGAGCTTCATATAATCTCAAATCCACTGCAAGTTCAGGAGAGCTTGCAGTGGATTTTTTTGTATGCGGCTTGTGTGACCGTTCGAGCTTATATTCGTTGGGTTTAGTCTAACCGGCGCAATTCTTTCCGAGTATGGGGTGTAACCATCGGTTCGAAGAGTCCGCTCAAGATGAAGAACTTCGCCCGAACGATGCTCTTATCTGTGAAGACGGATGATACCAGATGTCCGTATCATAGCGCTTTACGGCAAGAGGATATCTCACGAATCCTACAAGTCGCCCGTATAGGAAATCCTTAATGTCCAAGTAGAAACGTACCGCCATTCGCATGCTCTTGGGATTATATCCGTATGCTCTTGAGATTATATCCGCATGCTCTTGTGATTACATTCGCATGCTCTTGTGATTACATTCGCATGCTCTTGTGATTACATTCGCATGCTCTTGTGATTACATTCGCATGCTCTTGAAATTATATACGTATGCCCGTAAATTTCTTCCCGTATGCGCATAAATTTCTTCCCGTATATAAATTTGCGGGAATACGTATATAAATTTACGGGCATACGGGAAGAAATTTACGGGCATACGTATGCGTTTTCAAGAGGAAATGAGAGTTGCTCTGAAACAAGGCGTTTCAGTGATTTTCAGAACCTTGAATACCGAGGGGAGGAACAGTAGGAAGCTAGCAGTCAACGAGGTTAGCCGAAGTGCGGAACTTGCTAATGCTAATATCTCTCTCTTAAAAGAACTCTCTGATTTTTCATCCGTCGGGTTCTTGATGGGGGCTTAAGCGGATTCTTAAGCCGAACTTATGTTGGAAGATGGGGCAAGGCAATCCCTTGCGTAAGTGTTCAGATTAGGGTTATGCTGTAGAGGTAGACCGTAGCGGCGGGGATGGCTAGTAGGGCGGAGTCGAAGCGGTCGAGCATTCCGCCGTGCCCGGGTAGGATGTTGCCGCTGTCTTTTATGCCGAGGGTGCGTTTGAATAAGCTTTCAATGAGGTCGCCCCAGGTGCCGAATATAGATACGGTGAGGCCGAGACCCATCCATTGAATTATGCTGAGTTGGTGTGGGTCGGCCTCGGTGTTGGTTAGGTGCCCGATGAGAGCTGCAACGCCTACAACGAGAATGCTTCCGCCGATGCTTCCTTCCCAGGTCTTGGCGGGACTGATGCGGGGGAAGAGCTTGTGGCGGCCGAGGAGGGAGCCGGTGCAATAGGCTCCGGTGTCGTTTGTCCAGAGGAAAATGAAGATGCTCAGCGGGAGAAGCATGTCGATGGTGAGTTGTCCGTCGGGACGTACTTGGAAGGCGATGATGTTGATGAGTGAGAGGGGGAGGGCGATGTACATTTGGGCGAGCATTGTGTAGGCCCAGCAGTTTATCGGGTTGGGGTTTTTCATGTAGAGCTCGGCGATGAGCAGATAGATTATGGTTAGGATGTAGGGTACGAAGACGCTGAATCCTTCGACAATCCCGAGCCTTAATGCGGCTGTTGCTACAAAGAGATATACTCCGGCTACGGTTGAGATGAATCGGTTTGTTCTTACGTTTTCAACTTGTGACACGAGGTTTGAATATTCCCATATTGTTGCGCCTGTTATAATGGCGAAGAGAACTACCATGTAGTGGGGTTTCAGGAAGCCTGCGACCATCACGGCTACGAAGAGTATGCCGGTGATGGTGCGAGTTATTAGGTTTTTTTGTTTATCGGTCATTGTTGTTGTTTTCTTTTTGTGCGGCTTCGTGTTCGGCTTGTGCTTGCTTTACGGCTTCGGGCATGTCTTCGAGCTTTGGCAAAGCGTTTTCTTGTGCTTCGAGGATTTCTTCGGAACGGCTCACCCAAGGGCGTTTTCCGAATATATTTTCAACATCTTCGGCCATGATTACTTCGCGGTCAATGAGGAGTTGGGCTAGTTGATTGTGTCCTTCTTTGTGTTCGGTTAGGATTTGTTTTGCCCGGTCGTACTGTCCGTTTATCATCGTTAGTACTTCTTCGTCAATGGCTTTGGCAGTCATTTCGGAATAAGGTTTCTGGAAGTTGTATTCTTCATTGTTGTAGTAGCAAATGTTGGGCAGTTTGTCGCTCATGCCGGCGTAGGCAATCATTCCGAATGCGCTCTTTGTTGCTCGTTCGAGGTCGTTAATGGCTCCGGTTGAGATGTTTCCTGTGAAGAGTTCTTCAGCAGCACGTCCTCCGAGGAGTGAACACATTTCGTCGAGCATTTGTTCTTTGGTTGTTATTGGGCGTTCTTCAGGTAGATACCATGCGGCTCCGAGTGCTTGTCCGCGTGGTACAATGCTCACCTTGACAAGCGGGTCGGCATGTTCGCAGAACCAGCTAATAGTTGCGTGTCCGGCTTCGTGGAGTGCGATGGTACGCTTTTCGGCTGCTGTCATAATTTTGGTTTTCTTTTCGAGTCCACCGATTATTCTGTCAACTGCGTCGAGGAAATCTTGCTTATCCACGGTTTGTTTGTTATGTCGTGCGGCAATGAGTGCGGCCTCGTTGCATACGTTGGCGATGTCGGCGCCGGAGAATCCTGGTGTTTGGCGCGCTAGCATGTCGATGTCTACGCTCGAATCAAGTTTGAGTGGACGCATGTGTACTTGGAAGATAGCTTTACGTTCGGCCATGTCCGGCAAGTCAACATGTATTTGTCTGTCGAATCGTCCAGCCCGAAGCAGAGCTTTGTCGAGCATATCCACTCGGTTTGTGGCAGCTAGAACAATCACTCCAGAGTTTGTTCCGAAACCATCCATTTCTGTCAGTAGAGCATTGAGTGTATTTTCGCGCTCGTCGTTTCCTCCCATTGATGGATTCTTTGAACGGGCTCGACCTACGGCGTCTATCTCGTCTATGAAGATTATGCAAGGCGACTTCTCCTTGGCTTGGTGGAATACATCGCGAACACGACTTGCACCTACGCCTACAAACATCTCAACGAAATCGGAGCCACTCATAGAGAAGAATGGTACTCCGGCCTCACCTGCGACGGCTTTGGCAAGAAGAGTTTTACCGGTTCCCGGGGGGCCGACAAGTAATGCGCCTTTAGGAATTTTTCCTCCCAATTCGGTATATTTCTCAGGACTCTTGAGGAATTCAACAATTTCTTCAACTTCTTGCTTAGCACCTTCTTGTCCAGCAACATCTTTAAATGTTATACCAAGATCGTTAGCCTTTTCATAGAGTTTGGCTTTCGATTTTCCAACGCTGAAAACCCCGCCAGTTCCACCGGCTCCGCCACTCATACGGCGCATAATCCAGAACCAGAATGCAAATATGGCTATCCAGGGGAGAATAGAGAACAGCATGTCGGTGAATGGACTACTTTTCTTATTCTCATAGCTGAAGCCGGTTATTTTTTTGTTCTTCACGGCTTGAGACAGAAATGCTTCCAGATTATCGATTGAACCAATTTCAACCGTGATATAAGGATTGGGGCCTACTTGCTGAATGCCTTGTTTGAATATTTCGCGAATGTGTTCAGGGCTGACGAACATCTTCAGTGTACTTTCGTTCTTGTTAACCACAACTTTCGTGGCGTAGCCCTTATTCACGTATTGAATGAATGTTGTGTAATCGCGTTCGATTCCTTCGCTCGAAGAAAGTAGTCCGTTGCCTCTTGCGAAGAACATCAAAGCTAGTGCAATTATGACTAAAGCATAAATCCAATTCATGTTGAATTTAGGCATCTTGGGCATATTGGGGTTGTTGTTGGGATTCTGATTATCCATCGGATGATTTGTTTTTGAAATGAATAAAAAATAATCGACGAACCTCTAGTCCAATTCAGGCAATCTTGTCAGTTTGGCATCTTCCCAAAGGTTCTCCAAATCGTAAAACTCTCTGATTTCTGGCATAAAGATGTGCACCATGACATCCACATAGTCTATCGCCACCCATTGATTATTGCCCAGTCCTGCACAGTTAGTAGGTTTTTCGTCATTGTTTTCGCGAACGTAATTACTAACCGATTCGGCTATAGCCTCAACCTGTTGTGGCGAATTGCCTTGGCAGATTATGAAGTACTGACAAATGCTGCTGTCGATCTCCGTTAAGTTGACAACAACTATGCCATGACCTTTCTTTTCTTGAATACCTTTTGTGATGGAGTCTACTAGTTTCTTTGTTTCATTCATTAATTCAACCGTAAAATAGGTGCTGCTTGGGTTTCTTCAGCTGGGTTAGTGTTTAGAATCTGTTCCACCAATGTTTTTTCTTTGACAATTGGGTGTCGCTGTAGGATGGCTCTTCGTAACTTCGGCTTTCCCAGGTTTCGCCATTCTTTATCATGTGGTAAATTGTTCCCCAATCAGGCAGCCCGCCAAGATTTCTGTCGTCTATGAACATGTCGGCTTTTAGCTTGCGAGAGAAATGGTTGTTTTTCGAACGTTCTTCCTCGGGATAGTCGCGATTCACGGCCCAGAAATCTACGTCATGCTCGTGTAACCAATCCACAGCATCTTGAAGGAGTTCACCTTCACGAACACTCCACAGAATGAGTTGATGTCCGTCCTTTATAAGCATTTTCAGAGTTTCGGTAGCAAAAGGAAGTTCTTTACCGATCTTGGGATATTCGTGTTCGACTATCGTCCCATCAAAGTCTACGGCTATAATCATAGTTACTTTATCGTTTTATAGAGTTGTCTTTTTTGTTGCCGTATTTGCTGTTGCTATAGCTGTAGTTTCCGTAACCATAACTGCCGTAACTTCCATAGCCTCCGTAACGATTCTTGCCGTAGCGACCGTAGTTGCTGCCGTAACGACCGTATTTTCCATAGCGTCCGTAGCCGTAGTAGTAGCCGTATTTCTTCTTAGACATATCGATACCGTTGAGCACAATAGACATGTTGGGGAGTTTCTTTTCGTCGGCCAGGCTGTTAATCATTTCAAAGGTTACTTTCGGGGTATAATCGGCACGACAGATGTAAACCGATATGTCGGCTACACGGCTTATCTGCAAAGTGTCTGACACGAGTCCTACAGGAGCTGTGTCAATTAGAATATAGTCGTATTCGTTGCGGAGGAGCTCGAATATTATTTCGAGTGATTTCCTTGCGATGAGCTCTGTCGGGTTAGGAGGAACTGGCCCAGCCATGAGCAGGTCGAGATTTTTGTTTATCCCCGATGGCAGAATCTGGCTGCGAAGTTCTTCCTGGGTTGGAGTTTCTTTGATTAGGAGGTTTGTTATTCCGGTTTTGCGGTCTTTGAGCTTGAAAAGTTCAGCTAATCGTGGGCGGCGTATATCAAGGCCGACGAGTATGGCTTTTCGGCCCAACAATCCGAAGCTAACGGCAAGGTTCGCAGCTGTGAAGGTTTTTCCTTCACCGGATGTTGAGGATGTGAAAAGAATAACCTTTTGTTTTTCTTGTAAAACGAATTGCAGATTAGTACGCATTGAGCGGAAAACCTCTTCCATTTGGTTGTTTTGGTTTTCGTGCACAACAATGTCAGCTTTTCCTTTTGCCGCATTACTAGCAATTGCAACGTCGGCGATAATGGGGAGTTTGGTTAGGCGAGCAACGTCATCGTGCCCTTCAATTTTGTATCTGAAGAAGCGGACAAAGAAGAGGATTAGCGAGGGGATACCGAGCCCGATAGCTAATCCGATGAGCATAATCATTGTTGTGCGAGGAGTTATTTTGCCGGCGAATTGCGGTTCGTCTATCAATTTTCCTTTGTCCACAGTAGCGGCAAGAGAGATATTGTTTTCCTCGCGTTTTTGAAGTAGCATGAGATAGAGCCCGGATTTTACTTCCTGTTGCCGACCTATCTGTGTGAGCATTCGCTCTTGCTGCGGAGTTTCCTGAACTTCAGCGTTATATTTATTGTATTGTCTGAGAATTGCGTCGCGTTGAATCTCCAAATTCCTACGTGAGGCTGTTACAGAGCGTCGAATATCTGCATTTAGATTGAGGAGCTGGGCTGTGATTGGTTCAACAACTGGCGAATTGTCGGATGCGCTGCGGAGAAGTCGGTTACGTTCGAGCACTAGTTCGTTGTATTTGCTCACAAGCATTTCAGAACCACTATTTTCTGTTCCGACATTTGCTGGAATAACTTGCGAAAGGTTGTGGGCTGCATTTTCTATTTCGGCTGCGACGGTATTGAAAAGAGCTATTTTTGTTTCAATCTGAACTAGCTCCTGTTCGGCTGCGTTTTGATTGGATACGACGTTAGTTGCTTTCGATTTTAGTTCAACCATCCCATTTCGCTGCTTATAATCTTGGATTTGTCCTTCAGTTTGGCCGAGTTCTACATTAATTTTTTGGAGTCGAGAGTTGATGAATTTTTCAGTTCGGAGTGCAATGGTATTTTTATCTTCGTTGGCCTGCCGATTGTAGACAACAACTAGTTGTTTCAGATAATCAATAGCCCGCTGGGGAACTTCATCGATTTGCAGGAGTCGGGCTATCGTTGTCGATTTTGAATCTTGCACAACCTGTAGTCCGCTCACATATTTATTAGCAGCTAGTTTGGGCGATAGAATCGTGACATCGAGCACTTGTTCGTCCATAAGAGTTCGTCCTTCATTTGAACTAATCATTATGTTTCCAGCTTTGGTTGGAATTCTTGAGGGTAACGTCGCGAAGTCACGATTAAGGGTATAGGGGCCTGTGGCATTTTCTTCGTTGGTTGGAACGTAATAGGTTCCGGAAACGTTATAGATATTTCCTTTTCTCTTTATGATAAGTTTTATCGGTCTGTTGATTTTTTCGAGATTAACCGGGTCGATATCCACGTTGAGCGCTTGGTCGTGATAGGCAATCTGACTTTTCACTCGTCCTTGATTACTGTAGCTCACGTAGAGTTTTAGGTCACGAACGGCTTCTTGCGCCAGGGAGTGCGATGTGAGGATTTCCATTTCGTTGTCGATTCCGTTGGAATTGGAAATTATGCCGATATTCGACATGTTTTGAAGACTTTGTGAGCCACGTCGTCCGCCGTTGTCGTCTTTGATTAGCAGTTTGGCCATTGCTTGATAGGTTGGCGTAGTGTAGCGAAGATATATCGCTGCCGAGCCTATGCAAATAATCAATGAGAGAATGAACCAATACCAGTTCAATATAACCGTACGATAAGTGGCCTGAAAGTCGAATGAAAACAACCCCTGTTGTTCCTGACCTTTCTCTTGTTCCAAATTGTTTTTCTCTTCAATCATCAGTCTTGAAATCTATATTTTTCAAATGTCTTTATTTTCTGCTAGAAACAGAAGATATTTACCGTAATCGTTTTTTGCCATAGGTTGTGCATTTCTAATCAGTTCGTCTTTGCTGATCCATCCGTTCTTGTAGGCTATTTCTTCTAGGCAGGCAACTTTCAGTCCCTGTCGTTTCTCAATGCATTCAATGAATGTGCTGGCCTCTGATAAACTGTTGTGTGTGCCTGTGTCGAGCCATGCGAAACCGCGCTGTAGAGTTTGAACTTTCAGTGCACCACGTTGTAGAAAAACTTGGTTGACTGAAGTTATTTCGAGCTCGCCACGAGCCGATGGTTTGATGGCTTTGGCAACCTCGACAACACTATTAGGATAGAAATAGAGTCCAACAACGGCGTAATTGCTTTTAGGTTTTTGGGGTTTTTCTTCGATGCTCAGGCAGTTGCCATTCGAGTCGAACTCTGCAACACCATATCGTTCTGGGTCGTTCACGTAGTATCCGAAAACTGTCGATTTCTCATCCTTTTCGGCGCTGCGAACGCTTTCGGTAAGTAATCCGCTGAAGCCTGCGCCATAGAAAATGTTGTCGCCTAGTACTAGGCAAACACTATCGTTTCCGATGAATTCCTCACCTATGATGAAAGCCTGTGCTAGGCCGTCGGGTGATGGTTGTTCGGCATATTCGAACTTCACTCCTAGTTCGTGCCCGTCACCTAGTAAACGTTGGAAGCCCGGTAAGTCGTATGGGGTTGAGATGATGAGAATATCCCTTATACCAGCCAACATCAGGGCTGATATGGGATAGTAAATCATTGGTTTATCAAAAATTGGAATCAACTGTTTACTGATTCCCTTTGTGATAGGATAAAGACGAGTGCCTGAACCGCCGGCTAAAACAATACCTTTCATATACTATTTATTCATTAAATGGAATTTCATTTTCTCGGCATAATCAAGCCCGAGTGAGTTTAGCTTTTCCAATGAAACCCAAATGTGACTATGCTTTTTGTGATTTTCCATTTCTGAGTTATTATTGCTGTTCGCAAAGGTAATCATTAAAAGTAGATAAACTGCTCTGACTCTAAAAAAAGCCCTGGAATAGGACATTCCGAGAGCCTTTTAGACTACCTTTGCATGCGTCAAAACAGTGAATGAAAAATACTTTAGGAACATAGACTATGAGTTTATTTAGCAAAATCCTCAAACGAAACAATGACGCTCAACAAAATGCAAGTGGAATGCAAAGCTACATGACCCTGGTACAGGTTTATTTCCAAGCTGCATTGGCAACGCGACTCGGAATAACCAATCTGGCTATGTTGCCTGATTTGCGAACCTACAAACAAACGTTTCGGGTTGCAACGGTAAACAACAAACTTGGAGCTGCCGAAAAAGCAAGTGTCAGAAAAATGATGAGAGAACTATATGGAGTCGACGATAATTTCTTCGACGAAATAGACATGAGTATCAAAAAGAACTGCCGCAAAATTCAAGATGCACAAACTTATCTCTACCAGTTCCAGGGATATGCACAGAACCTGATGATGTTAATCGGAAATTTGATGAAGTTCAAACTCAGAGTCCCCGGATTTCTCAAAAAGATGCTCTATTCGATGACTGAAAAAACTGTGGCCGACATTTTCAATAAGAATGATTTTTCGGACGCCGGAGTTGTCAAATCGGTTCTCACAATGCGACAGGTGAACAAACGACTCGGATTCTCGCAGAGATGGACAACCGATTTTGCTTTCCAGCTTATCTTGCTTGCCAAGAAAGAACCGAAACAGAACTTAGAAGACGAAAAATAGTCAGTTCTCCAGCCGTCGAATATTTTGAATATAAAAAACTCCCTGCAACCAAATGCAGGGAGTTTTTTATGCGAGCTAAGTTTAAGAGAGAGTTCCTCTTCGTCTGTCCTGGTTTGGTAGGTCGGTATGTAGGGGACAGATCTCGTATCTGTCCGCTAGTCCGTGACAGGATAAATATTCGAGTTAAGCAGGCATGAGAAATATTATGCTGTTGGTAGACCGAATTGGCGTGAATATCGGATAGATACAGGGTCTGTCCCTACATGCAGGCTGAACGCCCGAATCGACATGGGGTAATAGATTGCTCGCAAGAAAGAGAAATCATATCGGAAAATTGTTGCGCCATTAACACAAGAGTAAAATAAAACAGTTTGAGTCTCGTGGGGGGCAAGCAAATAAATAGAAATATCCCATTACTCGCAGAGCTTCAGCTGATAAAATACAGAATATTATGTTATTAGCTGCGATTCATGTAGCAAAATATACTAGTACTCACAGAAATCCATCTAATAAAACACGAAATATTCCATTACCCGTAAAGATCCATGGAATAAAATACGACGGTACTCAACACTGCTTGTTAAGCGTCGAAATAATCTGCAGCGACTGGTTACACCGTTTTTTAAGTGCCGAAATATTGGAATAAGCTTAGTAATTTTGTCTCTCGCAAATCGGTCATAACAAAATAAATGAAACATGTTACAGGTTTATTATTCTTCGTTTTAGTTGCACTTCTTGTAGGCGCGATGCTTGGTGCGTGTTCATCCCCCAATAAAGAGTTGGCCGATTCACTCAACCGTAGGCATATAACTTCAGATATCGCAATCTTGACTCGACTCTCGTGTATGCGCGTCGGGCAAGGATGGTATCGGCTGGAAAATATGATGTCGGACGAGCCGAGGCTATGAACACCATAGCTTTCGTAGATATTGCGAAGATGAACTACAAGCACGCTTTCGAACTGCTTGATTCGATTAGTAAAATAACCGACAATCAGGTGGAACTCATGATTGCCGATGTGCAAATGATGAGGCTGTGCCAAAGAATGTCGAGAAACAAGGAGTTCTATGACTATCACGAAATGGCGCTGCATAGATTGCATCGAATTAATGAGGAACGCGAGATGCTGTGCGAGCATCAACGGGAGAGAATGATTTATGCCATGTCGGAGTTCTATATCGTCACCTCGTCATACTATTATTATGTAGGTCTCGAACGTCAGTCGCGACGCGCACTGGAAGCCATCGACCCAGAAGGCGACCTGCGTTCGGACACGGCGCAATATGTGAACTATTTATATAATGTGGGCGCGGGTGGAATGTTTTCTGGTAGTACCGAAGAGGAGGTGAACCAGCGAGAGTTCGACTATTTGGTGCGCTGTTATTTTATTTCCCGTAATCACGACTATGTGTTTTGGGAGGGCAACTCTTTACAGGCAATCAGTGAGCATCTGCTCAACAGAAAATATCGGGCGAGATTAATCGAGGATAATATTCCGGCGATGAAATACATTAATTCCGACGAGATGCCAGATAGTTTGCTGGCAGGAAACCTGGCTGAGCGGTCGGTTGAGATTTTCAAAAAATATGGCGACGTTTATCAAACGGCTGGCTCATATCGTACGCTTGCGGCTTGCTATTGGGAAATAGAGGAATATCAGTCGGCCCTCATATATCTGCAAAAAGCGCTCAACGACGATAAGGCCATAACCCAGGCCCCCGACCTCGTAGCATCGATTCGCGAACAGCTCAGTCAGGTTTATGCGGCAATGAACTTTAAGCCAGGGAGCGATTATAATCGAAATGTTTATCTTGACCTCCAAGAACAAACAAGGCAGGATAGATATTATGAGTCGCGAGCCGGACAGCTGGAACGCTCGGCCGACCAGCTGAACCTTATGATTCTTGCCGTGGCGCTTATGATTTTAGCCGTGCTGTCGCTCTTGCTTCTGTTTCATTATCTGAAACGGCGCGACGATAAACGCAAACCGCTCAATACTCTCCTCGGACCGCTCGAATTATGGCAAAAACAGAATGATGAATATATGTCGCAACTCGCTGCACGATACGATGAGATTCAAGAAGCCTACGGAATGAGTATCATTCACGCCGAAGAAAACCGCCGTCGTAATCTTGAACAACGCACAAAGGTTTCGCTGGCAAATAATGTTATGCCTCTTATCGACCGGATGCTTAACGAGGTTTCGCGACTCACGAAAAACAACGAATCTAAAACGTTGAGATGTGAGAGGTATGATTACATATCAGAGCTAACCGATAAAATTATTGACTATAACAACGTTCTCACGCAATGGATCCAACTTCGGCAAGGTACTTTGTCGCTGCGTATAGAAAGTTTTCGTTTGCAGAATCTGTTCGACATAGTTGGCAAGGGGCGTATGGCTTTCCAACTTAAAGGAATCGCTCTCGAGGTTGTTCCGACAACAGATTATGTGAAGGCCGACCCCGTATTAACGCTCTTCATGATTAACACACTGGCCGACAACGCACGCAAATTCACCGACCGAGGCGGTAGAGTTCAAATATCTTCCGAATCGACCGACGATTATGTAGAAATAGCAGTGACCGATACAGGCCTAGGAATCGATGCAAAGGAACTCGAACACGTCTTCGACCGTAAAATGATTGTCGACAACGCCGAAACGCAATCGCATGGCTTCGGACTTATGAACTGTCAGGGCATTATTAATTCCTACAAGAAAGCGAGTAAGATTTTTTCCGTGTGCATGCTCGGAGCCGAGAGCGAGAAGGGTAGGGGAAGCCGATTCTTTTTCCGACTACCGAAAGGAATCGTGCGCTCAATAGTTATTCTTTTCGCCGCATTCATTAGCATAGCCTCTTTTGCCACAGGACGCGAGCATTCGCTAATAAACAAGACCAATGCCTTTCTGGCAAAGGCCGACGCTTATGCCGACTCGGCCTATTACAGTAATATCAACGGACAATATCGGCGTACGCTTGCTTTCGCCGATTCAAGTCGAGTATATCTAAACCGATATTATCTGCAATTTCATCCCGGCGGAAAACAGCTTATGAAACGTCTAGGAAGCATGTCGTCGCTCCCAGCCGAAATAGAGTGGCTGCACAACGGAATTCCAACCGATTATAACATAATTCTCGATATCAGAAACGAAAGTGCCGTAGCTGCTCTTGCATTGCACGAGTGGGAACTCTATAAATACAACAACACCATCTACACCCATCTGTTCAAAGAAAATTCGGCCGACGGAAAACTGGGTGACTACTGCCGGATGATGCAGAAATCGGAAACGAATAAAAACATTGCAATCAGTCTACTCGTTATATTGCTTCTGCTCATCTTCCCAGCCTACTATTTCATCTACTATCGTCACCGACTGTTCTATCAGTTCTGCATCGAACGTGTGAAACGAATCAATAGAATTCTTCTCAGTGATGCAACTGCCGAAACTAAGCAACGTAGCATTCAAACCATAGCCAGCGACCGATTCCCTAAGGAACTGCGCGCAATAATCAAACAAATTCAGGAAGCGCTGCAGCAATCGGTTAACCAAAGGGAATCGAGTAAACTAAATATCGAACTGGCCGATGATGAACTACACAAAATGGAGTTTGAGAACCAACGACTGCACATCAGTAATAACATTCTAGACAACTGCTTGTCAACGCTCAAGCACGAAACGATGTATTATCCGTCGCGAATCAAGCAACTCGTCGACCAGCGCGACAAAGAACTCCAATCGCTCAACGAACTTGTTACCTATTATAAGGAAATATATTCCATCCTCACCGAACAGGTGATGCGACAAGTAGACTCTGTTAAATTCGTATGCAAACCTGTGGAGCTGAAAGACATCCTGGTAGATTTTGTTTGTAGCGCAGAATCTAAACCTACCGTGCTGGGCGACCCTATCCTACTGCGTTATCTGTTCGAGATTCTACAAAAACAAAACGGCGAGCAGAGACTGCAACCAACAGTCGAGCGCAAATCCTCGGGCTACATGCTCTTTCACGTGCCAATGCCCGCGCTCTCCCTTACCGACATCCAATGCCTCGAACTGTTCGCACCGGGTTCCGACAGATTACCATTCCTAATTTGCCGGCAGATTGTTCGCGATAATGGCGAGGCAACCAATCAACGGGCGTGCGGAATAGTAGCTCGCAACGTTGGCGGGCAAACAATTATAGACGTCACACTTGCAAGTGCAAACTAAAATCAAAATGTAAATGGAAAAATTTAAAGTAATCATCGTTGAAGACGTTCCTCTGGAGCTCAAAGGAACGGAAGGAATCTTCAGGAACGACATTCCCGAAGCAGAGATAATAGGAACTGCCGAGAGCGAAGCAACCTACTGGCGGCAACTCAAAAACCAAATGCCCGACCTTGTGCTGCTCGACCTCGGACTCGGCGGCTCTACAACCGTAGGAGTAGAGCTGTGCAGGCAAACTAAGGATATGTATCCTAACTTAAAGGTGCTAATCTTTACCGGCGAGATTCTGAATGAAAAGCTATGGGTCGACGTACTCGACGCCGGGGCCGACGGAATATGCTTAAAGAGCGGCGAACTACTCACTCGAGGCGATGTGGCTAGTGTGATGAGCGGCAAACGATTGGTGTTTAATCAGCCTATACTCGAGAAGATTGTAAACCGATTCAAGCACTCTGTTAACAACCAGCTTATGCATCAGGAAGCGCTTGTGAATTATGAAATCGACGAATACGACGAGCGGCTTCTCCGCCATCTAGCCTTAGGTTACACCAAAGAGCAAATTGCTAACCTCCGCTGTATGCCTTTCGGAGTAAAGAGTCTGGAGAAACGACAAAACGACCTTGTGCAGAAGCTCTTCAGCGACGACGGCCGAACCATAATCGGCATCAACGCAACCCGTCTTGTTGTGCGCGCCCTCGAACTACGAATAATAGACATCGACAATCTACGCCCCGATGAAGAATAAACTGGGAACAATTGCATGCTTACTGGCAGTGGTCCAAGTGATGCTAATTCTAGTATCGTGGGTTATTGCCGCAGCTTTCCCCGAACTCAACACGCATTCATTGCTAAGCAGCGAAGGCATAAGATGGTTCTTCGGGCGATTCGTCGACAACATGCAAACACGCTTCCTGGTTTGGATAATCCTTGTCACCATAGCCTTAGGTGCATTCAACACAAGCGGACTTACATCTGCTATCTCACCACGCACCTCTGCTCCCCTGCATTATCGGCAACGTATGGCATTGCGAGTCGTAGGTATTGAACTCATCGTTCTCCTCGCTGCTATTGTTCTGCTCACCGCCATCCCCCACGCCGTTCTTCTGAGCGTCACCGGAAGCCTATGGCCAAGCAGTTTCTCGGTAAGTATAATACCGATTGTAACCTTTATTGTGAGTATATGCTCCATTACATACGGGCTCATTAGCGGCAAACTAAAAACCAATGCCGACGTCTATCACGCCCTCACCATTGGCCCTGCGCAATGCGCCTTTATTCTTCCGCTCTACATTCTCATCGTTCAGCTGGTGCAATCGGCGTTATTCGTTTTCAATCAAATATAAAAGTCATGAGAATAGACATTATAACCGTGCTCCCTGAAATGCTCGAAGGATTTGTGAACGAAAGTATCCTTGCCAGAGCGCGAAAAAAGGGAATCGCACAGATTGAACTGCACAACCTGCGCGATTATACAACTGATAAATGGCGACGAGTAGACGACTATCCATTCGGCGGACAAGCAGGAATGGTTATGCAAGTCGAACCAATCGACCGATGCATATCCGCACTCAAAGCCCAGCGGCATTACGACGACATTATCTTCACATCGCCCGACGGTCAGCAGTTCACTCAGCACCTCGCCAACCAACTCTCGCTCAAAGAAAACATCATCATCCTTGCCGGGCACTACAAAGGCATAGACCAGCGAGTGCGCGACCATCTCATAACACGAGAAATATCCGTGGGCGACTATGTTCTAACCGGGGGCGAACTACCCGCAGCCATCATAGCCGACGCCGTTGTGCGAATCCTCCCCGGAGTAATCAGCGATGAACAAAGCGCACTATCCGACTGCTTCCAGGACGACCTCCTAGCCCCGCCCATCTACACCCGCCCGCGCGAATACAAAGGATGGCAAGTGCCCGAAGTTCTACTTAGCGGCAACGAAGCCCGAATCAAACAATGGGAACTCGAACAAGCCATCGAACGCACCCGCCAACTACGCCCCGACCTCCTCGATAAGAAATAATACAAACCAATTAATAAGTAATAAATTATGTCAGAATTTAAAGAAACACCCCAAGTAGAGTTCGAAGAATCCGCCAAGAACGTATTCAAGAAAATGATTCAATTCAACGGCCGCATACGCCGCTCTGAATATTGGTGGGGCGTCCTCACACTTTTTCTCGTTTCGATGGCAATAGGCTTCATTCCTATTATTGGCCTCGTCGGCATCTTCCCGCTTGCCCTTGCAGGATGTTCGCTCACTTTTCGTCGCCTGCACGACACCGGTCGTAGCGGATGGTGGATAGCTCGCGAATCATAATCGAATGCCTCGTATTTGTTCTCCTGTTGAGCCTCATCGACTGGCCCACATTCTTCAATGCTCTGGCGGCCGACGATGAGCATGCCGCCAGTCGTGCATTGGTTGATGGATTCAAAAATAACTCCGGCATTCTAATCCTTTGCGGAGTGCTATCTCTTGTCGACATAGCTCTCAACGTTATCGTTTTCATCTTCACCCTTCTCGACAGTCATCCAGAGACCAATAAATACGGCGATTCGCCTAAGTACGTACCCACCGAACCTACAGGTAGCGTTCTATAACTCGTTTACCTGTTAATCCAAAAAGTCCACTGCAAACATCGGTTTGCAGTGGACTTTTAATTGTTCAGAGCGATTGTTCAGAATCTCATCATCCTCTACGGATTCCCTGGCTGGGCAGGCTTCTTCTCCTCACCTTTCCACTCCTCCCAGTCGATAACCACATCCGAGAGGCCACGGGTAGCAACCCGGCCGCCACCACCCTCACGACGATAACGCGTCTCAGGAATGAAGCGCACGCGAACACCCGTGATTTGGTTCACCGTCACCTCCTTCTCGGTTGCCACACCCTGCTTGGCAGCCACGGCAGTGAAATAGAACGACCCGATACCATCGAGCTTCACCGATCGGCCTTGCGACATATAGTCGGCCATCACCGGCCCGAGAGCTGTAAGCACTGCAGCTACGTCGGCCGGTGCAACGGTCGATTCGGTAGCCACCCTCTTTGCAATCTGCTCGGTTGTGACGGGCTTGCCCACCAGAACCGACTTGGGATACCACTTCCCATTGATTTTCATTTTGATTTTCTTAAAAAATCCCATGACGTTAAAGTATTGTGCTTAGTGAGAAACAAGGGGCGAAGTCGCGATACTCCGACAATCCCTGCACGGCCCGGCGCAACCTGCAGCTGGCGGATATACGATCCGTTGCTGACAGAAGTAGGACTTGTAGTTGACGAAAGTACGACTTGTGGACTACGGAAGTATAATCCGTGCCCCACGAAAGTACGACCCGTCGACCACTCCTCTTCACGCCTTTGCCGACAAGCCTTGCCGAGCGTTGCTTTTTCTTCCCTTTTGCCCCTCATAAGCGGGTTAATAATTATATAAAAAAAGAATCTCCGTATATATTGAATGCCCTTCATCATGGCTGTGAAAGCCTGATATGGGCTTGGCTCTTTCCTGCTTTCTCCGGCCACCTGCGGTGTCGCCTTTTTGAGGGCGACACCGTAAACGGGCAATCACAAGGTTCACTCGAACGCGCCGTCGACCCTGTACCCGTCACTTCGGAAGCCGAATCCCACTTCAACGCTACCTTTCTGGATGCTAAATTGGTAAGCGTAGAACCACCACCATGAAGTGGCGCTAGACCCCCAGTAGGAGCCGCTTTGGCCAACGAAGCGCAGCATACCATTCCGGTAGAAGCCCAATGCTGGCAGGTAGAAGTAGTTACCTGCATCGGCTGCGGATGGTGGTGTGTTGGAAGCAGGCCATTGCTCGCTGGGGCTACTTATTCGAAAATCGGTCCCGTCTGGGGCAGTATTCGCGTTAAATCCGCTGATCTGTGATTTCTTCTTAAACCACATGCCGCCCTTATATAAGTGGCCCATAGTAGTCCAAACCTCATCTTCGTCCCAACGCGGATCGCCTTCTTTAGCGTACCATGCCAGCTCGTTGGCGTTCGGAAGACTTGCGCATGACTCTGTTGCTTGGAATGCACCACTGACTTCATGATACCAACGAGGGTCACTGTTGTTCTGGGGGAAGTTAGGTGAGGGGCTGCTGTCGTTGATGGTCGGCTGACCACCTGGAAGGTTCTTGGTCCATTCCCAACCATCCCAGTATTGTTTCTTCGCATCCCACATGTAATAATGATCGCCATCGTAATTCTTTACGTTGAGGTCAGCCGTCATGTCGTAGTAGGTATTCTTAGCATAAGTGAAAGAACTCAAGTTTTTGGTGATGGTACCCTCTATATTTGTTACCATATCTTTTATCCAATAACGAACCTTCAAAACATGTGTGCCAGGCTTGATAACCATATAGGCGCCATTGGTTGCTACACTAGCAACAGTGGTGTTGAGTGGGAAACCATTTTCATTAACGCTGCCGGATAATGGGTCTTGCGTGGTAAGGACAATCTGCTTGCCTGTGCCGCTGCCTGTCAGCTCGCCACTTGTAGGGTCAAGAGTGTAGGTGCTGGCGATATCGTTATCAGCAGTTACTTCTACCTTGGTCAGATAGCAATCTTTCAAAATGGTGTTGCTCGTGTAGGGCTGGAAGACGAGGATGGCTGCCTGGTGGTCGATTGTAAAGGAGAACTGATTCTTACCCGTCACCTTGTTGGCCGTTGCTGTGCCACAGTCGCCCGATTTGCCCAAATGGGTTGTGGTGTTGGGGGCTGTCTGCGTTTGGGCGGCAGGAATGATAACCTGGTTATTGCTGCCGTTCTTGCCGGGGTAATAAACCTTATAAGACGTGTTATTCTCGAACTTGCCGGGGACCAGAAACTTAAAATAGGCTGTCTTGCCCGTCGGGGCGTTTTTGCTTTTCTTCCATGTACCGCTGTCATCCTGCACGTAGATATGGTCGCCTGCCTCCCAATAGAAAGCGCCGGTGGCGTAATCCATCGAGGTGCGGGAGGTTGGCTCTTCGCCGGTTACGAACGTGGTCAAGTTCTTGTTTGTGCCGTTATCCGTGTTCGTATCTTTCTGCGTTATGTCTTCGTTGGCGCAGGATACAAGCGCCAATACCGAGCCGCAAAGGGCAGCAAGCGAAAGTAGGCGCATCTTGAATAATTCTTTTGTCATTTGTCTGTTTCTCTTTTGTCATTAATTACTTTGTGTAGAATAATGGGGCTTTAAAGCTCTCCTTATTCTTCCTCATCTTCATCTTCATCAAACCATACCTGCTTACCATTGCTCGGACCGGTTCCGTGCTGGCCGGGGTTGTGCTGACTGTGAAATGATGTTTGCATGAACTCTCTGTCGAGCAAGATATGAATCACCTCGATAGCGGGGCGTACATACGGTTGTTTCCTGAACATTTCTTTTTCCATTTTTCTATCATTTTAAGAGTGAATATTCTGTGTTATTTCCCTCTTGCGTGACTTGGCAAAAGGGTATGAAAAGTGGCACGGAGAATCCTCTTGGAATCCCCGTGTATATCGGATATACGACGCTCTTCGCGCGCGCGTATGAAAAAGCTAGTTTATAGGTCTGCCCTGTGTGTGTGTGTGTGTGTGTGTGTGTGTGTGTGTGTGTGTGTGTGTGTGTGTGTGTTACGTTTCGACTTTTCGAA
>NZ_BAKH01000025.1 GCF_000614105.1 Prevotella micans DSM 21469 = JCM 16134
CATCAAGAAAATTAATCCGTTGCTGCCAGAACTTGAGCGAGCTATTGCGGCAGAGCAGAAGGCACTCGCTCTGCTCGTGAATTTAGAGGGGACGGAGAAATAAACTGGTAGCGGAAAATAATTAGGAGGGGAAAGGAAGATTCGGGGGCAGGTTACGACACTTCTTGCGTAACTAGGAGAGGATTTGGCGTTGTTTCAGTTCGATATATTTGTTTATTACGTCTACGCTGAGATTCTTCGGGGTGGTGAGCAGGCTAAGGATGCCGTGTTGTTGGAGTGTTGAAACTATAAGGCGTTGTTCGTAAGCGAATTTTTCGGCAATGACGTGCCTATAGTAGTCTTCGGTGGTTTGTTTGTCTGATGAGATGTAGGTTTGTAGTTCGGCGTCTTCGAAAAATACGACCAGAAGGCGGTGCCGGTTGTTGAGGAGTTTGAGATACGCGAGCTGCCGGTGCAACGAACCGAGACCGGAGAAGTTTGTGTAGAGAATGAGCAGACTGCGCTTGCTGATGCTGCGGTTGATATTTGTACACAGGGCGCTAAAATCGGTTTCACCGAACGATGTTTGCTCGGCATAGAGGGCTTCGAGAATGTGTTGCATCTGGGTTGGTCTACTGGAGGGGGCCAGCATTGTATCTACCTTTTCGGCGAAGGTTATTAAGCCTGCTTTGTCGTCTTTTCGGATGGCGATGTGTGAAAGCACAAGGGCGGCGTTGATGCTGTAATCGAGGAGGGTCATTTTATCAAATGCTTGCTGCATGACTCGGCCTTTGTCGATTACCGAATATATTCTTTGCGAACGTTCGTCGCGATACACATTAACCATCAGTTCATGCCTTCGAGCACTGGCTTTCCAGTTTATGGTTCTGTATTCATCGCCCGGAACATAGGCTTTTATTTGTTCGAACTCGGTATTGTTGCCTACCCGACGGATACGTTTTATTCCCATTTCGAGAAGGTTGTTGCTCATTGCAAGAAGCTCGTAGTGGTTGAGCATGAGAAATGAAGGATAGACCTTCACTTCTTTTTCTTCGGCCTGTGTGTAGCGTCGTTCTACGAGGGTGAGTGGAGTTCTGACGAAGATGCGGAGTCGACCGAAATGATATGTTCCGCGAACAACGGGGCGAAGACTGTAGGATGTTTCGCTGGTTGTTTTGGCTGGCAGAGGAAGATGGTATTTAATGTTGCGCCGCTGGAATATGACGGGGGCTTCGTCTATAATTATGGCCGAGAGACGGAGGGCGAAGGAGTTCGATATAATTATTCGTATTGTGTTGTCGTCGCCATTCGAGAATCGGTCGGCACAATCGCGTCGGGCGGTTATTCCTTTTTTGTGGAAAAGCATCAGTATGTCAGCCAGTAGAGCTGCGGCGAGGAGCAACAGCATGAATTTGCCGACCCCGAAGAGGGGTGGGAAAGCGAATCCTAGAGCGGTTACGATTGTGATTGCAGCTAGGACGATGTAGAATCTTCGGGTGAGAAACATTTTATTTCGGAACCTCCACTTTATCGATTAATCGCTCGGCCACTTTGTCGGGCGTGTAGCCTTCCATTTCAGCTTCGGCTGTTAGCAGGAGTCGGTGACGCAGCACGGCAGGCGCAACGGTTTTAATGTCGTCGGGTGCAACGAAGTTTCTTCCGCTCAATATGGCGTAGGCTTTCGAGGTGTTCAGAATAGCCACTGAGGCGCGCGGACTTGCTCCGAGGAATACAGCTCGCGAGGTTCGGGTTTGCTGAATAATTTCGGTAATGTAGCGCAGTAAACTCTCTTCAATGAACACGTCTTTGAGCATGGCTCGCATTTCAAGGAGTTCGCTCACGGTTATTGTGGGTTGTATGGTTTCCAATCTGGTTAGTTCGCGGTTGGCGAGGTGGCGTTTGAGTATGTCGACCTCTTCTTCGGCTGTTGGATAACCCATGGATATTTTGAATATGAAACGGTCGAGCTGTGCTTCCGGCAAGCGGTAGGTTCCTTCCTGTTCAACGGGGTTTTGGGTGGCTATAATTGTGTAGAGTTCACCCATCGGATGGGTTTTTCCGTCGATGGTTGCCTGCCGTTCTTCCATCACCTCGAAGAGAGCAGCTTGTGTCTTTGCAGGTGCACGATTGATTTCGTCGACCAGAATCATATCGGCGAAAACAGGACCGTGATGGAAGTTGAACTCGGATGTTTTCATGTTAAACACAGTTGTTCCGAGAACGTCGCTCGGCATAAGGTCGGGTGTAAACTGAATGCGCGAGAAACGGGCATCAACCAGCTTGGACACCAGTTTGGCCAGAAGTGTCTTTGCCACTCCGGGCACACCTTCGATTAGTACATGACCGTCGGCGAGCATGGCCGTGAGAATAAGGTCTACGGTTTGTTGCTGACCAACGATGACGTTGGCAATCTGCTGGCGCAGTTCGTTTATTTTTCGACTGAAAATCTCGATAGACTCGTTTGTTTCCATAAATATATTTTTTGTTTTGATGTTCAACTTTCGTTCAGCATATCGTCGAGCGCATCGATAACAGTGCGCATTTCTGAATCCGATATTTTACTCTTCTGTGCGAGTAGCGCAGTTATTTGCTGCAAGGTGCCGGCAATCTCTTCCTTGGGTTTGCCGATACGTTTGCTTAGTCGTTCGGCAATATCGGCGCGTCGTTCTGTGTCGTCTACATCTATCATGAATTGCCGGCGAACGGTTTCGCAGAAGAATCTGTATTTCTTTTCGAGCAGGTCGCGGTTGTCGTGCCGTTGATGATAGAGTGTGCCGATGAGCTTAACAAACTCGAGCGATTTATTTTCTGGATCTTTCACCACGGGGATGATGCGTTGTCGGCGTCGGGCGGTGAATACGAAGAAAATAATAAGTCCGATTAGCGCCGTATAGATGGCCCAGCGCAAAGGGGGTTGCTGTAAGAAATATACGAGTGGCGTTTCCTGGTTTATGGCATCTTTCGGCAGATAAGCCTCTGTGCGAACCACAGGCATATTACCAAATTGAGAGAACAGTCGGAAGATGATTGGACGGATTTTGTTATCGAGCATCCCGTAGTTGGTGAATAGCAGTGGACTGGAGCATAAGAATACTTCACTACCATTTTTTTTCATCGAAACAATTAACGGCAAGGCTTCTTCGGTGGGTGAATTCACAACTCCTTCTTCTTTAGCGGGCTCGACGTAGACTCCTTCCGAGGTAACGGTGTCTGAAACGGTTTCGTCTATATAGTTGACACGGGTTAGCAACGTATCTATCTCACGAGCTTTATGAATTTGTATGTACCCTTCGACGAAATAAGAATAAATGCTCGATGCATATTCGGCATACGGCTTTTGCTTGCCCCAACGAAGTTTCGACATGGGTACTTGGCGTTCCTGAATGGTTCTTTGCAAAAGCCGAGGATTGAAATTATCGTTTCCGTAGATACTCACGTTCCAGTCGGGTGGTACGGAATCGTAGTTGAATTTATAGGTAACTATCAACAGCTTGTTTCCCTTTGCCAAGAGTCGATTGATTGCACGCATATCTGTTTGCGATGGCGAGAATCCGGGTGTCTGAACCATTATCACACGCTTTACGTTTGCTTTTTCGGCTGCCATTTGAGGTAGCGTGCGATGCGTCACCGAATATCCTCCCGTCAACGACCGACTCAACAAAGTGTCCATCACCGCACATCCGAAAGGTTGCTCGTCGCGATGACTGTAGGTTGCTTTCCATGAAAACTTCGACGGCGCATTCCATTCAATCAGGAATACAACCAGCAGAGCCAAACCGATTATGAACAAAAACCGACGATTCATTGTACGCCTCCTTCCTCAATTGCAGTTTGCATTGTCTGCATATTCTGTACGTCGGTCTCAACGGCCATGTAATTTCCATAGCGCACTCGCATAAATAACGTGGTGAAACGTACAAATTCGGGATGAAGATATTCGCGGGTATATTGAGTGGGAGTTTTGTAAATCTTCCAACTAATGAGGTTAGCGTCGGCCAATCGGCGGAGCGTTTGCAAGTAAACCACGCAAACAGCTCTACTAAAATCAGCTCGTTCAAATGCTTTGCGCAACTCTTCTTCGAAATCGACACCGTAGATATCGTTAGCCTCAATGCTGTCGGTCTTTATTCGGCCTTCACGTCTGAACAGTTTAGGCTTGTATTTGAAAAGCAAAAATATCAATCCGCCTATCAGCACTAGCGCTAACACAATGTAGATAAATATTCGGATGTCGCCCGGCGATTTAATGCTGAACAAATCGCGTAGCAACTCGCCTACTTGTTGCTGCAACCATTCCCAGATATTTACTTCCGGCATTTCCAACTCGCGAGCATAGTTGAAATTCTCGTCGCTTTGGAAGCGGTTCAGCAACTCTGGGTTGCAGACAACGGTGTCGGTGAGTTGAGGCAGCATGGGGCGTCAATAATTAAAGATTCTCGAAATTGTCGAACTCGTTATCGACTTGCGACATTTCCTCGAAGTGCTCAATATCTTTTTCAACAGACCGTTTCTCGTCTTTTTCGACAATACTTCCGTATACATAGCTTGTCCTATTGTTGGCAGCGCCATAGACATATATGTGCCCAACGACTGAACGATTGCCAGCAGATAAACTCCGAAACTATACAACGGCGAGCCCACAACCGAGTTTGTAGGGTCGTCAACGAGAAGGAAAGTTTTAACTAGAATCATGATATACCACGGCATCATAACCGTGCTTTGAATAATACTCGACACCATCGACATCACGATGATGAATCCCAAGATTAAACCGAAATGATTAAATCCAAGTTTGAAGCTGCGCTTGATGGAGTCTATGAGGCTTGTTTCGTCTTCGAAAATGTAGATGGGTAGCGAAATCGACAGCGGAACTAGAAACACTATCAGTCCTATCATCATAATACTAATCAACATCAAAAGAGTCGGTGCTATGTAGACTGCCAATACTAAAAGAATCGTAATCAGAATGGTTGCACCGAAGAACAAAGCTCCCAGGGCAAGCGACCGTTTGGCTGCGCCGATGATGAAAGGTTTCAATTCACGAAGACCAATGCCTTCCATCTGTCCATCGTTATCGCTGTAGTGCTTCACCATGGCGTAGCAAAACGACGAGAGAACAAGCGTGCCGAGCATCATGAAAATGAAATAGAGAAGGTAGTAGACTACAGTTCGGATTATAGACGAATAAGGCATCCCTGCACCAGAGCCAGCATTGAGCCCAATCTCAAAAATGAAACTGAAGAATCCGTTCAGCAAGAAAGCCTGGACGAGCGATAGCGGAAGAAGCAGGTAAATACACCCCTTGAACCAAAGTTTGAAGTTCGAACGAATGAAGTCGAAGGTTGCCGTGAAGTTTTCACCGAAGGAGCGAATCTTGTAGAGGGGTATTTGTTTCTTTGCTTTTTGCATGATGATTACGTTTGTAGGGTAAGTAAATGAAATAAAACAATATGAATATAGCCGAGGCGGATATGATTGCTAAACGATAGCCGTCGCCCATCCGGGTGTGACGTGTCAGAAAACTCTCGATGAACCCCGCAACGATGAAGATGGGCACCGTGCCAACAACTATCTTCATTCCGCGACGCGCCCCGCGTTTGAAACTTTCCAGTCGCGAATAGGTTCCCGGGAACAGCCAGCTATTGCCCATAGCCAGACCCGCTGCACCGGCAACAACAATCGACGACAGTTCCAGAGTGCCATGCAGCATCGTTGCCATTAGACTTTCGCCTAAAAGATTATGCTGATAGAAGAAGGTGTCGAAACAACCCACCATTATTCCGTTACTGAACAGCATCCAGCCCGGCGCAAAGCTCGTTAATACGCCCGACACGAAGACATAGAACGAAACCATGATATTATTCAGCGTTATGCCTATGAACATGCTGCTCGGTTCTTCCATGCCGTATATTCATTGGTTGTCCGTTGGCAATATTCTCCATCGTGAGGTCCATATAAGAGTCGCCCAGAATTATCCGCGGAAACGACTGGTCGCCCAGCGTCGAAACAACGCCCACCAGCACGCTCAGCGCAAAGAGCAGAAAAGAAACGCCCAGCAATCGTCGTTCGTGCCACATAACGTCGGGAACTTCCTTAGTCCAGAACGTAATGAGCCGCGTCCATTTCTCGCGTTTATTGTGATAAATCTCGTTATGAAGAGCCGACGCCAGATTATTCAGATAAATCGTTATCCTCGAATCGGAATAATGTGTTTGGGCGAAGGCCAGATCGGCAGTCAAGTCGGTGTAAATCTCCGCCAAACGGTCGGGCGATTCTTTAGAAGCTCTACTAATAACCTCTTCTGTTGCGCGCCATTTGTCGATGTTCGAACGAATGAATATAACTTCTTTCATGATTTGCTGCATACCGCGACAGAGAGGGGGGGATAAAAGCGGTATTCGTGAGGCAAAAGTAGCTCTTTATCCCTACATTTGCAAAACGAAAATATAACCAGCAAACCAATGAGCGAATCAAATATAATTACCGGCCAATACGTCCGAATAAGCCAAACCCCTGCCGGCCTAGGCAGCCGAATCGTAGCAACGATTATCGATATATTCGTCATCTTTTTCTATCTCGAAGGTTTATCGCTGCTACTCGGCATAACCAAAATCGACATCGGCCTGCTGGGCATGTTCCTACTCTTCTATCTGCCCACGATATTCTATTCTTTCCTCTTCGAAGTGTTCAACAACGGGCGCTCTCCCGGAAAGATGATAATGAAAACCCGAGTTGTAAAGAAAGACGGTTCAACTCCCGGCCTCGGAGAATATTTTATGCGATGGCTCCTGCAGCTCGTCGACATCGGTTTCGGATTTATAGGCATACTCGTTATCGTTACCACGAAAAACAGTCAGCGACTCGGCGATTTGGCAGCCGGAACAATGGTTATCCAGGTGAATAACTACCGGAAAATACAGGTCTCGCTCGACGAGTTCACCTACCTAGAGCGAAACTACCGACCGGTTTATGCAGCTGCTGAACGACTGACACTAAATCAGGTCGACGTGATTCGACGAACTGTTGACAGCGACTACGGCGACGAACGCGAACGCCGAATCGAAACCCTATCCACTAAAATTCACTCCATGTTCGACATACCGAACGACGGCATACCCCACGAAAAATTCCTCTACACCCTGATGCGCGACTATCAGCACTACGCCCTCGAACTAGTTTAATATTCCCGCTCCCGCACGCCATTCTTTCCGTGGCGCATCCGGGCTAAATTCTCCCGAGCATACACGAGCATACAATAATACGGGGCCATCTCAGCTATGGGATGGCCCTAATCGTGTTGCCTGCACACAAACGCCCACTCGGCCGACAGGCCGCATGTAGGGACAGACCCCGTGTCTGTCCGCCCCCAACGCCGTCCGTCAAGGCCGAGATATGTTATGCGGTGGGGAGACTGAATTGGGGCGGGGATCGGACAGACACGGGGTCTGTCCCTACATGCGGGCTAGAGGCCCGAGTTGGCGCGCGTCGTGATTATGAATTGTTCTGACCGAGTGTCATACGTGTCGCTCACCGTTTCTTCAGAGATTAAGAGGTTTCTTCTCAGGAAATCATGTAATTGAGAGCTATATGACCGTGCGCGAGTGGTATTATCCGGAATTTACCGACGAATCACACAAAGAACTTAAAGAGAGTGTGTGGCAGAGACTATTTCACACAGAGAGTTTATAGAGACTGTGTGACAGAGACTATTTCACACAAAGAACTTACGGAGAGTGTGTGACAGAGACTATTTCACACAAAGAGTTTAAAGAAAGCGTGTGATAGAGACTATTTCACACAAAGAGTTTAAAGAAAGCGTGTAACAGAGACTATTTCACACAAAGAGTTTACAGAGACTGTGTAAAATAGCCTATTTCACACAAAAAGTTTACAGAGACTGTGTGTCAGAGACTATTTCACACAAAGAGTTTACAGAGACTGTGTAAAATAGCCTATTTCGAAGACTCTCTCCTGTAGATACCGGCCGAACTTGAATGTTTTTCCTCATTTCTTCAGCGCATTGCCGTCGGCGCAGTGGAATTTCGGACGAATTTTCATTCCCTCTCAGTCGAAAAGCATGTCGCCCGGGCGAATCGCGAATGAATCTCCCATTCCACCGTGGTCGGACACACTAAAAGGTTGAAGCGTTAGGCCTAGCATCCGCAAAAAAAGTATTATGCTTTTGAAGGAGACGCCGAGTATCTTTGCCGATGTGAATATTCCTAGAAATAAACAAGATAGAACGATGAACAAACGTACATTGACGAGCATCCTCCTACTGGCTGCCGTGCTTCCTACTATGGCGCAAATCAGAGGTCGAGCCGTAGAGGTGAATATCGTGCCCGACAGAATGGATTGGAATTATCGAACCGGTGAAACGGCAGAAATGACGCTAACCGTTCAGCGAAACGGAGTGCCGCTCCGAGGGGCGAAAGTGGAACTCGAAGCGGGAAAGGAACTATTTGCCGATACGCACAAACAAATGGTGCTGAAAGACGGCTCGACGAAGTGGAAAGCGCAACTGAAAGAACCGGGATTCTATAGACTGAAAGCTACGACGCATATCGACGGACGCAAATATTCGGGTATATGCACCGTTGGCTTCTCGCCCGAACAGATTAGGCCTTTCGCGCAGAATCCGGTCGATTTCGACACCTTTTGGAAGCGGGCACTCCAGGAGGCTCGGAAAAACAATCTCGACCCGCGGATGAGACTTCTGCCCGAACGGTCGACCGAACTTGACGATGTGTTCGAAGTGAGCTTCGTAAACAATACTCCCGAGTCGAGAATCTACGGTATTCTAACCGTTCCGAAGCAAACCGGCGAATATCCAGCCTATTGCGTGTGCCCGGAGCGGGCGTGCGGCCATATTCGGGCGATACCTACACGGCACCGTCGATGCATCGTTCTGGAGATTGGAATACACGGCATTCCCGTTACGATGGAACAGAAAGTTTACGACCTCCTCCGAGGCGGTGCGCTCGACAACTACTGGGCCGTGAATCTCGACGAACCCGAACGCAATTACTATAAACGCGTGATTACGGGAGCCGTCCGGGCGGTCGATTTCATTGCCCAGCTGCCGAAGTGGAACCATCGCGTGCTCGGCGTGACAGGCGCATCGCAAGGCGGATTCCTATCCCTCGCCACAGCGGCGCTCGATGACAGAGTTACATTCCTCGCAGCCGTTCACGACGCTATGTGCGACTATGAAGCCGAACTGCACGGCGTGGCCGGCGGATGGCCCCACTATTTCATCGGACAGAAAGATTCGCCGCTCGTGAAGGCACGAATCGAAGGAGCACGATACTACGACGGAGTAAACTTTGCCCGCCGCTGCAAACAACCCGCATGGTTCTCGTTCGGCTACAACGACGAGGCCGTTCCACCCACCTCGAGCTACGGAGTTTATAACATCTACCCCGGCACGAAAACCTTGTCGGTATACCCAACCACGGGGCACTTCTGGCTCCAGGAACAATGGGACGAATGGCAATCATGGATTAAAAAACATCTGGGATTATAAGGATTAACCCAACGAATAAAGATTATGCAAGATTTCAAAGAAAGAGTCAAGGCCCTGCGCACCCGGCACGAAGAGTTAATCGCGCGGCCAAATCGCCCCGAAGAGTGGGACAACGGAATATTCACCCGTTACGAAAATCCCATACTCACGGCCGAACACACGCCACTCGAATGGCGATACGATTTCAATCCCGACACAAATCCCTTCCTTATGCAGCGCATCATGATGAACGCCACGCTCAACAGCGGAGCCATGAAGTGGAACGGTCGCTACCTTCTGGTTGTGCGCGTCGAGGGTGCCGACCGCAAAAGTTTCTTCGCCGTAGCCGAGAGCCCGAACGGTGTGGACAACTTCCGATTCTGGCCCGAACCCATCACGTTGCCGGAGGATACGATTCCGGCCACGAACGTTTACGACATGCGTCTCACAGCCCACGAAGACGGGTGGATTTACGGCGTGTTCTGCGCCGAACGACACGACGATTCGCAGCCCGCCAACCTATCGGCTGCCACCGCAACAGCCGGTATTGCCCGAACCAAGAATTTTGTAGACTGGCAGCGGTTGCCCGACCTTAAAAGTCGTTCGCAGCAGCGCAATGTTGTTCTGCACCCCGAGTTTGTAGGCGGCAAGTACGCCTTCTATACCCGTCCGCAAGACGGATTCATCGACACCGGTTCGGGCGGCGGAATAGGCTGGGCTACGGTTAGCGACATCGAACACGCCGAGATAACCGACGAGCAAATAATCAATCCGCGCCACTATCACACCATCATGGAGGTGAAAAACGGCGAGGGCCCCCACCCCATCAAGACTCCCCAGGGATGGCTACATCTGGCCCACGGCGTTAGGGCCTGCGCTAGCGGATTGCGTTATGTGCTATATCTATATATGACAGCTCTCGACGACCCTACGCGCGTCATCGCTCAGCCGGGCGGATATTTCATGGTTCCCAAGGGCGAAGAATATGTGGGCGACGTAATGAACGTTGTGTTCTCAAACGGTTGGATTGCCGACACGGATGATAGAGTGCTAATCTATTACGCCTCTTCCGACACCCGAATGCACGTTGCCGAGTCGAGCATTGCGCGTCTCACGGATTATTGTCTTAACACGCCCGAAGACGGTCTTACCACTGCCGCATCGGTTGAAACAATAAAGAAGTTGATAGCCCGGAATAGGGCGTTGGGATAAGTACGCCCTAATTATGGCGGTAGCCCCGTGTCTGTCCTGTCTGTCCCTACCGCGGCCTACCGCCCGAATTGGCGATGGTGGAGACAAGGGTTCGGTCGGCAGCCAGTAAATCAAAAACAAAACCAATGATGAAATCGAAACTGATAGAAAAAATCGGATACGGATTCGGCGACATGTCGTCGAGCATGTTCTGGAAGATATTCTCATACTATCTTCCGTTCTTTTATAGTAACATCTTCGGCCTCAGTTTGGTCGACGCCGGCGTGCTGATGCTTATAACCCGAATTTGGGACGCCGTGTCAGACCCCATGATGGGAATAATAGCCGACCGAACACATACCCGATGGGGAAAATATCGCCCCTATCTGCTGTGGATTGCGCCTTTCTTCTCGATAGCCGGCGTGCTGCTGTTTACAACTCCCGACTGGGGTTACGGGGCCAAGCTTGTGTGGGCCTACGTTACATACATACTCATGATGACCGTTTACACCGCCATTAATGTGCCCTACGGCGCAATGCTTGGCGTTATGACCGACGATTCGAACGAGAAAACCGTTTTCTCATCCTTCCGAATGTTCTTTGCCTATGGTGGCTCGTTCATAGCCCTGTTTTGCTGGGAACCGCTCACCAATCTATTCGGCGGATACGGCACTTCGGGCGGATGGTTCTACGCCATGGTAGCCATAGCCGCCGCGTGTTTAGTGCTGTTCGTGCTGTGCTTTACGCTCACTCGTGAGCATTTGCGAACCGAATCAAAGGTTAGCGTGGGGGCCGACATTAGCAGTCTTCTGCGCAACAAACCCTGGTGGCTGCTCATCGGAGCCGCACTCTGTTTCAACCTTTTCAACACGGTTCGCGGCTCAACAGTGGCCTATTTCTTTGCCGACATCATCGGGTCAAACGCATCGCTCGTATTCTTCGCAACACAAATCGCCTTCTATGCCGGACTGTTCCTTGGCGTAGGCGAAGTGAGCAATATGCTAGGCGTGGCTATAACCGTGCCGATTGCCAGCAAACTGGGCAAGAAAACCACTTTCATCCTGGTAAATGCCGCCCTGGTGGTGTTCAGCATAGCATTCTTCTTTATTCCCTCAACCCCTGGTGGATATTGGGCGATGCTGGTCATACAGATTGTAATATCGATTCTCACAGGAATAATGAGCCCGCTCGTTTGGAGCATGTATGCCGACGTTTCCGACTATGCCGAACTGAAATTCCGAACCGCATCAACAGGACTTATCTTCTCTTCCAGCTCAATGGCGCAGAAGTTCGGTGGCGCGCTCGGTGGTTCGGCAGTGATGTGGCTGCTGGCCGGCGTGGGATATATTTCCGACCCCGCCGTGCTGACAAAGGGAGACGTAGTTCAGCCTGCCGAAGCACTCGACACGCTGCGCATGCTAATGAGTTTTATTCCGGCCGGAGTAGCACTGCTAGCAATGGTGGTGGTTTATTTCTATCCGCTCACAACCAAGAAAATAAATAACATAAACAACGAACTTAAACGAATCAGACAAACCAATTAAACCCATGGAACAATTGAAAAAACAGTTTAGAAAATGCCTCGAAGAGAACATCCTGAAATATTGGATTGAACAAGTAACCGACCAGCAAAACGGAGGCTACTACGGACGTATCGACGGACACAACATCGTTCATCCCGAAGCCGAAAAAGGAGCAGTGATGAACGCCCGAATCCTATGGGCTTTCGCAGCCGCATATCGCGTGCTGGGCAAACCAGAATATCTCGCAGCCGCTCAACGAGCACGCGATTATTTCCTTGAGAAATTCCTCGACCGCAAACACGGTGGAGTCTTTTGGAGCGTCGACTATAAAGGCATGCCACTCGATACGAAAAAGCAAACCTACGCCATCGGATTCGCAGTCTACGCACTAAGCGAATATGCACGTGCAACCGGCGACAATGAAACGCTGACCAAAGCAATCGAACTCTTCCACGATATCGAAAACCACGCTCGACAAGCTGACGGCGGATATATCGAAGCTCTCACCCAGGACTGGCAACCTATTGCCGACATGCGCTTGTCGGATAAAGACGAGAATCTCGAACGAACCATGAACACCCACCTGCACATTATCGAACCCTACACCAATCTGCTAAGAACACTTCGCAGCTGGACAAAAAACGCAATCCTCGAACAAATAGAACACGAAGTGGAACAGGCCGTGAGAAATTTGCTTGAGTTGTTCACCAATAGAATCCTCAATCCCGACACCGGACATCTAGACCTCTTTTTCAACCAACAATGGAAAAGCAAACGCAATCTACAATCATTCGGGCACGACATCGAAGCCAGTTGGCTACTCCACGAAAGCGCACTCGTGCTGGCCGACCCCACCGAACTGAAACGTATCGAGCCAATCATCCAAAAAATTGCCAAGGCGGCCGACGAAGGATTGCAACAAGACGGCAGTATGATATACGAACTCAACACCAACACCGGTTATGCCGATAAACAACGCCAATGGTGGGTGCAATGCGAAAGCGTAATTGGACACGCCAACCTATACGAACATTTCGGCGATGCTCGTGCTCTGGGCGACGCCATCCGCTGCTGGGAATTCATCAGACAAAAACTCATCGACCGCGAACACGGAGAATGGCACTGGGCCATACTCGCTAACGGCACACTCGACCGCGAAGGCGACAAAGCCGGTTTCTGGAAATGCCCCTATCATAACGCCCGGATGTGTATCGAAATCATGGAACGCAACATATAGCAGGCCTCTTTTCGTGCTGTGCAAACGAAAAACAACGCTACCACTCATGCATTTCGGGCCACATTGAAAGGATAAAAACAGTACAAAATTCCAATCATACCCTAACTTATCAGGCCCATACAGTACCTTCCCTCGTAGTGAAAAAAACGAAGCGTTCCCAAATACCGTAGAGCAAACAAATTGAGTAGTGGTAATTTTACGTTTATATAACTCATTATACACATTTGTATAACTTATTATACACGTTTGTATGATTCATTATACACAACAGTACATGAAGCACTGTAAAGGACAATGAAATCTCGCTCGCGACTTAAAAGCGCGAGCGAGATTTTCACATCCTTTAGTCGCCCTCATCAGGTGGCAGATGTATTCCCTTTATCCTACATCGAACCCAAGTGAAGTTAGTATCTGCCTCCTACCCCATTTCCCTGCCAAACAGTATTCCATGATTCAAAAAAACGTTAAACCCTATTTTCGTACAGGCAATAATCAAGACAGATAGTGTTTAGCTGATGGAAACAATAAGGAGACTCCGGCGCTGATGGAACAGTCCGCGCTAAATTTAATCTACAAAATGAGTTTTTATGATTGTGTGATAGAACCATTGCAGCTCTCCATGACGTGTCATGGAGAGCGCAATGCGTTTTTTATTCAAGAACAGTATTCAACCTATAATGAACTTACCGCTGCCGTGACCAGAATTAGAAAAACACTTCACGAAGTTCCTGAACAATATATTGCACTGGCAGCACACGACAATCTTCTCACCTATGCTTCGATTCTCGCCATATGGATGGAGGGTAAATGCTACATACCCCTGCATCCGCTACAACCCAAACAAAGGTGCGAAAACATAATCTGTCAGATGGGTATCGAAACAATTATCGACTCGGAGGAAGGTGCTCAATATGGCAATCGAAGAGTTATCTGCCTACAGAATCTGCCCATTGAATCAGAGCCGATGAAACCTGTAACAATGTGTGCCGACGATATGCCAGCTTACATTCTTTTCACATCGGGTAGTACAGGCCGACCGAAAGGCGTACCTGTGACGCGGCATAATCTAGCAGCATTCGTTGAATCGGTTCGGCGAACTGGCTTCATACTCAACGAAAACGATCGCTGCTTGCAAATGTTCGACCTCACTTTCGACCTTTCCGTTCAATCCTTTCTGCTACCCGCACTCGCCGGAGCATGTACCTACACAGTGTCACCCAAGAAGATTAAATATCAGGCCGTATTCGAACTACTTGATGAACAAAAACTCACGTTCACAATGATGGTGCCATCGGTTATTCATTATCTACGCCCCTATATGAATGAGCTTAATCTCCCAGAGCTGCGGCTGTCGCTCTTCGCCGGAGAAGGATTACCGGCTGACGATCTCAAAGCTTGGAGTGAGTGCGCCACGAAGGCTGAAATTCACAATGTCTACGGGCCAACGGAGAACACTATCTATTGCACCGATTATTGCTATCGACGCGAAGGTAAAAATAAGCAAGCCAACGGAATAATAAGTATAGGGAGGGTTATGCCTGGTACGGAAGCAGTCATAGTAGATGAAGACCTAGTACCACTGCCAACAGGAAGGAAAGGTGAACTATGTTTGGCTGGCGAACAACTTACGCCGGGTTATTGGCACGACGAGCAGAAAAACAACATATCATTTTTCAATCTTGATGGTAAGCGTTTCTATCGCACGGGCGATATCTGCGACATCGACCTAGACGGTGACATAAACTACTACGGTAGAACTGATTCGCAGATAAAGATTCAGGGCTTCCGCATTGAGCTAAGCGAAATTGAGTGCGTGGCTCGCCGCTTCTTCGTCGACAATACTGCCGTGGTTGCAATAGCAATGGAACATCCGTTGCATGGTTTAAAGATTCATCTGGTCGTGGAGCGAACCGACGACGACAATCTCCGTGTCGCACTCTCCGAACATCTCAAACAATTCCTGCCCACCTATATGTTGCCCGCCGAAATGAACTTCATCCCAGTCTTCCCTATGAATACAAGCGGAAAAATTGATAAACAAAGAATATCGAACATCATCAAAAACATATAATCCAATGACCAAAGAAGAAATCCTCCAGCAGTTAAACGACATTTTCAGGCGCGTTCTAAACAACAAACTTACCCTTACCTACGACATGAGTGCAAAGGATGTTGATGGATGGGATTCAATGACCAACCTCATGCTAATCGGCGAAATAGAAAAACACTACGATATCCATTTCAAGATGCGCGAAATCGTGAAGCTCGCCAATGTGGGAGAACTCTGCGATACCATTCTCAAGAAGATAGCATAACCGTATCGTGGAATTTGTTTCTCTGCCTTTCGCTGCCGGATTGGTAGTAGTATTCGTGCTCTACTATCTCTTTCCGAACCGCCGTTGGCAACGAGCCTTGTTGCTCATGGCAAGTGCAGCGTTCATAGGTTATAACAGCCTGGTTCACCTGGCTTTTGCCGTCGGCATAACTCTTTTCAGCTTCTATGCCGGTAGATTACTTGCTAGGAAAATCAATCGGCGCAGTGCACCTTTTATATTATGGGGTTCCATAGCCCTGCTCATTGCTGTGTGGATAGCGGCACGATATGCTGTCGGCGTGTTTCCGCTCGGCATATCGTTCTACACCTTCCAGGCGTTGGCTTATCTCATCGAAATATATTGGGAGGAAGAACCCGAAAATAGCCTCCCAGACTTCGCCCTTTACATGTTACTCTTCATGAAATTTCTATCGGGTCCTATCGAACGTGCCGACCAACTGCTACCGCAAATCAAAAAGGCCCGTATGTTCAACTACGAACAAACCGTCCGCGGACTCATGACTCTGGCTGGCGGAGCTTTCATGAAACTGATGATTGCCGATCGGATTGCTCCTTCCCTCGATGGAGTATTCGTTGATGTGCACAACGCAACTTCCATGCAACTGCTCCAGGTAACTATGCTCTATCCCATTCAACTCTACGCTGATTTCGCCGGCTATACTCTCATGGCAATAGGAATCGGGCAGATGTTCGGCTTTCGTCTGTCGCCTAACTTCAATCGGCCTTTTACATCACAATCCACTACCGAACTGTGGCGACGCTGGCACATGTCGCTCTCCTTTTGGGTACGTGATTATGTCTTCACACCTCTCTCGGCCTCGCTTCGTCAACACGGAGTATGGGGAATCAGACTATCGCTGCTCGTCACTTTCATCGTTATAGGTGTGTGGCACGGAGCCGGAATAGCCTTTGCCGCCTACGGATTATTCCAAGGCCTACTTGTGGTTTTCGAACAGGCAACCGCTCGACAACACGAATGGTTCCAAAAGAAAGCTCCAAAGATATACGCCCCATTAATGACAATCCGAACCTACGTACTCTTCGCATTATCACTGCTATTCTTCCGACTCGAAAATACACGTGAAGTGTTCTATGTATACAGTCACTTATTCGATGGATTCACAACCGGCATAAAAGAGCTAAAACTCGGCCTAACCGATTTTTATTGGATTGTGTTCGGCATTGCCGTCGTTCTGATGTTCGCCGCCGAATGGGCCGAAAGTCAACACTCACTTATCGACAGACTGCGCCGTGCCAATCCTCTTGTAAGATGGGCTGCCTATTTCGTTTTTGCAACCATTCTCTTTGCTTTTGGTGCTTTCGGAGTTGAAAACTTTATCTACACACAATTCTAACAAATGAAGATACTCGCATTCTATCTTAAAACAATTCTCCTTGCCTTACCCTTTGCCCTGGTTATAGCTTTTTATGTTTGGGTTGACCCTTTCATGGTAATCCGAAACTACAACGACTACGACTCGCCCATCGTTATGCAATCAGAGGGAACAGTTGGATGGAAAAAATACAAAATGTTTCGCCACATCCGTCACTACGATTCATTCATCATGGGCTCGTCGTGTACCAAAGCTTTTAACACCGCCGACTGGCTGCAATATATCAATGGCAGTCCGTTTAGATTCTTCGGTAATGCCGAGGGACTGGCCGACATGTGCCTTAAACTCGAAGCTCTCGACCGTCAGCCCGGACAAAAAATCAGGAACCTTCTCATCGTAGGCGAAGTTGATTTCCTTTCGCGAGGTCTTCCACAAAAAGGTGCAACCTATTCCGTACCACCCGAAGTAAGCGGCCAAAGCTGGATAGCTTATCAAACAACCCACCTTCAGGCTTTCTTTGCACTAAAATTCCTCAAAAAATATCTGCGCTATCGATTCACCCACCGTTACACAGACGATATGAATGGCGTTATAAACAACCATGGCCGTATGCGCACCCGTTTCACCAACGACGCCATACCCTATGCCGAGCCGCTCATCCATAAACAAGGCGAACGTTTCTGGCAGACGCCCGAATGGCTATCAGCACGCGCTGAGAATTACGTTTTCACAGAGCAGAAGCCCGTTATATTTCACGCCCAACTGGCTTGCCTTCTCCGCATCAAACGAATATGCGATAAACACCACACCAACCTCAAAATAGCCATAGGCCCAGCCTATAAAACTGGTGCTGTGAATCATACTGATATTGAACTACTGAAAAAAATCTTCGGGCAATACAACGTTGTCGACTACTCTGACCGCGCGCATATTGCTTTCACCGATTATCATTATTTCTCCGACCCGGCTCACTATCGCAACAGCGTTGGTCGTCTCATCCTTCACGATTTATATCGTGCCCACATTTAGCGATAAGTCTTCACAACTTTACATGCGCTCCTTTTTATAAATCAAAAAGATTTCCACGCGGTCGACATGCCGCATATAGGGGCAGGCGTTGTGTCTGTAAGCTCTGTCTGTCAGGATGGGATGAATATTTGGGTCTACAATCCAGGATATATCATACGGTCGGCATGCAGATATGGCCTCGAGGCGACTGAGTACTCAATATTTCTCATAGGAAAGCAGGAAAGAACAAGGTAACGCGCTGTTTCAGGCGGTTCAATATATTGTAGCGAGGCGGAGCTTCCCCGTTGATGGGTGTTGCTCCGCCTCGCAGTGTTTCTTGTTTAAAGATATCGGTGTATCTTTTATTCAGGGAGATGTTGGTGCGTCAGGGATTTGGTTTCTTTTCCTCTTTCTTTTCTTTGACGCGTTCGTAGGAGATTTTGCGCAGTTTGTCTTTGAACTCGACGCCGGGTGTGAGGACAACGTGCGGTTTGATGGTTTCGACGTCGAATGTTTTCTCGTCTGCCGAGCCTTTCGACGATAGAGACAGTCGGAGCGTACCGAGTTCGCCGAGTTGTACGCTGAATCCATCTGTGAGGTAGGCCGGCAGGCGGTCGAGGAAGTTAAAGATAACGTTCTCGATGTCTCCGCGCGTTAGCGATGAGCGCCCGGCGACGTCTTGTGCGATGTCGCGCATTGTTTTCCGCCCGGCGTTCACCGGACTGGCATAATGCTTTTCTTCTGCTTTGTTTTGCGGATTCTTCCGCTTTACGAGCTTTATTTTCATGTGTTTAAAGTTTTAAATATTAAAAAAACAATTATTATCTCTCTTTGGCTGTCTTAATGGCGAGCCGTTTTTGTCGGGTTGTTTTTTGCCTTTCATGCGGCTCGGTTTTTAGTTGTTTCCGAGTCCTGAAATCGGGCTTTGCGCATGCTCTTGAAATTGCATACGGTTAGCCGTAAATTTCTATACGGTTCCCCGTAAATTTCTATACGGGAAGAAATTTACGTAACCGTATCGCGCGCAACGCAATACGTATAGAAATTTACGGGGAACCGTATGCATTTTTTTCATCGCTCGTATCTCCTTATTTTAGGGCTTGTTGCCTACCAGTTATTAATTGATGGATGTGGTTGTTCTTCTTCGTCCCAACCGGAATCTTCGTCCTCAAAAATATCTTGTTTAGCGTCGCCTCCTGTAGTTGCATAGTTATTTCCGCTTACGCCAAGCGAGAGTTCCAGCAGTCCTTCGCTTTCGATTTTAATAACTATTATGCGTGGGCAAATATATGACTTTTCTTTCATTGGGCGTGAATTAGAATTTGTAGAACTTTTTACCATTGACGATATAGATTTCTCCGCTTTTTAGGATGCTATAATCATTGCCTGCGTTTTTTCCGTCGATTGTGTAGATGGGGTATTTGCCGCTTTTGATGGCGTTTTCTGTTTCTGAAATGTTTTCAATGGCGGTGGGTGTGTTTTCGTCGTCTTCCAATACGAGTGCAAAGTATTTTGCGAGCGACGCTCCATTGATTCCTCTTACGAAAGCACGGAAAGGGGCTACATGTCCGCTTGATACGCTCTTATCGATTTTATACCAAACGTTGTCCTTTATATTGTAGGCGTTAAGGTTGGATGCTGTGCGGTTCTCAATTTTTTCTGTTGTACCCATGAATATCCATGTACTGGGACTGGATGTTGCGGGTTGACCGGTTGTTTGTATGTCGGGAGTTACTCCAATCTCTACGTTGTGCATCTCGGGCAATGTATGCGGAGCTCCGTCGGTTACGCATACCAGATAGGGATGATAGGCTTCTAAACGTGTGCCCGATGGCAGGGCGCGGAACACGAAAGAGTGATCGTAGCCCGGGGCTTGCGGTGAAGCTCCGTCTTTGTTTACAAGCTTGTAGGCTACCATACCGGTTGGTAAGTCTGTAGGATAGGGCAAGTACAGGGTTTTACTGCTCGTACCGCTGAAAACTCTGTCGTAGCTTGCCTTTTCGGCCGTGAAGGCATGCGGAATAAAATAGTCATTGCCATCGTAAACAATAAAGTTTTTGCAGGTTTTGGTTGTACTGTTTACAACGTTTACGTCTCTAGGGCGAGTCCCATATGTTCCTCTATCTATTTCGTCCAGATAGCATTCATTTCTAAAATAGAAAAGCGTGTGCGCATCCGCATACGACATCATGCCGACATCGATAAAAGTTAAATTCGCATCGCCTAAGTCTACATACTCTAATTGGGAATTAAAAGCAAACGGGCCGACGTCGCCGTCTAAATATAATTGCGAATTAGGAGATACTATAACCCTTCTCAAACTGTCGCAATGATAGAAATTCGTTGCCCAAAGTACTTTTACGCTTGCTGGTATTCGAATCTCTTTTATCCTGCTCATTCTTCCGAAGAAAGGTCCAACTATTTCTTCTAATCCTTCAGACAGCTCAATTTCTGTTACGTTAGAATATCCAAACAAACCATCGTGTGGGGTTGTATCATCCCATGGGGTCGAGTATCCTCCCGGTTGCGGGAATCCGTTACCGCTGCGCTCTTGTAATTGAGTTACATTATAAGTTTTTCCTCCAGAGGTTACAGTTGCAGGAATAACAACTTTCCCCCTTAAATCGGCGGCAGAAGTTGCACAACCTGTTATAGCAACATTATTATCACTAGGATTCCATCGTTGTCCTATCCATTGAATGCCGTTTGCATCTGCATCAAACGTCGTTACTATTTGTGCCTTTGCTCCTAGCAAAGCCACCAAACCAATAAAAATAAATACCAATCTTTTCATCTTAACTGTTTTTTGTTATGTGCTATATATTATCCTTAAAAATCAATGCTTATAGAAACCTTATTCCCATCGATAAATTCTGAAAACAAGGCACAACAAATCGAACAACAAAACTCGCTGGAGTCCTATTGTTTATTGAGTTTACGACACGCTTCGCGCGCGCGTAAGCAAAAGAAAATTTTGTATTACTGGAGGCTAGGTTCCTGTGTGTGTGTGTGTGTGTGTGTGTGTGTGTGTGTGTGTGTGTGTGTGTGTGTGTGTGTGTTAGCAAATTCTTTAAACCTGCCAAGAATAAAGCGTTAAAAGATTCGAGAGAAACGAAATTCCCCCGAATCCCAATTACACCTTTATATATATTCTTTTCTGTTTGAATCTGCATAACGTCGGCAAAGATACAACATATCGTTTCACACAAGCAAGGCGAGTAAAAAAATATCCGCATTTTTATAAACCTCCGCTTGTCAGCTGGTTGCTTTCCTACTTAATACATATAAGCCTACTTTGCAAAGTAGAGTTGGCAGAATATCTTATATGCTTTGCATCGTTGTGGAATTAATTCTTATCTTTGCATGCGTTTCGACATATCACGAAAACACATGAAGCGAACAATAAAAACAATAACTGAATAAGTTTATGTATTTCACACTTTTTGTCGCCGTTTTAATGACGGCTGCCTTTTTGGTTATAGCTGCTTATTCTATAGCAAAACTGATAGGGCCGCGGTCGTACAACAAAGTAAAAGGCGAACCATTCGAGTGCGGTATTCCTACGCATGGCAGCTCATGGCTGCCAATGAATGTTGGTTATTATCTATTTGCCATTCTTTTTCTGATGTTCGATGTAGAAACGGTTTTTCTTTATCCTTGGGCAGTGGCTGTAAAGTCTTTTGGGCCATTGGCACTTGGAACAATCGGATTCTTTATGATGGTTTTAGTTTTTGGCCTGGCATACGCCTGGCGAAAAGGAGCTCTTGAATGGAAATGAGAAAGCCCAAAATAAAAGCCTTTCCATACGAAGAATGGAAAGATAATGATACTCTTAGAGATATGGCCGAAAAGCTCAACGATGGAGGTACTAACCTCGTGTTGGGCAACTTAGATCAACTCATAAATTGGGGCCGAAGCAATTCTCTTTGGTCGCTCACTTTCGCAACTTCATGTTGCGGCATTGAATTCATGTCGGTGGGATGCGCCAGATATGACTTTTCGCGGTTCGGATTTGAGGTTACGAGAAACTCTCCTCGTCAGGCAGACCTTATTATGTGTGCCGGAACAATCACAAATAAAATGGCCCCCGCATTAAAGCGCCTTTATGATGAGATGGCCGAGCCGAAATACGTTATAGCTGTGGGCGGATGTGCCATTTCTGGCGGTCCGTTCAAGGACAGCTATCATGTTATGCGGGGAATAGACGAGATTATTCCAGTTGATGTTTTTATTCCCGGCTGTCCGCCTCGTCCCGAAGCCATTATCTATGGCATGATGCAGCTTCAACGCAAAGTGAAGATTGAAAAATTCTTCGGCGGTGTAAATCACAAACAAACCAAAGAAGAGCGTGAACTCGGTAAGAGTAATCAAACCTTGATTTTTAAAGAAAAATTGGGTATCTCTCCCGAAGAAATAAAAGAAGCGAGGGAAAAGGCATGGAGTGAAGCAAAGAAACCGGCCCCCAAACCGGTTCGCCCCGTGGAAGCTAAACCAGCTGCAGCTATCGCAGAAAAGAAAGATACTATTGTTGTGAATAAACCGGTTACAACAGAGGATGTTAACAAACTGGGAAAAGAAATCGACGCTCTAGATAAATCGGCAAAAACTGAAACAAACGAAGCTACAGCTAACCAAGAATAAGGTAATTGAAAAATGAAGCTAGACAATAAAGAATTCGGTTTTGAATCTTTCTCCAGTGAAATGGAGGAACTAAAGAATGAAAAGCATTTCGACTACCTTGTAACTATTGTAGGTGAAGATTTTGGAACAGACGAAGGGCTAGGATGTATTTATATTCTGGAGAATACAAATACGCACGAACGTTGCTCAGTTAAACAATTAGCCAAAACGGTTGGAACGGAGTATGTTATTCCCACTGTAAGCAAACTATGCTGATGCAGATTTGTTGGAACGTGAAGTGTTCGATTTCTTTGGCATAAAATTTCTTGGCCATCCAGACATGCGTCGTTTGTTTCTTAGAAACGATTTCTCGGGTTATCCTTTACGTAAGGATTTCAACATGGATCCTGAAAGGAATATGTATTCAACCGAGGATGATATAGAAATCGACACGACAACTGAGTGGTATTTAACCGATAGTGGCGACCTAAAATCAGTCTCGCACTCATTGTTTACCGACGATGACTTTGTAGTTAACATTGGTCCGCAACATCCTTCAACGCATGGTGTACTTCGTTTACAGACAATTCTCGACGGCGAAACGGTGAAACATATCTATCCACATTTGGGATATATACATCGCGGTATAGAAAAGCTTTGCGAAAATTTCACCTATCCTCAAACACTTGCACTGACAGACAGAATGAACTATCTATCGGCAATGATGCATCGCCACGCTTTGGTTGGAGTGATTGAAGAAGGGATGGGAATTGAACTTTCGGATAGGATTATGTATATCCGAACGATTATGGACGAGCTCCAAAGGATAGACAATCACCTATTATATACAGCTTGTTGCGCACAAGATTTGGGGGCACTCACAGCTTTCCTATATGGTATGAGAGACCGCGAACATGTTTTGAACGTGATGGAAGAAACAACTGGTGGTCGATTAATTCAAAACTATTACAGAATAGGAGGCTTGCAAGCTGACATTGATCCTAACTTCGTTTCAAATGTGAAGCAGTTGTGCAAATATCTTCGTCCGATGGTACAGGAATATCTTGACGTATTCGGTGATAATGTAATAACGCATAAACGCTTCGAAGGAATTGGTACAATGAACGAAGCAGACTGCATAAACTATGGTGTGACGGGACCAGCCGGCCGTGCAAGCGGATGGAAGAACGACGTGCGTAAATACCATCCTTATGCTGTATACGATAAAGTTGATTTCGAGGAGATAACCCTCACGCATGGCGATTCGATGGACAGATACTATTGTCATATTCAAGAGATCTACCAAAGCCTGAATATCATAGAACAACTAATAGATAACATTCCAACCGGCGAATTCTATTTGAAACAGAAACCAATAATTAAAGTTCCCGAGGGGCAATGGTACTTCTCTGTAGAAGGAGCAAGTGGAGAATTTGGTGTCTATCTGGATTCACGTGGAGATAAGAGCGCCTATCGTATGAAATTCCGTCCAATGGGTTTAACATTGGTTGGAGCTATGGATAAAATGCTTCGCGGTCAAAAAATAGCAGACCTTGTAACCACAGGCGCTGCTCTCGACTTTGTTATTCCAGACATCGACCGTTAGTCGTCATATAAATTATATGTATTAAGAATCAAAATCATACAATGTTCGATTTTAGTATAGTTGCGAAATGGTTCGACAATTTGCTTAGAGTGACCTGTGGGTTAGGTGACTTTTGGGTCATTCTAATCGAATGCGTACTCGTGGGACTTGCAATATTGTTAGCTTATGCGTTGCTGGCCATTGTTCTCATTTTTATGGAACGAAAGGTGTGTGCATATTTTCAATGTCGTATCGGGCCAGTTAGAGTGGGCTGGTGGGGAACACTTCAAGTTTTGGCTGATGTTCTAAAGATGCTAGTGAAAGAAATTTTTGTTGTTGATAAGGCAGATAAATTACTCTATTATCTTGCACCATTTTTAGTAATCGTAGCTTCTGTAGGAACATTTTCTTTCCTTCCTTGGAATAAAGGGGCTGAAATATTAGACTTTAATGTAGGCATATTCCTAGTAACAGCAATAAGTTCTATAGGGGTAGTGGGAATCTTCATAGCCGGTTGGGCAAGTAACAACAAATATTCAGTATTGTCTGCTATGCGTGGAGCTGTGCAAATGATTTCTTACGAGTTGTCTCTAGGGCTTTGCATTATTTCTGCTGTAATTCTCACAGGAACTATGCAGATATCAGGTATTGTCGAAGCACAGACCGGACCATGGCAATGGTTGATTTTTCAAGGACATATTCCAGCTGTATTAGCTTTCATTGTTTTTTGTGTAGCAGGTAATGCAGAAGCTAATCGTGGACCTTTTGACCTTGCAGAAGCAGAAAGTGAACTTACAGCCGGTTATCACACAGAATATAGTGGTATGGGATTTGGTTTCTATTATTTAGCTGAATACCTAAATCTTTTTGTTGTATCAGGATTGGCTGCAACTGTTTTTCTAGGAGGTTGGGCACCTATAAATATAGGGATTGAAGGCTTTGATACTGTCATGAATTATATTCCCGGTATATTGTGGTTCTTGGGTAAAACCTTTTTTGTGGTGTTCTTGCTAATGTGGATAAGATGGACTTTTCCGCGTCTACGTGTAGACCAGATATTAAATCTAGAATGGAAATTTCTAATGCCTTTAAGTCTTATAATCCTAGTACTGATGACAATTTGTGTTGCATTCAATTGGACTTTTACTATAGTCTAAAATTTATGTTCTAATAAGAATTTCATATTCTAATGGAAAATAAACTATCATATTTCGGCGAGGTCAGAGAAGCTTTAAAGACTTTATCTATTGGTCTTAAAACAACCATAAAAGAGTTCTTTACTTCTAAATCTACAGAGCAATACCCGGAAAATCGTAAGACAACACTTCATATAGCCAAGCGTCATCGCGGACGTTTAGTGTTCAAACGCGATGAGAATGAAAATTATAAATGCGTCGCTTGTTTGATGTGCGAGAAAGCTTGTCCTAATGGAACGATTAGGATAATGCATGAAATGATAACTGATCCTGAAACTGGAAAGAAGAAACGCCAGCTTATAGATTACGAATACGACTTGGGAGATTGTATGTTTTGCGAGTTGTGTGTTAATGCTTGCAATTTTGATGCTATAGAATTTACGAATGACTTTGAGAATGCTGTATTCGATCGTTCAAGGTTAATACTGCACTTAGATAAGGAAGTTTATCGAGGAGGTTCTCTTCCCGAAGTTATAGAAGGTGGAGCAAATTGGGAAATTGGAACTTTCAACACTGGCACCAAAACAAAATAAATAGATGATATAAGAGTATGGCGAAGTTGATAATGTTTACAATTCTTGCAGTAATTATACTGGTGGCGGCTATATTTTGCGTATCTACAAAACGTATCATGAGAGCCGCAACAGCCTTGTTATTCGTTTTGTTTGGAGTGGCTGGTATTTATTTCATTTTGGATTATACGTTTTTAGGAGCGACACAAATAAGTATCTATGCTGGAGGTATAACGATGATGTATATTTTTGCAATACATCTCGTTAATAAACGCACTCTTCAAGGATTATCCGAACGTTGGAGCAGTAAACGCAGTGTTGTTGCAGCTATTACCTCTCTAATTGGTCTTTCGACAGTAGTATTTATTCTTTTGAAGAATAAATTCATTAAAGAGACACTCTCTACAGCAACTTCTTCTGGAGAGTTGTCGATGGATATTGTAGGAAATACATTGATGAGCCCTGAGAAATATGGATATGTTTTACCATTCGAGTTTATTTCTATTTTTCTATTGGCATGTATAATCGGTGGTTTGGTTATTCTGAATATCAATAAAAAGAGGGAAGAAAAATGATACCAGTAGAATACTTCTTTATACTTAGCGGGTTACTATTTTTTATAGGCGTCTTTGGATTCATTACAAGGCGTAATTTAATAGCTATGTTAATCTCAGTTGAATTGATTCTCAACAGTGTGGATATAAATTTCGCAGCTTTCAACAGAATGCTTTTTCCAAATGGATATGAGGGTATGTTTTTCACGCTCTTTTCTATAGGAGTTAGCGCTGCTGAGTCTGCTGTTGCACTTGCGATTATCATTAATGTTTATCGTCATTTCAATAGTGACCAGGTAAATAGTATTGAAAATATGAAATTATAAAGAGACATTATGTTCGATTACGCATTTCTAGTACTTCTACTTCCATTTCTCAGTGCCGTGATACTGGGATTGTTTGGAATGAAGATGCCTCCTAAAATAGCTGGTATTATCGGCTCCACAGTATTAGGAACTTTATTCTTGCTTAGTCTTTATACAGCCTATCATTATTTCTTCTATACGGGTGAATATTCTGCTATGGGACAAGTATTCAATGTTGTGGATGGCAGACTTTCTAACGGATTATATCCTACAGTCACTGTATTCAATATAACCTGGTTGAAATTCACAGAATTGCTCACCTTTAATATTGGATTCCGTCTTTCCCCCATTAGTGTTATGATGCTAATAGTTATCACAACTGTTAGTTTCATGGTTCATTTATATTCATTTGGCTATATGGCTGAAAGGGATGAGAAGTACAAGTTTGAAGAATATGAGAAAGGTTTCCAACGGTTCTATGCATATCTATCTCTGTTCACGATGTCGATGTTAGGACTTGTAGTTGCGACTAACATTTTCCAGATGTATCTTTTTTGGGAGCTAGTGGGAGTTTGTTCCTATCTTCTAATAGGTTTCTATTATCCGAAACACACAGCTGTTCATGCAAGCAAAAAAGCTTTTATAGTGACTCGTTTTGCAGATTTGTTTTTCCTAATTGGCATTCTGTTTTTTAGTTTCTATGTTGGAACTTTCAATTATGATCTAAGCACGAGTCTCGAATTAACTGATAAATTATCGACAATAGCCAGTGACCCGACTATCGCATGGGCTATACCTACTGCTTTATTCCTGATGTTTATTGGAGGAGCCGGTAAATCAGCAATGTTCCCACTTCATATTTGGCTGCCTGATGCTATGGAAGGGCCAACTCCTGTATCAGCTTTAATTCACGCAGCCACAATGGTTGTAGCAGGAGTATATCAAGTGGCAAGTCTTTTCCCAATATACATAAAGTTTGGTGCTACAGAACAACTTCATTGGATTGCCTATATTGCAGCTTTTACGGCTTTCTATGCAGCTGCTGTTGCTTGTTGCCAGCGTGATATAAAACGAGGGCTTGCATTCTCAACAATTTCACAAATAGCTTATATGCTAGTTGCATTAGGAGTTTGTTTTGCTATTGACAATGAGGATGGTGGACTAGGATATATGGCCTCAATGTTCCATTTGTTTACTCATGCAATGTTCAAAGCCCTTTTGTTCCTTTGCTCAGGTGCTATTATAGTTATTATAGGCAGCAATTTCAAAGAATATATGGGAGGGCTTCACAAGTATATGCCCATTACGAATATATGTTTCCTAATAGGTTGTATTGCAATAAGTGGAGTGTGGCCTCTAGCAGGTTTCTTCTCTAAGGATGAAATCGTATCGGCTTGTTTTAAATTCTCCCCATTCCTCGGTTGGTTCATGACCCTGGTTTCAGGTATGACAGCATTCTATATGTTCCGGCTTTATTATGTAATCTTTTGGGGTGAATCTTATTATGAACAAGATCCGGAACATCGCCGTCGTCCACAAGAAGTACCTTTTATAATGTGGGGGCCGCTTGTCTTTCTTGCAATAATCTCAATATTTGCCGGATGGATTCCTTTCGGACATTTCATATCTGCAACTGGTAAAAGTGCAGAGATTCATTTGCAGCATTTTCACTTCTCAAGTGTTGCATGGTTCAGTCTTCTAGCTGCAGCTATTGGTATTGGATTAGCTACATGGATGTATCTGCCGAAACATAATCCTATTCCAAACATACTGGCTAAACGCATGCCTGCACTACACAAAGCAGCATTAAACAGATTTTATATTGACGATATATGGCAGTTCGTTACACATAGGATTGTGTTCCGTTGCTTTTCTATACCTATAGCTTGGTTTGACCGCCATGTAATTGACGGCACTTTTAATTTCTTAGCATGGGGGACACAAGAAGCCGGTGAAAGCATCCGCCCGTGGCAGAGCGGTGACGTTCGCATTATGCTGTATGGTTCATTACGGGAACTGTAGCTTTGACATTAGTATTACTTTGCTTGATTTAAAGAAATGAGTTGGATATTGACAATTTTCGTAATAATACCCATTCTGATGTTGTTTGGCCTTTGGGTTGCTAAAAATGACAATCAGGTACGGGGTGTGATGGTAGCTGGTTCAACAGTACTGTTAGCTAGTGCAATTTGGCTAACCGTTTATTTCGTTCAGCAACGGAATCTAGGTAATACAACAGATATGCTTTTGGCTAATTCAATAATGTGGTTCAAGCCTTTAAACATAGCATTCTCTGTAGGAGTCGATGGTATTTCTGTTGTAATGATACTTCTATCAGCCATCATTGTTTTCACAGGTACCTTTGCCAGTTGGCAACTGGAACCTATGAAGAAAGAATATTTCCTTTGGTTTGTTCTTTTAGCATCGGGAGTTTTCGGATTCTTCATTTCTACAGACATGTTCACGATGTTCATGTTCTACGAGGTTGCACTTATACCGATGTATTTATTGATTGGAGTATGGGGGACCGGAGCCAAGGAATATTCCGCAATGAAGCTAACTCTAATGCTTATGGGTGGCTCAGCATTATTGATTCTGGGTATTCTTGGAATATATTATTTCAGTGGTGCAACAACTATGGATGTGTCTGAGCTTGCTCGTATGCACACAATGTCGAAAACAGCACAAAATATATTCTTCCCGTTTGTATTTATCGGATTTGGGGTACTTGGAGCTCTTTTCCCATTCCACACATGGTCACCTGACGGTCATGCCTCTGCGCCCACGGCCGTTTCTATGTTGCATGCAGGTGTACTAATGAAACTTGGAGGATATGGATGCTTGCGTATAGCAATGTTTCTTATGCCCGAAGCACTCAACATGTGGGCCCCAATATTCTTAGTACTGACTTGTATTTCTGTTGTATATGGTGCACTTTCGGCTTGTGTTCAAACTGATTTGAAATATATAAATGCTTACTCTTCGGTTTCCCATTGCGGCATGGTGCTTTTTGCACTAGTAATGACAACCCAAACAGCAATAACAGGAGCCATCCTTCAGATGTTGTCGCATGGTTTGATGACAGCCCTTTTCTTTGCTGTAATTGGTATGATTTATCATCGTGCTGGAACACGTGACGTGCGTTATCTTGGAGGGTTGATGAAAGTTGTTCCTTTCCTAGCAGTTGCTTATGTTGTCGCAGGATTAGCCAATCTTGGTCTGCCTGGCTTCTCGGGTTTCATAGCAGAGATGACCATATTTGTAGGCTCGTTCGAGAATGCTGGTATGTTCCATCGTGTAGCGACCATTATTGCCTGTACTTCTATTGTCGTAACAGCAGTTTATATTCTCCGCGTTGTGGGAAAGATTCTTTTCCAAACAATTCCAAACAAGAAATTCAATGAGCTCCACGATGCAACATGGGATGAGCGATTCTCTATTGGTGCCCTGATATTCTGTGTCGCTGGTCTGGGTATGGCTCCATTATTTTTCGAAAACATAATAATAGATGCCGTTGCTCCCATCTTCAATCACATCATAGCTTTTGCCCCAACATTGGGAAACCTTTAAAAGTCCGATGAAATGAATTATAATGATTTCTTAAAAATGATTCCAGAGGCGAGTCTTGTCGCTATCCTGATAATCTTATTCGTTTCTGATTTCGTAACAGCAAAGAAAGAAAGCCGTAAGTGGTTTAACCCACTAGCTTGTGTTTTGCTCTTTATAAACACAATTCTATGCCTGACCATCACTAGTAGCGAGAATGCGTTTGAAGGAATGTATGTAACGACATCTTCGGTTAACATTATGAAAGCCATTTTGTCTATGGGAACATTCATCGTCGTGCTTCAAAGTCGTGTATGGGCAGAAAAGAGCGGCAAAGAGGGTGAATTTTATATGCTCATAGTTTCCACTTTGCTCGGAATGTTTGCAATGATGAGCGCCGGCAATTTCCTAATGTTTTTCCTTGGGCTCGAAATGGCATCAGTACCATTGGCATGTGCCGTTGCTTTCGACAAACACAGTAAAAACTCTGCCGAAGGTGCGGCAAAATTTATCCTCACAGCGACTTTCTCTAGTGGGGTGATGCTTTATGGAATAAGTTTCCTTTATGGTGCTTGCGGAACTCTTTATTTCGAAGATATAGCTGCTAACATCAATGCTAATCCGCTAACAATTGCAGGACTTGTTTTCTTCTTCAGCGGACTAGGTTTCAAAATATCTCTTGTTCCGTTCCATTTCTGGACAGCCGACACATATCAAGGTGCACCTACAACCGTAACCGGTTATCTAAGTATTATTTCGAAAGGTGCTGCAGCCTTCACGCTTCTAAGCATTCTTTTCCATGTGTTTAGTAGTATGGTTGAATATTGGCACGTTATGATGATGATAGTTATTGTGCTATCCATAACCATTGCCAATCTGTTTGCTATCCGTCAGAACGAGTTAAAACGATTCATGGCTTTTAGTTCCATTTCACAGGCTGGATACATCATGCTCTCTGCTATCGGCAACGACTGGACAAATTCCGTGAGCAGTTTAAGCTATTATGTACTGATATACATCGTTGCCAACATGGCCGTGTTCACCATAATTTCAGTGGTTGAGCAAAACAATAATGGGAAGACTGAGATTGACGATTACAACGGTTTCTACAAGACTAATCCTAAGTTGAGCTTCCTAATGACTATCGCGATGTTCTCCCTAGGTGGCATACCGCCATTTGCCGGCATGTTCTCGAAATTCTTTGTATTCATGGCAGGTGTGAACGGTGCTGATATCAACACTAAAATGGGTGTATGGGCCTATGCAGTTGTATTTATCGCATTGATAAATACAGTAGTTTCACTCTACTATTATCTGAAGATTGTAAAAGCCATGTACATCAAACATTCCGATGCACCCCTGCCGACTTTCAAAAGCGACAACAATACAAAGTTCGCCTTGGCCATTTGCACTTCGGGCATAATTCTGTTCGGTGTGTGCAGCTACATATACGAATGGATTGCAGCTGCCGCCTAAGATAAAGAAATATGAAAATAGCATTAATAGGCTATGGAAAGATGGGCCGCATGATAGAGCAAATTGCTATTGCTCGCGGTCATGAGATTGTTTGTCGTATAGACGTTGACAATCAAGAATGTTTCGAATCGTCCGAATTCTCTTCCGCAGATGTTGCTATAGAGTTCACAAATCCCGCTTCTGCCTACGACAACTATCTGAAAGCCTTCAAACACAACGTGAAAGTTGTTAGCGGTTCAACGGGATGGATGCACGAACACAAGGCTGATGTTGAAAAACTTTGTAACGAAGGAGGACAAACTCTTTTCTGGGCAAGCAATTTCTCGATAGGCATGGCCATCTTCTCTAGCATAAACAAACGCTTGGCTGAGATTATGAACCGCTTCCCACAATATGCTGTCGAGCTCGAAGAAATCCATCACATCCACAAACTCGATGCTCCATCGGGAACTGCAATTACCCTAGCCGAAGACATTATCGCACATTTAGATCGAAAAGATAAATGGATAAAGTCGCAAGATAAAGCTACAGAAAACGAACTACCAATCTCATCCATACGCCAAGGAGAGGTACCTGGTACGCACACAATAAGCTACAATTCGGAAGCCGACAAAATCACAATCACACACGAAGCCTTCAACCGCGAAGGATTCGCCCTTGGAGCCGTCTTGGCAGCCGAATATACACAGACCCACAAAGGCCTGCTCACCATCAACGATATGTTTGATTTCAGCAAAGAACAATAAGTAATGATCGACAAAGAAAAAGCAAAACTCAACCCACGGAAACAGTGGGCCAAGTTCATAACAGTAGCTGTCCTCTATCTTCTTTTCCTCCTATGGGTCAAGAGTTGGTGGGGACTTCTAGTATTGCCATTCATCTTCGACGTCTATATCACGAAGAAAATCAAATGGCAGTGGTGGAAAAATTCTGAAGGTCCAATACGCTTCATCATGGGATGGGTAGATGCGCTTGTGTTCGCACTAGTAGCTGTCTATTTCATCAACTTATTCTTTTTCCAGAACTATGTCATCCCATCATCATCCCTAGAAAAATCGCTACTCACAGGCGATTATCTTTTCGTATCAAAAGTGAGCTACGGTCCGCGTATTCCCGAAACACCGCTCACAATGCCGCTCACGCAGCACACAATGCCCATACTCAACTGCAAAAGCTACATTTCATGGCCACACTGGGATTATAGACGCGTCAAAGGACTCGGAAAGGTTGAACCCAACGATATCGTAGTTTTTAACTTCCCCGCAGGCGATACCATAATGAGCGAACCAGCCTATCAAGGACAAGATTATTATCAATTTGCCTACACCACCGGCGAAAACATCCTTGCACAACAAACGCCCGGCATAAATCTCAAAAGCATGAACCTACAGCAACAGCGCGCATTCTATACCAAAGCCTATGAGACCGGACGAAAATTCATTGTCGATAATTCAGGAATATACGGGGTGTTAGACTGGCGACCAACCGACCGCCGCGAAAACTATGTGAAACGATGTGTCGGACTACCTGGACAAACTCTGCAAATCAAAAATCGTATCGTGTTCATCAACGGGAAACCAAATAAAGAACCGCAAGAAGTGCAGTACACCTACCTAGTAAAACTCAACAATATATCGGCTGCCGACTTGCTAGGCGAACGCTTCGACGACCTGCGGAAAGAACTCGGTATAAGCGTTGAAGATATCCAAAGCCTAACACGGCTACACGGCTACGACGTAGACCACGGATACATTCTCAACGACCAAATTCTGCAGCAGTTCGACGGTTATCTGCCACTCACCGCCAGCACCGCCGTACAACTCAAAAGTCGCGGAATAGTGAAAAATATTCGTGTCGTTACCGACAAAGACATTTACAGCGGTCCCAACTATCCCCTCAACGCATTCACCCCATGGACTCGCGATAATTACGGACCAGTGTGGATTCCGCAAAAAGGAAAAACAATAAATCTCACACTAGCCAACCTCCCGATATACGAGCGGTGCATCAAAGTCTACGAAAAGAACACCCTCAGAGTTAAAGGCGACAAAATCTTCATCAACGGCAAACAAACCAACAAATACACCTTCCAACTCGACTATTATTGGATGATGGGCGACAACCGTCACAACTCGGCCGACAGCCGCTATTGGGGATTCGTTCCCGAAGACCATATAGTCGGTAAACCTCTTTTCATCTGGTGGTCGAGCGACCCTGACCGCAAAGGTATCGGAGGCATTAGATGGAGCCGACTGTTCTCCTGGGTTAGCAACATAAAATAACCCATCCTCAATCCTAATAATAACTGCTATCGAATGATTTATTCGATAGCAGTTATTGTTTTACAAATAGTATTCTTCAGACTCCATTGAGAAGTCTTCCCGGATTCATGAGGACTCTCCTTGGATTCGTGAGAATTATCCCTATCGCAGACCTCCATCAATCCAATCAATGCCAACTCGGCCGATAGGCCGCATGTAGGGACAGACCCCGTGTCTGTCCGCGCCCCGTCCGACAAGGACGGTATAAAGACCAAACCACAAAGCAGGCGCGAAAATATTGTTATGCGGTCGGTAGACCGAATTGGAGTGGGTATCGGACAGACACGGGGTCTGTCCCTACATGCGGCCTATTGGCCGAGTGGGAGTGTATATCCAATTGCCCGTCAAGGGGCAGGATAATTTCTCTTAAACCGAGCACATGTATATATAAAAACGGTCGACCTGCACGCGTCGTCATGACGGATGCAGGTCTTAATGATTATATAAACGATATTTCTTTTCTTCCCGGATTCGAGTTCAAGAGAGGAAACCGAACCCTTATACCTGGTCTTCGCCGGGGTCTTCTTCGCGACCGGGTTTCGGGGTATCGCCCTCGCCGGGCTTCTTGCCATTGTCGGGCTTCTTACCGTCGTCAGGCTTTTTACCATCATCGCCGGGCTTTTTAGGGTCGGAGGGGTTCTTATCGTCGCCTTCTTTCTTCTTTTTGGCCGACTTTCTTTGTGCCTGAATCTTATTGAAGGTTTCGCGAAAATCGGAGGAAACGTGATTCATTGCCGTAACAAGGTCGGAAATAAACTGACGGTCGGCATCCACAGGCGAAATCAGATAACTGGCCTGAATGCACTGACAAATAGCCTCGAAAATACGCTCGGTGTTTTGGCGAGCAACCTTCGTATCGGGCAAATTCAGCATATCGCCAGCTTTTCGGCGCGACACAATTAGCTGTTCGTACTCCTCGTTCTTGTCGTGAAGATGATGAAGAATATCAGTCAGTCCGAGCGCCGTAACCTCGGGCATGAGCCGGGTAAGGTCTTTTTCCATTCCACGAATCAGTCCCGTTTCGTCCTCGTTCACCTCCTTTTGGATTCCGAAATAGGGTTTAAGCTCAACCGACAACTTATCGGCGGCCTTCCTGATGGCCCCAACGTGAGAATAACGCTGTGCGCGGATGATTCCGAAGAGATTGTTCAGCGCCTCGTCGCGCTCGCGGTCTTTATCGAGCATCTCCCTGGTGATTACCGACGCCTGTGCCTGCCGAGTAATCTCGACCTCGACTTCGATGGCATCCTTCCACTCTTTGAGCATGTCGGGCGACACGTTGATTTTCGGCAAATCGGCCTTCGAGATGAGGTCGTACTGCGTTTGATGAAACTTTGCGTGCGCCGTGTTGTTGAAGCGACCGACGCTCATCGCCTTGATTTTGACCTGGGTAGTAACCATAAATTTAAATTTTTGGATTAATATTTTGTTGAAATCATCATTCTCGTTGTCGTGATACGATTTGCAGGTTGCAGAGATGAAAAAAACATCGGCGCGAAGTGATTGTAAGTCTGCAAAATCAATATCACCTCTGTTTTGAGCAATCTGCAACCTGCAAAATGAACATCACCGTCGGTGTGGAGCGATTGTAGGCCTACAAAATCGATATCACCTTCGGTGGGAACGTTTTGCACCGTTACAAAATCGATATTACCTCCGTCGGGAACGTTTTGCAGGTTGCAGAAACGAAAAACCGTCGGTGTGGAGCAATTGTAAGCCTACAAAATCGATATCACCTCTGTCGGGAACGTTTTGCAGGTTGCAGAAGGCTTCCCACCGAAGGTTTTTTCGTTTCTGCAACCTGCAAAATCGATTTTACGGAATAGATTCTATGCTCACCATCGGTTGGCATAATCTCCACGCCGTAGGATATCATTATCACACATTAAAATTGAGACGAACCACTTCGGATTTTTTAATAGCGGATGAATGGGAAGAAGCCATATCCCCACTCTTTAAAGTGTGAGCGAACTTCTATATGATCTTCGTAAAATCCCAATTGCCAATTGTGCATGAAATCATATTCAGTACTTGTCGGAATAGCATTGTAGGTGTATGTATAATAACTGTTTAGGAATCCCATCTGCCTAAAAGCTGAATAAAAGAATTGTGCATCCCATGCAACATTTTGAGAATCTGTTGTAGAGTTCCAGCTATCAGTACCCTGGCCAAGTACTCGGTAAGCATAAGTCCATTCACCTAAACTGCCTAAATGCCATTTCTTACCAACTAAGTTATTAGTCAATGGTATTGTAGTATTTACTGCATTCTTATTCTCGTCTATATAATAACTTGGTGCGGTGTATTTCCCACATTCAAAGAAAGCAGGAAAATTGCTATTATAGGCCTTTACTCCGAAGCCATTAATGCTATTTCCATAAGTCCATTCATAACCGTTCATATCAGTTGCAGCACTAGCAACAGTAGTGTAGTCTGTATGATTTGCTTCAGTACTAGAATAAGGAGATCTTGATTCAGAAAATGTACAGCCCCTATTTAGAGCCTTTAATCCTATTGCAAGACGTTGGCTTTGACTTATAACAACAGCTATCGGTATTTTAGAACCTCCTGCAACCTTAGCTTCTTTTGGATAGCCTACAGAGCCATCGCTATAGAGATAAAGAAAGTTATACAACAAGAATAAGTCCACTCTATACTGTCCATTCAATTCAAGCTTTTTATTGGTCTGCAAATTGAATGTAACTCCTGAAAGATTCCTTTTATATGTATTACCACTATTAAAAGTAACCTTGAGTTAGATAATTGTGTAGAAGGGAGGAAGAGCTGATAATTATTACTATAATGAGAAGCCATTTCATCAACACCACAGCGCTCAGCAGGATAAGGCCAATTATATCCGTCACCATCTCCCTCTTCGGTCGACCATTGTTCAGTAGTAATGTCAAAGCTTGAACTCTTAGGCATATCAGCCGAGGTTTGTCCAGAAACCGTCATGTCGGAGGCCGCCATATCATAATAAGATATTATTCCGAAACGAACTCTCGAGCATACATGACTCAAGGACATAGAAGCATATTGATATTCAAATGGATCGCCCGGCGCAACAGGTTTTAATTCGAAGTTGTTATTAACTCCCATATAAGCATCCTCCAAGTTAGCATCTCTTTTTACAGTGAACTTTGTTCCGTTACGTGTTATCTTATCATTGTAGCATACAAGTTTATAAGTATCTGGCGGCAATATTAGTTTCACAATATTCCCAGAGGGACCTGTTATAAAACTACCCGAACGATTAGTTTTGCCGGAGACTTCTCCCATAACTGTGCTACCTTTAAATACAACGAGCGTACATGTTTCCTCGTCTGCGCCACCTGCACGTGTTTTCGGAGAAGGTTTTACTGTGTCTTTATGCATCGTAACAACTGCCGTGATGCCATTACCCAGGTCTTTAGCCTCTTGGAAAAGAGTGTCGAGAGAAGCTTGTTTGCCTGTTCTAGAGTTTATCACTTCTTCTTCGCCGTAATCTTGGAATTGAACATTCACGGCTACTTCACGTGGCTTATCACTATTGTTGTTTGGCTCCTCAATATTTTCCTTATTAGAGCAAGCCGACAATATACCTACTAAAGCAATAAGTAATGATAATCTGATTATAGTCATTGTCTTTATTCTTTTGGTTTCTATTCTAATAATCATTCTTCATCTTCTTCAAAGAAGCTGTTTTCTTTTACAGGTGCCATTCCGCTTTCGGGGCCAACAAAGCCATTTCCACCTACAAAAGATTCTTCATTTTTCCAATTCTCACGACCCATGTATCCAGAATACATGCTCTTGCAAATCATACTTTCAACTTCCATCACCACAACATTAGATTGTGGACGTACATAATGTTTCTTTTTCATTTATTATTCGTTTTATATTTTGTAATGTTATTCTAAACAAGGTGCACTTTTGAATTGCTTGCAAGCATAAAGAATTCTACTTCGGTTTCTATTGCCATATACCAGGGTGCGGTGTAGGCGCGCTTCCTAAAATCTGTTTTGTTCATTTTTCGATTATTTTTTAAGTGAATATTATTCCGTTATCTCTTCCTTACATGGCTCGCAAAAGGGTACGACAAATGAACAACAAATCTCGCTGGAGTATTGTTGTTTAAAGTATTTGCGTAACTTATACGCGCGCGTAAAATAAGTTAGGTGAGGCTAGATGCCTGTGTGTGTGTGTGTGTGTGTGTGTGTGTGTGTGTGTGTGTGTGTGTGTGTGTGTGCTACTTTCCGAACCATTCCAATTCATGCAGAAAAATTGA
>NZ_BAKH01000024.1 GCF_000614105.1 Prevotella micans DSM 21469 = JCM 16134
GGTTCCAAATAATTTGCTAACACACACACACACACACACACACACACACACACACACACACACATTCGCACCTAGCGTCTAACTACACATTTTTCACTTTCGCTTACGCGCGCGTGAAGCGTGTCGTAACCCCCATCAGCAAAGGGCTCGTAAGAGTTCCCTTTGTTCGCTTTTTCGTACCCTTTTGCCAAGCCGCGCAAGAGGCAAATAACGATGATTTTTATGTATGTATTCAGTAAATAAAATAACAATCAGTATGAAAAGATTTCTATTACTCTTTGTTTGCTTTTTCACACTTGTGGCAAGTAAGGCACAGACTAAGTTCAGCGTTACCGGTGAACATAACGTTAAGCTTTGGTTCGAGATCTTAGAAGGCTCTTCCTCCTATCAAAAGTCCTATGATGCTTCTGTTGATGAAGTTGCATTTATTTATCCAGCAGACGGAATAAAGTACCCCTCTGACAAGCCTATCGTAATTCCCTCAGCCGTTGAATATGGTGGCAAGACCTATCAAGTAACTTTCTTGGGTAGTGCATTTAATAATACTCAAGTAGACTCGATTAACTTCCCCGCATCGATTAGGAAGTCTGAAGGAAATTTTATCTATGGCGGAACAGTAAGGCACCTTTGCACGCCAGAAAACTTAGAAGTTATCCCACAATCCTGGTTAAACCACGCTACAATAGAAGAAGTATGGATTTCGCCCAATGTAAAGGAGATTGAACGCCTCGGATTGTCAGGCGAAGCATTTACTCGAAAACGCATTCACGGTTTAGCACAGTCGAAGATTGAGGAGATTGGAAGTTGGTCGTTTATTGCGCACCAATATGCCACAGATCCCGTGAATTATATCAAAGAAGTGAGCGTTTTACCTCCGACGATACGCATCATCGGCGACGAGCCTTTCAGTATAAGAGAAGGTGGGCAAGGATTACCGCTTGATAATTTTAGCGTTCCGCCCACGATCGAGCAGATGGGTAAGGAAGTTTACGACATCAAGCAGCGAGTGGACGTTCTGCACACTACGCCTTTCATCCTCGGCGAGAACACGTTCGGCACCCAATCTACCCTCGAAATCTTTGTTCCCGTAGATTGTAGTACCGCATACAAGGCTGCCATCAATTGGTCGGCTTACAGCGACAAGTTCCGCGAGGAGGTTAAGGTCGGCTCTGCCGGCTACACATCCTATTACTTGGAGAACGAGAACTTTAAAGTACCCGCGGGCTGCACGGCGTATATCATCACGGGCATCAACCCAAGTGGAAGCAAGATAATTCCCGACCAAGCTGTGGTGAAAGCGTTCGGTGCAGGCAAGATAATCCCCAAGCAGACGGGCTTCATCCTGCAGGGCACGCCCAACACCACCGTTGAATATCAAGCTAACGTGACGGGAACAGAAGAAAGCGTCACGGGCAACCTGCTCATCGGCACCGCCACCGAGCAAGAGTTCAACGCAGCCGGTTACAAATATTATATCTTCTCCAATAACGGCGACGAGGGCCTCGGGTTCTATAAGCAGGGCACTCGGAATGGTGCTTCCATCAAGCTGGCGGCTCATCGCGCTGGTCTGCGTCTGCCATTAGCCATTGCGCCCGCCAAAGGATTTACAATCGACTTCGATGCCGCCCGCAAGGAGGCCGAAACGACCGGCATACGCGACGTTCGCCCGACAATGCAGCCACGCGAAAACGTCATCTATGACCTCCAAGGGCGGCGAGTTACAAATCCCGGCCGTGGCATCTACATCGTCAACGGCAAGAAAGTAGTGAGGGAGTAAGGAGAGAAAGTATTAAGTAATAAGTAGTAAACAATGAAATAAAGATATATCACCCCGCAGATTAAGGTTATCCAACTCTTGACCGACGATAATATCGCACAATTTGTTGTGAGTTCGCACTCCGTAGGCGAGAACGAAGGACTGGCCAAGCCCGGCATCTTCGACGAAGACGAGGAGGGCGGAGCAGGCGAACAAACGATGGCGGGCTACTCGCCTTGGGAGGACTAAGGGAGAGATATTGGAAGTGCCGGAGGACTGCTATTGGAGGTCGTGAGGGAGTCTCGGTATTACTCCTTGAGGATGTTAAGTATCACTCCTCATGGACTCTAAGTTAAAGTCCTCTGGGAGTCTAAGTTAAAGTCCTCGACGAGTTTAAGTATCAGTCCTCCGGTACCTTAAGTATACGTCCAAAAGGAGTTTAAGTATGGGTGCAAAACATGCGCAGAAACAGAACACGTTAACGGGGCAAAGCCCAACGGCAGAGCCCCACATTATTCATTTAATACATAAGAAAACATGATTAGTTTTAAAGTAGTTGAGAGTATTCTCAGAGTAGGCCCGCGCAAGGGGCAGAAGGGGTATGGAGCGGTGCAGAAGGCTCCGATGAAGTTCTCGCAGGAGTGGCTCATCAACCGCATCGTGCGCGAAACGTCGTTGAGCGAGGGCGATGTGAGGAACGTGTTTATCACGCTGCGCAACATCGTGGTGGAGGTGGTGACGATGGGCGGTTCGCTCGACTTGGGCGACATCTTTTCGCTTCGCACTACCATTCCCTCGCGGATGCTGGAGAAGGAGGAGGACGTGACGGTTGCCTCTGCGCTGAAACGCCCTCGCATCATCGTGACGTGGAAGGATGCTATCCGCAAGGCGCTCGGTAAAATCGAGGTGGAGGTGGATAACCCCAAACGGAAGGACTTGAATAAAAAGCCGAAAATGCCGAAGCCGTAGAAAGGTGAAGAATTGAAAAGGTGAAAGGGTGAAAAGATGCCGATGCGTCTTTTTACCCTTTTTTGTTTTACTATTTTTTAAAGTGATAGAGGGAGCCGGCCGCGTGTGCTTGCATCCCTGCTTTGTGTACTAATACGGTTTGCCGAACGGCAGCGCGAGAAGATTTACGTATTGGACGGGGGCAAGAGCCTGATGCTCGCCCTCTCGCAGGACTTGTCGCAGAACTGCCCCGCCGAAGCGCGGGAGCATGTGCGTCGCTTCCACGAGCTGTTCTTCACCATTGCGCCCGACAAGGATGCCATCGAGAAGAATATGGAACGTGTCTTCGTGCTGTGCGACAAGTCGGCTTTCAACTATTACAAGGACTTGGCAGAGAAGGGCTATTATAACCGTGCCATATCGGGTAATGTCAATCAGCGCATAGAGGTGGACTCTATCCACTGCAACTTTAATACTTACCCTTATGCGGTAACGACCTATGCAAGGGAGTTTATCGTCCGCCAGAGTAATGTTACGGAGCGCAGTCTTGTTACGACCTGCACGCTGCAGAACTCAGTCCGTTCGGATAATAACCCACAAGGCTTCCTGATGGAGAACTTCCTCGTCAAGGAGAACAGGGACATACAGACTTATAAACGATAAGGCTATGGCAAGGAAAAGATACTTTTTACTCTCACGTCACTATCTGCGCTTTCACCTATGCTTCGCCATCGGTGTGAAAGGCTCACGATAAGGCAGAGAAAGGAAATCGTCTATGGGCTGAGTTTCATCTATCTGCTGTGCTCGCTTTGGATGATAGCGCAGTTTTTCCTTCCTCCAAAGAAGGAAAAACTACCCATCCCCACGGGAAAGCTGATGGACAGTCCGATACGGACGGACAGTACTTTACATGAGTTACACGGCAATTTTTACGTACAACATCATCAAACAATCAAAGAAAATGGATAATAAACAGAAAGAACAAATGAAGAAAGGCTTGGTCTTCGGAGGTCTGGGAGTGCTGTTTGCCCTCTCGATGTGGTTTATCTTCGCACCGTCGGGCAAGGATAAGACCGCAGCGGAACAGGGACTCAATGACAGCATCCCGCAGGCAACGACAGAAAAGCTCACCGAAAACAAGCTCAAAGCCTACGAATTAGGCGACAAGGCACATGAGGAGGAACAGACCCGCGAGGAGATGGGCAGACTATCGGACTATTTCGCACAGAACACTGCTCCATCAGAGGAGCAGCGTGCAGAGACAGCTGCTTCTACGGCAAAGATAGAAAACTCCATGCATCGCTATGAGGAGAATAATCGGCTCTTGAACTCTTTTTACGCTCCCGACCCACACGAGCAGGAGCGTGAAGCCCTGCGCTCGGAGATTGATAATCTAAAGAAAGAACTATCTCAAAAGGATAGTAAGGAGGACAATGAAGAGAAACGGCAGCTTGCCTTGATGGAAAAGAGCTATCAGATGGCAGCGAAGTATCTTCCAAGGCTTCTGCCGCTGCACCATCTTTGGGTAATGACTTTACCGAGGGTAAAGGGCAAATGGCTACGGACAAAGGTCAGAGTATGGGCAGTAATATAAGCGGAGGTTCGGCCGACTTGCCTGCAATGGAAATCTTGGCGGAACGCAAACAAGTAGTATCCTCACTGGGGCAGCCGATGAGCGATGCGGACTTCATCAAGGAGTATGGCACGAAAGCACGCAACTTGGGCTTTCACTCGCTCGCAAGCACGGTTGTACCTACGATGCGCAACACACTCAAAGTGGTGGTGGACAGGACAACGACGCTCAAAGAGGGAGATAATGTCATGCTCCGTCTGCTGGAAAGTGCCAAGGTACAGGGACTGCACATTCCACGGCAAAGCCGACTCATAGCCGTTGCCAAGATTGAGGGCAATCGTATGCACCTGCTTATCAAAAGCATTGAGGTAGACGGCCATATCATAGCTGTCAAGCTCTCGGCATACGATACGGACGGACAGGAGGGTGTGTATATACCAGGTTCGGAGGACATCAATGCGCTTAAGGAAGTCGGGGCGAACATCGGCGGTTCAATGGGTACATCCTTTACCTTCGCTTCCTCTGCCAAGGACCAGATTCTCTCCGAGGCTGCCCGTGGGGTGATGCAGGGTGCAAGTCAGCTGCTTCAGAAGAAACTGCGCACCGTCAAGGTAACGCTCAAGGGTGGCTACCGCCTTTTCTTGGTTCAGTCCAAATAAAACAATCGAAAATGATAAGTAAAAAATAACATCAAATAAAAAAGGAACAATGAAGAAAATTATTTTATCAATGGCTATGCTTGCCATGGTGGGAGCAACAGCCACAGCACAGGAAAACAATGATGGCCTGACACCAAGCCGACCGCTTACTTCAGGAGAGCTTTTTCAAGGTATGAGTCGTGCTATTCCAACAGGGCGTGTCGTACTGCCTTATGGTCTTGACGTTACCTTTGACAAGACCGTGCATCTTATCTTCCCTTCTGCCATCCGCTATGTAGACTTAGGTTCACAGAACATCATGCGGGGAAGGCGGAGGATGCTGAGAACGTACTACGTGTAAAGGCTTCGGTGAAGGACTTTGAGACAGAGACTAACATGAGTGTCATCTGTGAGGACGGCTCTTTCTATGCTTTCAACGTGAAGTATGCTGATGAACCGGAGAAACTCAGCATTGAGATGAAAGACTTTCTCTCCACGACGGAAGGCAGGCTGCCAAGCAATCGCTCTGATATTTACTTTAAGGAACTTGGTAACGAGTCGCCCGTATTAGTAAAGCTGATGATGCAGACCATCTATCAGAATGACAGACGCTGCATTAAGCACATCGGTGCACAGCAGTTCGGTATGAAGTTCCTGCTTCGTGGCTTGTATGCCCATAACGGCTTGCTGTATTTCCACACTCGAATGGAAAACGGCACGAATATGCCGTACTCGGTGGACTTTATCACATTCAAGGTTGTAGATAAGAAGATGGCAAAGCGCACCGCTATACAAGAGCAGCTGTTGCAGCCGCTTCGTGCCTATCATCAGGTGATGCAGGTGCGTGGCATGGGTAGTGAACACGCTGTGTTTGCGCTCGAGCAGTTTTCTCTTGCAGAAGACAAGCAGCTTGAAGTGACGCTCTATGAGAGGAATGGCGGTCGTACGCTGACTTTTTATGTAACGGCAGAAGACCTGCAGCTGGCAAAGAAGATTGATAACCTCAAACTGAAATGGTGATGAAGAAGAGCAATATCATTCTGACAGTATGCATTGCGGTGGCTATGACTTTCAGTCTGCCATCGCAGGCACAGCGACTTATCCCCAAGCAAAGGGGCGTAGAGGTCGCAGGGAGTGTTCCGCTTATCAAGGGTGAAAAGTTCCTTGCAGCTGACAATTTCGGCATGGGAGCATCACTCACCCACTATCTGGGTCGTGAGAATTATACTTTTGTTATGGCAGAGTATGAACAGCAGAATATGCCGTACAGAAGTTATAACGTAAAACTCAAAGATGCACTCTTGCAGGTGGGCTATATGCACCCTGTTCTCTCCGACAGAGGTAAGAACGTGTTTCTTTATGGTGGCATATCCGCCTTGGGTGGCTATGAGCAGCTGAACGAGGACAAGAAGCTGCTGCCCGATGGGGCAACACTGCTCGACCGCTCCCGCTTTGTCTATGGCGGTGCCGTGCATGGCTCGGTGGAAGTGTTTCTAACAGATGGAGTCCTTTTTCTTGTAAAGGCGCAGGGACGGTTCCTCTTTGGAACGGACGTGCATCGTTTTCGTCCGGCTGTTTCAGCAGGACTAAGGTTTAACTTTTAAGTAGAAGAAAAGATGAAGAAGATATTGAATATGATTTGGGTAATGGGCGTGCTGACCCTTGCCGTGTTTTGCCTATCTGCTTGTGATAGGGATTTGGATGTTCAGCAGTCTTATCCGTTTACGGTGGAGACAATGCCGGTTCAGAAGGACATCATAAGGGGACAGACGGCAGAGATACGCTGCACGCTGAAGCGAGGCGGTGAGTTTGCAGACACTCGCTATACGATACGTTATTTCCAGTCTGACGGCAAGGGCTTGCTAAGAAATGATAACGGCACGGTCTTCAAGCCAAACGACCGCTATCCGCTAACGAAGGATGTGTTCCGCCTGTATTACACTTCGCTCTCATCTGACCGCCAGACGATAGATGTATATGTGGAGGATAGTTTTGGTAAGGTGCAGCAACTGACCTTTAGTTTTAACAACGAGCGAGAAGAGGGCAAGGATAAGCCTGCATCTTCTCGCCACTAAGACCATAATTGATGCGAACGATAAATTCTTTCATTTTACTTTGTGTATTCTGCCTGTTCTGTCAGCCGATCCTTGCTCAGCGCAGGGTGCGGCTGGCAGACTTGCCACCTTTTGAGCGTGCGGTAGTCGTAGTAAAATACTTTGAGGGCATGCACGGCTGGAAGAATTATCCGTATGTTGGATATGGGCATCAGCTGCAACGGGGAGAACGTTTCACGGCGGATATGACAGAACGGCAAGCGGACTCCCTGCTCCGTGCCGACCTTTGGAAATGCTTTGAACACTTCAAGGGCTATGGCAAGGATGCGCTGCTATTGACCTTGCTTGCCTACAATGTTGGTGTAGGGCGACTGCTTGGATATGGTAGGCATCCCAAAAGTAGGTTGCTGCGAAAAATTGAGGCAGGAAACAGAAATATCTATCGGGAGTATGTTTCGTTCTGCAGATACAAGGGAAAGGTTTTGAATGGGTTAGTCAAACGCCGAAAGGTTGAGTTTGCGTTGTTCTTTATCATCTGACTATATTAAACCAAGAATTATTCCTATGATGTTGTTTCTGTTTTGCTGAAAAATTGTAACTTTGTATTACGATTAAATAGGATAAGCAATGAATAAAGAAACAAAAAAGGTACTCTTCGTCTTATTGAATGAGTACACAGATTGGGAAGGTGCTTTTCTCTCTACAGCCCTTCATGTTGGCGTAATACCAGGTAGTGAAATCAAGTACAGAGTGCATACAGTTGCTCCGACATTAGATGCAGTCTGTTCCATTGGTGGATTCAAAACGTTGCCCGATTATTCTTTTGAGAATATGCCCAAAGACTATGCAGCCTTAGTCCTTATCGGTGGCAATCGATGGGATTCTCCTGAAGCAGAACTTGTTGCGCCACTGGTACAAGAAGCATTGGATAAGGGTAAAATAGTAGGAGCGATATGCAACGGAGCATCGTTTCTGTGTGCTCATGGCTTCTTGAACAACGTAAAACATACGGGTAATGGTCTCGACCAACTTAAACAATGGGGTGGTGAAAGATACACGAACGAAACAGGATATGTGAACGCACAGGCAGTGAGTGATAAAAATATTGTTACAGCAAATATTACTGGTCATTTGGAGTTCACTCGTGAAATGCTCTTACTTCTGAAAGCCAATACTCCTAAAAAGATTGCAGATTGGTATGACTTTTATAAGAATGGATTTGTAAAATAGTAGTCATACTACTAAATAAAATTGATGCGTGGAGACAATGTGCTCCACGCATCAATGTAAATATTAGAAAGTCTCGTTCGTCCCCCTTATGGCTCTGCAATCTCTGGTCCCGATTGAGAATGATTCTCAACTGGCTTCTTAGTTTCCTTGTCAGGTGCAGTAACACGCTCGTAGCTCACGCCAGTAAGTGTAAAATACTTCTTTGAGGGAGTGAGGTGTACCACAGGTTTCGTGATATGAACCTTTGGGTTGAACTCCGCTTTTCCTTTCTCAACCAATTTACTCTGGAAAGAAGGTGTAAGTGTCCCGATGTCTCCGAAGTCTACAATGTCTCCGTTCTCAACGTGCTTTTTTGCAATCTCGGCTGCAAGTCTGAGAACAGCCTCGACTTCTGCACCTGTGAACGTTGTTGCGTGTGCCACTTCGTCACAGAAACTACGATGATCAACTCTCTTTCGTCCTGTAGGATGTGCCTGCAGAACGATTTTCCCTTTCAAACTTCCAACTGTTCCTTTACGCTCCTTTAGCGTATAAGCAATGGGTCTGTTCGCCATAGTCATTAGTGTTGCCCCCGATTGTTAAGCCTTTGGAGGCTGGGGCTTTATCCTCCTCAACTTGTTAATAGATTTATATCACAAAGGTAAGAAATTTCTTGATTATCTCCAAGAAAAGCACATATTTCTTTTGACATTTATCAACCCTTTTTTGCAAAGAGGTTCACCTAAACGAGTAAAACCATCTACCTATTATCAGAAAAAGGTCTACCTATTTCGTCAAAAGGGTCTACCTTTTCAATTAAAAAGGTCTACCTTTTTTGCCGAAAAGGTAGACCCTTTTTGAAGAAACTGACAAACCTCTTCTGTAAATTTGGATATGGTTAATTAATAACCCTAATGAGAATATGCGGTATCTCATCCGTCCAATTGTAGATAATGTTTTCAATCTCTGTTTTCATATCTCTGATAATTTAATGGTTCATACTTTATGCTATTACTTTCATTCTTCGGCTTATAAGACCTCGATTAGCGTTGACAAGGTTTACTATCTGCTCGTGGTATTCAGTATTCTTGTTGCACACTCCACGACTTTGTACCACTTCCAAAGTTCGTAATGATACTTCAATGGTCTCTATTCGCTTGCCTTCAATGGTAGCCGAAAGGATAAGGGAGTCCTCCTTGAGGTAGTATGCATTAGAAAATACGCAATGGTGCATTGATACACCTTCTTCCAAATGTTCCTGCACACTCTCCAACACGTGGACTTGGATTGTGCCGTCCGTAAAACAGATACCGAAAAACTTGGATTTGAGTTCCTTGAAACGCTTTTCATCTTCCATTGCCTTCTTTTGCTTCTGTTCTATCTCCTCCCTTTCACGCAATCTGAGAAGTTCCTCGTGTCTGCGGTCGTGTTCGCCTTTAAGGTCTGTGGGGCATAAATATTTTGGATTATGAATATCTTTACCTAATCTTCTAAGTGTATCTACATAATCACTCCAAAGAGAAATGTCTGCTATCTCATAGCCATTACGGACTGCTATCTTGTAGGACTGCCATAGTTCCTCAAAAGTCCTCCTGTTGCCAAGAAAGTAACGTAAATGGTCTGTGCTACCTGCCTTTAGCAATGTTTCCACACGGCTGTCTGTAAGTAATGCAGGAATAAACTTAGTAGGCACGATGCCATAGAAATTATCCTTAAAACCATTTCTACGAAGTATGTCTGTAACCTTGAACTTCGGATATATGGGTGAGTAGGCAATATGTTGATAGGCTTCATTATCGTTACGGATTGCCATAGGACTATAATAGGAAAAGGTATCAACATAGTGTCCCAATACCCTCTGTATGGCAACCACAGCTTTTCGTCCCTGCATATTCCACCAATATTGCCCAATCTCAATTATAGAAGTCTGTGCTTTATAACCTTTCTCCGTACCCACAATAAGTAGGAACATACGCAATACTTGACACTCTCCACAAGTGGTAAGTAGGGTGAAATACTGCTTCTGCTGCAACTTGCGCTCATAGGTTTCCTTGACCTGCAACTTTGCCCTGCAATGAGGGCAAGTGCAAGTTTCTCTATGTTTGTTCATTACCCAACTATGCCCACAATCCATACAAGTGGTACGACCTTTTGGCAAGCGGTAGGCAAAGTGGTCTATGCACTCACGGAATGCCCACTTGTCTTGTGTCTTGGTTATTGGGCGAAGATGCTTGCTTTGTTCCAAAACTGCCTTTTCAAATTTGTTTCTCGGTTTCATAGGCTTAAAAATCGAATAGTGATGGTTGTACTTGGGATGCTACATTCTCGGTCTTTTTCACTCGTGCATTACGGCTCTGTAACTTGGCAAGTTCCTCACGCTGATATTGCTTAATGGCTTCCTGCCTTGCTTTGGCTTTTTCTTCCTCCGTGAGTTCTACAATGTGATTAACGGCTACTTGGCAAGAAACAGCCTTGCCGACTTCTATATCGTCCTCATCGTAGTAGTGAACAGCCATAGAGAAGATTTCATCGTCGTCGAAACCATTGCAACCGCTTTTCTTCACCTCGTTTAAGATGTAGGTTACACAATCTTCTATGTTCTTGTTAGGCTTCATCAAGTTGGGGGCAAACAAGGGGTCTGCCATAGCACGCTGATTGAGATACTCGGCTATTGTCCGTGTGAAATGTTCTGTTCCTTTCATAGTTCTTTAATATTTAGGAATTTCTACAATTTGATTGATACGTCCATATAGGTAGGCTCTTAGGCTTGTTCTGTCGGGTGCGTAATACTCTGTCCATTGTCCGTACTGATTGACAAGGTATTTCTTCAGTACATCAAAGAAGTCAAAGCGATAGCCTTGCAGTGGAACGGCTGTGCGGAAATAGGTGTTTGAGTTCACCGCTTCACATAGCCAATTCTTTTCCTCACGGCTCATACGCTCGCCACAATAGAGTTTCACACGTAGGAGATATACTTTGCTATTACAAAGGCTCTCCAAAGAGGGTACGTCCCATTGTACAAACTTAATTGCCAACACTTGCTCACTTTTTTCAGCCACAGGGTTAATGCGGTAATGAGAGGAGGAGCTATATCCTTTTCTGTTCATCGAAGATGTTGTATTTACTTTTTGCTTATCCATAGCGACATTTTTTTTATGCGTCCAAAGATCGGAGTATGCTGATTCCTTTTTGTAGCAAAATAGAGGTAGCGGGGCGGGCTTGCACAAGGTTTTGGCGGAAAATACAACCCGTAGGTGTGGAGATTTTCCAGACAAACCAAGCGGCACAGACCTTGAGAAAGCCACAAGCCCCGTACTACCTTTGCGGATAAAAAGGGAACAGCATCCGTTTCCTTGTCATCGCATATCGTGGAGCATTGGAAAAGAAGCAAAAGTGCAACGCTCGTAGTGGAAAATAGAAAAGGTGGCTATCTCAAAATGCGAGATAACCACCTAATGAAATAAAATGAGAGAGCTGTGCTTCTCAAAGCACGCATAGCAGGATGGCACAGAGTATCGCCAGCCAGAAGAGAATGCTCAGTAGCGTAAATGTCACTTTTAGTATTACCCTGACTATAAAGCGTAGTATCAGAAAACCTACAATGACAGAGATGGCAGTTACGACTTGCGGTGTTACTATCTTCGAGATAAGCCAAATGGCACCGATAACGATGGAAAGCAGGATGGCGAGTTCGATGAAGCGTATCCAAGAGAAGCGGCGGACTTACTTGGGAGAAGTCGGCTGCTGCTTGACATTATTGGTTTTGTTCGATGTGTCTGCCTTGATGAAGGCAGGTGTGTGAACGTCTTGATTCATGATGATTGTATTCATATCGGAGCTTTTAATAGTTCAAGAGCAATAACAAGATGCGCAGGCTACACAAAGACAAGTGTTGGTACAAACTCTTGGCGTGTGGAGCGGAGCGTTTATCTTGGCTCTTGACACTACAAAAACTCCCGATGGTGTTACATCAAGTCATGTTCTCACTATCGACTGTTGGCAGACCATTGATCTCGATAAGCAGAACTATTGTCCCTGTCAGTTCGGTGTAGAGTTTCTCATACTCTGGACTTGCACCAAAGTCGTCTGTCAGTTCGTACTTATTGAAAACGCTTTGCACAGCCTTATTCTTCAGAAGCATTGGTGTTAGTCTTTCAGGAAGAGGAGAAGGGAGTTCTTTCTCGAACTCATTCTCCAAGACAGACACAAGCGTGTCATACTTGGAAAAATGCAAATCTTGGTATAATACTTCGCTTGCCATTACCTCTGCTTCGGGATGCGAGAAGCCTTGTGCCACTGCATCACAATAGGTAGTAAGGGATTCATCAGCTCTTGTCGTTATGAATGAGTTGTCACTCATCATTTCTGGGAAATGCTCACCAAGATAAGTCTCTAACTTCAATCGGAAGTAGGACGGTTCTTTCTTTGTTTCCATAATCTTCTTTCTATTTTAGAGTTATTACATTATCATATTACATACCCATAGCCGTATTGAACTTGCCAAGCTTGCCAGCCAGTTCTTCCATATCATGCTCTATCTTCTTGTTCGTGATACGTGCGTAGATTTGGGTTGTTTTTAGGTTGGTGTGCCCCAGCATCTTCGACACACTTTCCATCGGAACGCCCTTGCTCAGTGACATTGTAGCAAATGTATGGCGAGCCATGTGGAAAATACCTACCATTTGAGAATTTGGAAGAATATAGAGAATAAACCGATAACGTGTTGTGAATTAGTCGATTTTCTATATTCTGCGAGTATGATAGGAAAGCAGTTCAACACGGAATATTGAATCCTTTCGGTTACCATACCGTTATCCGTTGGTTTCCCTAGTGTGGTGAGGTAACGGAAAAGGAAAGGTTTTTCTGACATGGGTTCTATCTCACTGTTACACAACGTTTTGCTTATCAAAGAACGCTTTAACAACGGGTAATTTTGCCCATAAAATTAAAGCGTATGAAAATAGAAAAATTCAAGGTGTTGCTCTACCTCAAAAAGAGCAGGTTGGACAAGTCGGGCAAAGCGCCCATTATGGGACGTATCACCGTCAATCGTTCGATGGTGCAATTCAGTTGCAAAATCTCCTGCACATCCGACCTGTGGAATCCTCGTGAAAGCCGTCTGAAAGGTAAGAGCCATGAAGCCGTGGAGACCAATGCGAAGCTGGACAAGCTGATGCTCTCCATCCATACGGCATTCGATACCTTGGTGGAACGTAAGGTCGATTTTGATGCAGAAGGCGTCAAGAATCTGTTTCAAGGAAGTCTCGGAACACAGATGACCCTGTTGGAGATGACGGACATTGTCTGCGAGGATTTGAGGAAGCGCATCGGGATAGACCGTGCAAAGGGAACTTATCCTGCCTATATCTATACCCGGAGAACCTTGGCAGAGTTCATCGAAAAGGAGTTTCGCACCAAAGATGTTGCTTTCGGTCAGATGACGGAGCAGTTTATCCACGATTACCAGAGTTTCATCTTGGACGAGAAAGGACTTGCCATAGATACCTGCCGGCACTATCTGGCTATCGTCAAGAAAGTATGCCGAAAAGCCTATAAGGACGGTTATGCCGACAGATGCTTCTTCGCCCACTTCAGTCTTCCCCAACCAAAGGAGAAAACGCCGAAAGCCCTAAGCCGAGAATCCGTCGAGAAAATCCGTGACTTAGTAATCCCCGAAAATCGCGCCTCCCATATCTTGGCAAGAGATCTCTTTCTCTTTGCCTGCTATACGGGAACAGCCTACGCCGATGCCGTTTCCGTTACACGTGACAATCTGTTCACGGATGAGAATGGCGGGCTGTGGCTTAAATACCGCCGCAAGAAAAACGAGCTTCGTGCCTGTGTCAAGCTGCTGCCCGAAGCCCTTGACCTGATAGAGAAGTACAGGGATGATGCTCGTCCGACACTCTTTCCCATGCTGTACCATCCCAATCTACGCCGTCTGATGAAAAGCCTTGCGGTTCTTGCGGGCATCAAGGAAGACCTGACCTACCATGCCGGCAGGCACTCGTTTGCATCGCTGATTACCTTGGAAGCCGGCGTTCCTATCGAGACCATCTGCAAGATGCTGGGGCATTCCAACCTGCAAACTACTCAGGTCTATGCGAAGGTTACGCCCAAGAAGCTTTTCGAGGATATGGACAAATACATCGAAGCGACAAAGGATTTGAAACTCATATTATAAACACCCCATAGATAACAAACGAATTATGCGTAGCACATTTTCTTTACTACTCTATATCAATCGCAACAAGGTACGTGTGGATGGTACAACTTCCGTACTTTGCCGAATCTCCATCGACGGGAAAAGCACGACGATAACCACGGGTATTACTTGCAATCCCAAACAATGGAATGCAAAAAAAGCAGAGACCGCGGACGTGCGGACGAACAACCGCCTGAAAGAGTTTCGAAAGTATGCGGAGCGGCTCTATGATGAAATGCTCAAAGAGCAGGGTGTGGTCAGTGCCGAACTATTGAAAAACAGGATAGCAGGTCAGGCGGTCATTCCTACCCATTTGCTCCAAATGGGAGAAAGGGAACGGGAACGCCTTGCCGTCCGTTCCAAGGAAATCGACTCCACTTCGACCTACAGGAGTTCTCGGTATTACCAGAGCTATATCCGTGAGTTCTTGGACTCGAAAGGCAAGGCGGACATTGCCTTTTCGGACATCACCGAGGAATTCGGACGGGAATATAAGGTATACCTGAAGCGGTACAAGAACTTCGGGGCATCGCAGACCAACCATTGCCTTTGTTGGCTGAACAGACTGATATATCTTGCCGTAGACCATGAGATTATCCGTGCCAATCCTTTGGAAGAGTTGGAGTATGAGAAGAAACCGCCCTCCAAACGAATGCACATCAGCAAAGCGGAACTCAAACAACTGCTAGAACTGAAACTGCCCGCCAATGACCCATTGAAGGAATTGGCTCGCAGGACTTTTATCTTCTCCTGTTTTACGGGACTTGCCTATGTCGATACACAATTGCTTTATCCGCACCATATCGGGCGGACTGCCGACGATAGAAGATACATTCGCATCAACCGTAAGAAGACGAAAGTAGAGTCATTCATTCCCCTGCATCCGATAGCGGAGCAGATACTTGATTTATACAATACGACTGATGACACGCAGCCGGTCTTTCCATTGCCGAGCAGAGATATGATGTGGTTTGAGATACACGAACTCGGTGTCATTATCGGACGGAAAGAGAATCTGTCCTACCATCAAGCCCGGCACAGCTTCGGATCGTTCTTGATTTCCGAGGGAGTTTGTACGGAGAGCATTGCCAAGATGATGGGACACGCATCCATTACCAGCACGCAGACCTATGCGAGGATTTCCGAGAAAAAGATTGCGGAGGATATGGATAGGTTAATCGAAAGAAGAAAAAGCAATGAATATTGAATTACTATGAAAAGAGAATTCATAACCATTGAGGAGAATGGGAACGTACACGTTCCTACGACTTCCATTTGGATGTCGGCTTGCGAAATAGCCGATTTATTCGGCGTATTCTCCGGCAAAGTAAACAGCCACATCAAGTCTATCTTCAAAGAAGGATTACTCAGAGAAGATGAGGTGATGCAAACGCTATTGTTTAAGGGTGGTGCAGTGGATTTATATAATATTGAAATGATAACGATGCTGTCATTTCGTTTTGCTTCTCCACAAGCCAAAAGTTTCCGTAAATGGATAATCAGAAGACTGACCGAAAAGAAGAGAACAAGTCCTCCGCTACTTGTGTGTTATGGCAAAGGTGGATGGTACAGTTGAATATGGATACTGTCCTAAAAAAGTGTGTAAGCCCCATAGCTCTTAACTTTGTGGTAACAAGAAAAACAAACTAAGAACAATGGAGCTTACAACATCACAAAAGTCGGCATTTATTTCGGAAATGCTATCATCGGAGTCAGGTATTAACGAACTTATTCGTATATTATTGAACACCTTCTCCAAGCAAGAACGTTCTCTTTTTGTCCAAGAGCATAAAGGAGAACAGTGCAATGGTTTCCGTCCCCGTCGATGGCGGGGCTATGGATGTAGCTTTGAGCTTCGCATTCCACGTACTCGTTCAGGGAGTTTCGAGCCCCTAATTTTGGGCATTCTTTCGCATCAAGAAAGCGAACGCGCCCTTCTCCTCCATGAACTTTATACGCGAGGACTTTCGTGCGAAGATATTGGCGCCGTGTGCGAACGCCTCTATGGTCATCACTATAGTAAACAGCAAGTTAGCTTCCTGTCCAACACGAGTAAGGCAGAGATCTACAAGTGGTTAGAACGCCAATTGTCTCCTCACTATTTGGCAGTGTACATTGATGCAACGTTTGCCTTTACTCGGCGAGAGGATAGTGTCTCTAAGGAGGCTTACTACACGATGCTCGGTCTACTTCCTGATGGTAGTCGCGAGGTGCTTTGTGTGGTGAATCATCCCACAGAGGGAGCGTTGAATTGGGAGATGGAGTTGAAAGCACTCAAAACTCGGGGCGTGGAACGGATAGATCTGATTATCTCAGATGCCTTACAGGGTATTGAACGCGCTATTTGCTCGGCTTTCCCTCAGTCAGCTCATCAGTTATGTGTTGTCCATTTCAAACGACAAGCCCTTAATGTTGTGTCTAAAAGGGATAAAGCTCAGATGACACAGGAGTTGGATGAGTTATTCCCTATTCGAGATATAGGACTTACTCCCATCAAGGCATTTGAGAAATTGTGTACATTTGCAGAGCGTTGGGGTAAGAGTTACAGGAGTTTCCTCTCTCTGTCTTCCCCTCGCAATATAGGCTACTTCACCTATCTGAGATTCCCAGAAGAAGTTCGTCGTATGATTTACTCCACGACCTGGGTGGAGCGCCTCAATCGCAGCTATAAGCGTACGTTACGTATGCGCGGAGCTTTACCCTCGGCTGGTGCCGTCGTATTCCTTTTAGGATCTGTTGCCCGAGAGATGACAGAAAGGACTTATGCTAGGAGGTTGCCCTACTTCCAAGAGCGGAGTATCAAATAAATGGATAATAACAAGAAAACCACAAAGTTTTTACCACAGGGGCATGCCCCTGTGGTAAAAAAGCAACAACTACGCTTACACACTTTTTCGGACACTACCTGAATATGAGAACAGGCAGTAAGATAAATGCGTCTTACTACCTGTTCTTTTTTAGCGATCTTACTGCATCGACAGCAGTTTGCAATACATTCCGCCTTTAGCTTCGAGTTCGGCGTGCATACCCTTCTCCATAAGCTGTCCCTTGTCCATCACGATAATCTGGTGGGCATTGCGGATGGTCTGCAAATGGTGGGCAATGACCAAGACCGTGCGCTTTCGGATAAGCACAGACATTGCTTGCTGTATTTTGTACTCATTGACGGGATCGACATTGCTCGTTATCTCGTCTAAAAGGAGGATCGGAGCATCTTTGAGGAAGGCGCGAGCGATGGAGAGGCGTTGCTTCTGTCCACCCGAGAGTCCCAAACCGTTCTCCCCAATTTTCGTTTCGTAACCATCGGGCAGACTGACGATGAAGTCGTGTATCATCGCCCGACGTGCGGCTTCCTCGATTTCCCCCTGTGTGGCATTGCGGTTGCCCACCTTGATATTGTTGGCAATGGTGTCGGAAAAGAGAATGACGTTCTGCATTACCACACTGATTTTGCCGAGTAGATAATCGTAGTCCATTTCCCGTATGTCCACTCCGCCGATACGGATACAGCCTGCCTGCGGTTCCCAGAAGCGGAGCAGCAGATTGGTGATGGTGGTTTTCCCCGACCCTGACGAGCCGACAAGAGCCGTTACCGTCCGTTCGGGTACGTTGAACGTGAGGTCTTTCATCTCGAACCCCTCTTTTTCATAGTGGAAACCGACACCATCAAACGAGAGGTCGAAGCGTTCCGCCGTTTTCGGTTGGTCGGGATCGACGATCACGGGAGCATCCAACAGACGGGAAATGCGTTCGTAGCTGTCCTTTACCTTGATGTAGTTCAGCCAATGGCTCTCCATATTGACAAAGGGCTTGTAGAACTCCTTCGATACGATGACGAACATCAGGTAAGCGAAAAGGGAAAGTTCGCCACGCCAAGTCCACCAAAGACCAAGCGTTGCCATCAGTGCAAAAGCCAATTCTATCAGAAAGGTGTATCTACCCACACTCACAGCTGCCAAACGAGAAGCATTCTTACTGCTTTCTCCAAATTCACTAACAGAGTGGTCGAGTCTGTCACGAAACATTCCTTTTCCTCCGAAGACTTTCAGCATAGGTATGCCCTTGACGTATTCAACGAAGAGACTGACCATATCCGTCAGACCGTCCTGCGCCTCCTGCTGTGCTTTCATTCCCGAACGGATGCCCCGATACAAGGAGAAGAGGGCAATAGGAAGGATGGCAATCATCGCCAACCCCATGTGCCAGTCCACCCAGAACAGCCCGATGCCGAGTATCAGCGCCACGATGAAATCAGCGGACATCCGTGTCCAAAGGTGCCCCACCACCATTTCCATATTGTCCACGTCTTTGTGAATGACAGTACTTATCTCGCCCAGCCGTTCATTGGTGTAGAAGCCAAGCGAGAACATTTTCAGTTTCAAGATGATCTTCTCACGGATGCGCTCCACGAGATCGAAGCCGGCAAAGTGCTTGCTCATATCGGCTACGGCATTGGATATGGTTTTCAAAATCAGCAGACCAACGAGTATCCACGCTGCCGAAATGAGCGAAACGCTTTCGCCCGATATATGGCGGTCGATAAGGAACAGGACAGTAAGCATTATTGCCGTTCCGCAAAGGGCATAAACCACGAAAAACAGTGCGGAGATTATCAGATGCCGCACTCCGCGAACGGTCAATTCATTCAATATATTGCGTATCATTGTTTATACCTCCTCCTCTTTCAGTTGCCATTTGCTTACCCGTTCCTGTGTTTCCGTCATATTGCGATATAGTGGGCAGTTGTCCATCAATTCTCCGTGTGTTCCCGTCGCCACAACCTTTCCCTTGTCCATCACGACAATACGTTCCATATCCTGAATGGTGTTGAGACGGTGGGCGATGGTGATGACGGTCTTGTTACGCTGCAATTCATCAAGAGCTTCTTGAATGAGTTTCTCGTTCTCCCCGTCCAAGGCAGCGGTGGCTTCGTCGAGGATGACAATCGGCGAGTCTTTGAGCAACATCCGTGCAATGGAAATGCGCTGTTTCTCTCCGCCGGAGAATTTTACGCCGGCTTCGCCTGCCAAAGTATCGTAACCATTGGGTAACCCCGTAATAAAATCGTGAATGCGTGCACGTCGTGCAGCTGTTTCCACCTCCTCTTGCGTAGCGGAGGGCTTGCCGATACGGATATTGTCCCGAATGCTCGTGTTGAAGAGGAATACCTCTTGTTGCACCATAGAAAAGAAATCGGCAATGTTGTGTTCGGAGAGTTCCGCAAGGTTCTCGCCGCCCAGTCGAACGGTTCCCGACTGCGGTTGCCAGAAACCCATCATCAGGCTTGCCAGTGTGCTTTTGCCTGACCCCGATTCGCCCACAATAGCCGTATGGCTACCCTTGGGAAATTGCAGATTGACATCACACAACGCACAGTCTTTCTTATTCGGGTAGGCAAATGTCACATGCTCGAAACAGACATCGGTCTGCATGGCATCCGTATCCCTGTCTGCCGTATCCTTTGCAGGTACTTCGGTAATCGACTGAACCTTCGCCAACGATTGACCATAGACAATCCTGAAATGCTGGAACGTAGCCAGTTTGGCAAAGGAATATGAGAACAGTCCACCCAATATCAGGGCGAGGATGAAACGTGCTACGGTCAGTTCGCCCGAACTCATCAACCTTAGCCCGACAAGGGTCATTACCACGATACCGCCCTCCAAGAACATCGTGATGAGCGTCATCGGAACAGTAACGCTGAACATGCTCCGCTTCACCCAATGGATATAATCGCGCATACCTCCGAGAACTCGCTCTGTCCGGGTCTCTTCGTGGCTGAATGCTTTAATGATTGGTATTGTAGCCACATATTCCAGAAGGTCTTCCGACATCTTCTGCGTATTTTCCATAAAGTGTCGGAAACTCTTGCCCCAAAACGTTTTAACTGCCATCTGCAAAAGAAATGCCAACGGTAGCAGCGAGATGAGCGACAGTCCCAGCCGCCAGTCCAATACCATAACAATTACCCAAAGCAAAGCAGGGAAAAGCGTTGCCGAGAGGATTTCGGGCAATCCGTGTGCCAGATAAATCTCGATTTGCTCCACGTCGTGGTTGATGATGTTCACCAAGTCACCCACCTTCCGCTCCTGAAAGAAGCCGAGCGGCAGCCGTTGCAAGTGGCTCACGATACGCAACCTCAACCGTGTGAGGGCGTTGTAAGCCGAGCGGTGCGCCCGCCAGATCGACGTTCCGTAAAACACGCCGCGAAGCAGGGCGAACAGCAGCATTGCCGCTCCAACCATCCATATCGCCGTAGAAGTGAGCGTGTCGCTCATCAGTCTGTCCACCGCCCACACCACGAGCAGCAGAGGCAGTGTGCCGAAAACGAGATGCAGTATGACCACCGCATTGGAGAGCAGGCTGCGGCTCTCCCGTTCCTCATCGAGAGGTTTGATTTTTTGTTTATTCATATGTATGTATCGTTTTGATTTTCTAAGATGCAAAAGTACGGAGACGCACAGGGGTAAAATAACCCGAATGAGCATTACACTGCCCGAAAACGATAACTTGACACATATAAAACTCAATAGGGGTATAAGTGTGAATAGTAGGGTTATTTATCTGTTTTATAGGTGGGTAATTTTGCACGGGTTTTCATAAACAGATAAGATATGTCAATCGACTCAATAGTTCATTTATACAAAAGAGTGCTCATCGTCAGCATCCTATTGCTGTGGGCTTATCCGATGTTCGCGCAACAGCATTCCATCGAAATAAAAGTTATTGATGCAGAGAATGGAAACAGTATAGAATTTGCCACTGTGCAATGGAAAGGTCTGAACGATTCTTCGTACAAGAACGGTACAACCACCAACAGAAAAGGAGTGGCGAGACTAAATATCCATGCCCATCAAAAACTTGTACTAAGAGTGAGTTATGTAGGTTATCAGACAATTACCGACACAATTACGGCAAATGAAAAGCGTCATACCCTGAAGTTACGTCCGGAATCGACAGAATTGGCAAATGTGGTCGTCTTTGGAAAAACAAAAGCACAGGTTATCAGAGAGTCGCCCGAAGCGGTTTCAGTGATAAATGCAAAGGAATTGCAAGGTCGTTCCGTTTCTTTAGAAACCATCTTGAACAAGACCATTGGTTTGAAGGTCGGGCAGACAGGTGGATTGGGAAGCAGTTCGAGGATTATCGTTCACGGATTGGAAGGAAACCGCATTCAGATTCTTTGGGATGGTATTCCGATGAATACGTCGGATGGAGCCTTTTCGCTTGATGAGATTCCGATAGATATTATCGAACGGATAGAGGTCTATAAAAGCATTATCCCTGCACGTTTCGGTTGCGATGGCTTGGGTGGTGCCGTCAATATCGTCACGAAGGAGTTCAGTACGGACTATTTGGATGCTTCGTACGAACTGGGTTCTTACCGGACACACAAGGGAAGTGTCTTCTCGCGCAAGAACTTTCCGAAGAGCGGTATTCTGCTCGGTGCGGGAGGTTATTATACATCGGCAAAGAATGATTACTCATTTAGAGTTCCTGAAAGAGAGAACCTATTGGTAAAGCGAGACCACGACCGTTTTCGTTCGTATATGCTGAAAGGAAAAGTCGCTTTCACAAAACTTTGGTTCGATGAGATTAGTACTGAGTTCGGGTATTACAACCGTTTCAATGAGATACAAGGAGTATTGAAGAATATCCAGCACGCCGAAAACAAATCAGGAATGTTTATGCTCGAAAACAAGCTGATGAAAAGCGGGGTACTGAACAACCGCCTTAACTTCGAGTCGCATTTCTCCCTATCACATACAACGAACAATTTTGTGGATACGGCACGGGTGAATCACGATTTCGAGGGAAACATATATCCGAGTCCGAACGGACAGGGAGAAACGGGAGATGTCCCTCACAACTCGAACGACAAAGGTTTGGAAATCAACGAACGCCTCAACCTTGATTACAGATTGTCCACCAATCATAGTCTGAACCTGAACACGCTTATCAACTATGCCCGAAGACAACCGAGCGATGACATTGCGAGTCAGCATGCTGGTTTTGTCATCGGAGGATTTCCAAGCAAAAAGACCAGTGTCGCTTCGGGACTGACTTGGGAGGCGAAACTCTTCGGCAGGAAACTGACGAATATGTTCTCTGCAAAGTATTTCCATCTCCACTCCGAGATAGAGGATTTGACGTCATACGAGATGATTGAGGCTCCGAAAAAAAAGAGCAATACGACATCGCAGATCGGCTGGATAGAGGCAATGAAGTACGAACCGTTCAGAGGCTTTCATCTGAAGGCATCTTACCAACGGGCAATACGCTCCCCAATTCGCAAGAGTTGTTCGGCGACGGTATCATCACCTTTCCTGCTGCCGGACTGAAACCGGAGAAAAGCCACAACTTCAATCTGGGCTTCTTGATAGATAAAAACGGCGTACTCGGACTGTCGCGATTGCAATTTGAAGTAAATGGCTTTTATATGCAGGTGAGCGATATGATAAAACTGATGAAACAACATATGGCAGCCGGATATGTGAATGCGGAAAAGGTGCATATCAAGGGTATAGAGACCGAGTTGAAACTGGATATAACGCCGACGCTCTATGCCTACGGAAATCTGACTTATCAGGATGTGCGCGATGTCTTGGACTATTTGCCGGGCACTCAAGCCCTCAATCCGACAAAAGGCTTGCGATTGCCGAATATTCCCTACCTATTTGCCAACTTCGGAGCGGAATATCACAGCGACCGATTGTTCAAGAACTGGTATGTCAAGGCATTCTGGGACGGGAAGTTCACGGAAGAGTTCTTCTACTTTTGGGAACTTACCGAATTGCAGAAACGGCGCATTCCTCGCAGTTTCGTCTATGATATAGGTCTGTTACTGACTTATAAAAACAAATATTCCATCGCCTTGGAATGCCACAACCTGATGAACAAAGAAGTGTGGGATCAGTTCCGTCAGCCGTTGGCGGGACGGACGTTTCACCTTAAATTCAGATACGTCTTCTCGAAAGGTATTTTATAATTCTAAACATAAATAAGAATGAGAACAACAACATTGAAGAACATAGCTTTTTCTGCTATGCTGGTCGGCTCCATAGGGCTGACATCTTGCGACAAGAACGACGACCCAAAACCTACGCCCAACGATGTGCTACAGCATTTTGCCTTTGTACATTATGTGGACAAAAGTGCTTATGTCGCACGTTCGGCGATTTGACTCCTCAAGCAACAGACAACAAGAAAGCATTCGAATTCGGCTTTGGGTGTTATCTATTCGCAAAAGGAAACACGGTACTTGTGCCCGAAGGGAAATTCGGAGATAAGGTACACAAGTTTACAAGAGGAGTGCACGGCGAGCTGCAGAAAGCAGGTACGATGACTTTTGAACAGATGGCGCAACCCGGAGAAATCAACTTCATCGACGAACAGCGGGCATACGTTGCTTTGCACGGAAGGGGCAAGATTGCACTAATCAATACCGCTACGTTGCAAAAGGAGGATGAAATCGACCTCTCGCCTTATGCCGTTCAGGACAATAATCCCGATCCCGGATGCAATGTCATTCGAGACGGAAAGATGTATGTAGCCCTCAACCAGCTCAATTCGCCCCACACCTCCGTACCGGGGACGGGGGCAGAGGTGGCTGTTGTTGACCTTAAAACGAAAAAGACCGAGGTCATCAAGGACAGCCGCACAAGTGTGGTCGGATTGTTTCGTCACTCCGATGCATTCATAGACGAGCGGGGCGACATCTACTTTTACAGTGCCGGCAACAACTTCAACGTTGCCGATAAGGAAGGATTCCTGCGTATCCGCAAGGGAAGCGACCAATGGGATGCTGACTACCTGTTCAACCTGTCGAAAACGACCATCAAGGGAATGGGCAAGACCGGGCAATATATGATAAAGTCTTACTATGCAGGTAACGGCATAGTATATAGTTGTCTGAAAGTAACGGACACTGAATTCGGAATACTCAAGAAAGACTTCCAGCCCGTGAAAATCGACATTTGGAACAAAACCATCGAAAAAATCGATTTGCCGATGACCGACAGTAACGGTTCTTTTGCCATAACCCGCTACAAAGATTTCATCGTCTTTGGTATGACGTGCAATAACGGAACGGGCTACTATACCTACAATACCAAGACGGGCGAATGCTCGCAAACACCCGTTGTTACTGCCGTGGGAGTACCTTCAAGTTTAGTCGCGTTTGAGTAAATCCCATATCGCAAGAGTATTCCCTCAAAAAGGAATACTCTTATTTTTTATAGAGCATGTGATTCAACAAGGATAAAAGTATAAGGAAATCTTCTTTTTTATCCTTGTTTATTTATAAATTTGCAGAAAGGTATAATGATATGATCATAGAATTTTGTGCAATCAATAAGCCTGAAGATTGGATGGAGATGGTTGCCGAGCAATTTGGCACATCGGTAACGGATAACGGTTTTACCATTCCGCCTTCGGTGGGCAGCGGCTTTTTCAAGCAATACTACCCGTTGCCGTGGCTCACATTGACCTACATCAGTTTTATGGCATACGAACCGATGACAATGGTGCGTCGCTCGGTGGAAAACTCGAAATGGATTCCCGTGATGTTTTATATCAACGAGCATAAACACGAGCAGATTATCGGTACAAGCACGAAAACGGTTGGGGTGGATACACTTGACGGTATCTTTATGCCTTCGAGCAATATCCCTACGGAATGGACTTTCGCGCCTAAACGGCAGTATGAAAACATCACATTGACTTTCAACAAGGATTGGATAGAGCAAATGGATACGGCTCACGAAACCTATATCGGTCGGTTGCTCCTGTCGGACAAGTCTTTTTATCTCTTCGAGACTATCACACCTGCGATGCAACAAGTATTGGATGGCATCAAGGCGATAGCCAAAAGCAATGCGCCTTTCTCTCCCCTCCATCTGCACGGAAAGGCAATAGAACTGCTGACAATATTCCTTGAAAAACTCGAAAAGCGTTCGGAAGTAAAATCTCTTTCCAACTTGAATTTGAACGATGTGGAAGCAGTATTCCGTGTCCGTCGCCGGATTTTACAAAGTTTAAACAACGTACCGAGCATTCCCGAACTGGCACGTGAAGCAGCAATGAGCAGCTCCAAACTGCAAAAATGCTTCAAGCAGGTTATCGGCAAGGCGATTGCCGAGTATGCCCTATCCGAAAAGATGGAATGGGCAAAACGACTGCTTTCCACTCGTCTTTACTCTGTATCCGAAGTAGGCTATAAAATCGGATATGCCAATCTCAGCCACTTCACGGAGGCTTTCCGCAAATATCACAGAATAAAACCCAAGCAATATCTCGACTCTTTGTGAGTTTTATGCAATAGGGATATTACTTGCCGTTTGAGGGTTATTTTGCCCTGAACAATCTTCAGAACTTTGCCTGCAAAAACCATCAGGCAATATGAAAAGACTTATTAAAAACGCATCTTTTGAGATGCTATTCTCTAATAAAAGTACGGAAGCAACCGATGACCTTATCAGAGAAATCATAAAGTTGGGGAATAGTGAAGAAAATCTTGTTTCATTGTTTCGCACATTGAACTTTACTCGATTCCATTTAAGAGGTATGGTTGAAAAAATAGGTATAACAACCGAAATGGGGAAAAAATGTATCGGAACTGCTCTGTGTTATTGACACAGAGTTGCTATTGTTGAGGATGCGAATGCAGGGGCTTCTTCCTGCTTTGCCAGTCAGACCTGCGAAGAAACTCCGTTGGACAGGCAGGGCAACAGACTTGGTCGAACTACTCTATGCACTCGATACCTATGGCTGTATTAACGATGGTGAAATTGGTATAGAAGAATTGGCAGATGCCTTTTCTGAAATCTTGGGTGTAGAAATCAAGAACTGCTACAACGTCTATATGAACATGAAACACCGCAAGGATGACAGTCGCACCTATTTCCTTGATGACCTCCGAGAGAAAATGAACAAACGAATGGTTGAGAGTGACCTGAAAGGCGGAAAATACAAGAAACGATAAATGCATTCAAATGCTTAATCAGGCTTCCCAAAATGAGAGGGAAGCCTGATTTTTGTTCATTAAGGAATAATAATGCACAGTAAAAGCTATTGCCGATGTTGCCATTTCTCCTGAAACTCACGGGTGAGTTGTACGATTTCACCTCCAATTATTGCCAATTCAAACGTCATTTTCTCCAACTTGGCAAGCATTGCAAAGGCTTTTTTCTCAGTAAAGTTGCTCTTCAAAGCGACAACTGTCTGGTTGTAATTCACTCCGACACTGCGAAATTGTCCGTACAAAGTCGTCAGTTTTTGATAATAGTCAAGCAAGGAACGATCCACTTTTATCACTCGGAAAGTCTCGTTAAAGACCCTTGCCTTGATGAATAGTGACAGACTTGGCACACCGCTTTCCTCTTTCATCGTGAGGAAATGAGCGTATTCCGTCGGCGTGAAATTGACCGAAACACGCTTTTCTGTCTTCTCTTTGGAGCGTGCGCTCCGAATTTTCTTCATTTTCATTTCTTACTTTGGATTTTAGTGTTTCACGGCGTAACCGGCATTCAGAATGTGGCATTCTCTCCTCCAAGAAAAAACGACTTCGGAGTTTTTTCAGCTCTCTGCAAGAGCAAGGGTTTTATGCTGCAAAAACGGAGTCGTGCTGCATAAAACATACCTTGCTATTTGCCCGATGCAAATAAGTCTGTCCATGAAGGACGAAAACGAATCACTCAAAAAAGAGCGCTTTATGTCTCGAAAGCTTCGGCTTACCGCTTGGGTGCAAAATTACTAAGCGTCATGTCTAACTCCATTACCTCATATGAAGCCATAACTATCCAAATTGACGCCACAAGTACGCACTAAAGGAAATCACACTGATTACAGCATCACCGAGCCATATATTTGCACTGTCGAATATGTCGGTGAGGGGGTGCGTCTTCGATAACATCACGTTTCGATGAACGATATAGGCGAGGGTATATACCAAAGAACATATCCTTGATTCTTTCACTCGAACGTGGGAATGTGCGAAAGCAGATACACTCGAACGATTGTATTGATGGACGCTAATTAACATCTCCACAGAAAGGGTATGAACAAAAGGATGTAGCCCTGCTGGTACAAGCCAATTATTGGATATATCTCCGATAACGGATGTATTCATCTCCATCGGTAAATATCTTGGCAACGTAATGAACAGTGAATTGTACGACAATAAAAATTAAGGAAGTATGACAGAGAACCAAAACGGCAAGGTAGATCCCGTTGCCATCCGAGAACTTATTTCACAGGGTATTCCCATGAAAAGAAAAGAGAGTGAGATAGAACACTCTCAATCTGAAGAGCAGAGTGTCGAATCGGAACGTCCAAATGACGAGCCAATGTTAAAGGATTTTTCAAGACACCAAAGAAGAGAAAGGCGAAAGTCCGACAAGGGGGATTATGAGTCGCTTTTCATCTGTCGCAACACTTTGAAAAATCGCAAGACCATCTATATTGCTAAAGAGTTGCAAGACATATTGGCGGAGATAGTCATGTCTATGAGGAATAAAGATATGACCATCGGCATCTATGTGGAGAACATCATCCTGCATCATCTTGAAACCTACAAAGATGAAATCAACAGATTGGCAGAGATGAAGTTCAGGAAGCTGTTGTGAGTCATTTAGTAGCGGCTTTTTGTTACTTTTGAGCCGTCTCAACTCACTGTCAAAAGTAACGAGATGCTTTTTCTTTAGGATTTTTTGGTCACTCAAAGTAAGTATAAGAAAGAAAAGGAACGTTCGGCAAATTTGCCGAACGCTTTACTCTGTCTGTTCTTCTTGAACGGTTATCTATCCCGTTCTTATGTCGGGATAAATCATCTTGTCTGATTTTATGCGGATTCCAGAGGTGAGGGAGTTTGAGTTTCAACTTTTTCTTTTTCCCTGCTTCTCGCATATCCGACATTTTTTTATGCGTCTTTCCGTCGGGTCGGTCGTTTTCGTTTCAGTGGCGTAAAAAGGTAGGGTTTAGGACAAACAAGGTTTTACGGCGAGAATACTACCTGCAATGAAATGGAAGTGTGGAGATTGTCGTCTAAACGGCTTACCGCTCCGACCTTTTTTGTCCGTAGAAGCCCAGAACTACCTTTGCCGCTGACAACGAACAACCGATCCCGACATGATACACGAGCATAAGTGGAGTATGTGCAGGGAGAGAAGCAGGGCGAAAACAAAAAACGCAGTCTCAGGGGACTGCATTTATCATAGAAACGGAATTATTGCTGTCCGGTAAAACTTTTTGGGGGCTATCTGTGTTAGTTAAAATAGACTTAAACTTATTATTTCTTAGAATTATCGGTTATTATAGGTCTTTTCTTGTCAAAATAAGTGCATTTTATAATGCTTACAGTTTGAAATTGAAAACCAAGCCCCTGGATGAGTAAAACGGCTGCAATACCGATGGATAAAGAGATACAGAGCTTTCAGTTTATTTTTACCGGACAGCAATAAAACGGAATACACAGAAAACAAAAAGCCGCCCAACGGACGGTTCATACGATCAAATTGAATATATTATGAGATGTTTGTGAAAAAGAAGAAATGTACAAAAAAGGTTATATATTTGCCTAGCATTCAGGGGCAATAGTCTTATCGTCATACCTTAGATGTGTTCGAAACCTTTGGATACTATGATACTTATCCATAGTATAGTTTAATAAAATTCTTTTTCTTCTCATCATCATATCCTTGTTCAATAAAGGCAGACGCATCTAACACCTTAAGTTCAAAATCTGTCCCTATCTTTATAATGTTTGCCTTTGTTTATAGCTTTTCTTTTCGTCGCATTTTGTGTGCATTTAAATATTTCTGGTATTTTTCCTGTTCTATCTTCATATTCCTTTCGACACTCTGGTAATAAGGATGCTACTTCGTCATCTATTGCTAATGATGAAATCAATTCATTTGTATTAATTTCGGCACCATCATCTTGCAACATTTGTGTAATTCTTCGAGACACCTTCGCTAATTTCAAGGATTTTTCAGGATGTTCTTTACTTACCTTTTGCACTATAAAAGAGCAAAAGTTCGCTATGTTTTCTGTATATTGAAAATCGGTGATAATATCCTTAACATATAGGAAGTTATTCGACCAATATCTACCATCTTGACGAATAGTTGATGTTTCCACGATTGAAATCAAGTACCCTTCCTCTGATTTTGTATTAAAAATTAAGCAACCTTTATCCAAGTGTTTTGTACTCAAGCCTAACTGCGGTTTGATGGAATATTCTCCATTTTCATAGGATACGGTTAAAAAGCTATCTTTAGCTTCTGTTTTGAGAAGCATAAGTGCATCAACTGTTTCATTGTTAAGTATGCAACCATCAATGTAAATTACATAAAACTCACCATTAGCAATATTAGGGTGTATGCTTTGATCATAAAGGTGTCTAGCAAGATTGTTAGATTGTTTAACTATATCATCTTTGTCATCAAAAATCTTGTGTACAAATCTATATGACGGATTCATGTCTAAAGACTCTATAGAATCAAACTGACAGAAAATATCAAACTTGAATGTGTTTTTTACTAATGTTGAAATAAATTCAGAAGCAAACGACATATCATCTGCTTTAGAAGAAAATGCTACACCTTCTTCCTTTAACTTATTGCCTACTTTTTGTACTGTGGCTATTGTAGGGACTCCTAATTTTAAGTTTACCATTATTCGTAGATATATTTAGGAATTAAGCCTCCTTGATCAATTTTAGAGAACTTTGCTGTAGTATGGAAATACTCTAAATCCTTCCAATATGATTCATCCGCATGCTCAATTAATATCATCTGAAAACTCCTGTTTTGGTTTCCAATAATCTCTTCCATAAATTCATTGAGCAGACGGAAAGCCTTTATAAGTTGTTTCTTATCGTCATTATCAAGCGTACCCTTATCTGCATAATATGGCATACTTGGCTGATCAATAAATAGAAATGAGCCAACATGTTTGGACCGATGAAACATTATAGACTCATGTAGCCCCAAAAAGAAACACAAATGCAAGAACATATAGTTTGATTTACTTCCAATATTTCGAACAGGATAATCTTCTCCATTTTTTAGCAAAGAGATTCTTCTTTCATCATCATCATAACGCATTGTAGAATCTGGATAAGAATCTACTATGCCATTGCTTGAGTGAAAATATTTATTTATATAACCATTCAATTCCTCTTTTACATCATGGGGCAATAAAGACATATTCTTCAGCTCTATCTTCAAAGACTCAATTAAAGAAATCATATTTTGCTCTGTACTTACCTGATAAGTATCCTCTTTTGGTCTTTTCAAATTTTCTAATCGGTATTTAAGACCTATTGCCCGTTCTAGCCATTTGGGATTTGCTATGGTTTCACGAAGAATCGTTAATTCTTTCAATTTGCTCTCACATACCTTAAGCTTATCTTTTAATTCTTCGTACCTTAAAGCAAAATCATGAGGTAATTTGGGCTTCTCCTTTCTGGACTCCTTGATTTGTACTAGTTGCTTCTCTAACAAATTAAGAAGTTCGAAAGTTTCAGGAGATGTTATGACTTCATCTATGTGCTCCTTTATAAAAGTAATAGGACGCAAACTATCTTGAATCTTTTTTCCTGAGGACTTTTGCTTCTGCATTTCAGCTAGTAAAGAATTATAGATACTTAATTTATTATTTAATTCATACCTCTCTTTTTTAAGCAATTCCAATTTCTTTGTATCCTCATCATTTTTTATCAGCTTATTATAGGCAGCTAAAGTTTCTTTGATATAATGTAGCATTTCATGTGCATTCTCACGAACAAAAAAATTATCTGCAGGAATAAGGTTGAGACTTACAGCGTCATCATAAATAGAAGTGAGACTAGCTTTATATTTTGTCGCATTTTCTTGAGCTATTTGATGTTTTTTCTGATATTGCTCTAAATCCTTTATAGCTTTTTCAATTTTTGCTGTTATCGCCTTTGCATCATGATATTGAATACCATTAACAAGTTCTAATGCATAATCAAGGAAAGCATCATAACTACGATTAATAAAAAATGCCGTATCAAAATAAGTGTTTGCTGATGAAATAATATCCTCTGTTAGATAATTAAATGGCAAAAAATGCCTGAAGGTCATATTGCACTTCCGATTACCAACTTTAGTTTCATGCTGAGGAACATAAAACATCCTTGTCAGAATTGTTCTCATCTCACCCACAGAGTGAGTCTGTATGTATGGCATAGGATATTCCTCTTGCTCCTTCCAATACACATCTTGCGTACCTTGTCCTGAATGAGGTGCCTTCCTCATTAGGATGTAGCTTCTTTCTTCAAGAAATATATTCATTCCATAGAATTCAACATTTTCATTAATAATATTCTCAACTATAGTGGGATTATCTGATAACAGGAGGTAATCAATAATATCAAGTATAGAAGACTTACCTGTGGAAGAGTCTCCTGTAATAACATTAATTTTATTTGGTTCGAACGAGTAGGTTATCGATCTTTCTGTATTTTCTTTAAACCCCTTGAACCACAACTTTATGCTAGCAATATATAGATTCATAATTGTACATTCAATTTGTTATAAATTTCTTTGGAAGATAAGTTACTACACATATCCAATAAAACATGAGCATCTTTAATAATTCTGTCTAATCGCTTAGAACGTAAATTCTCATCAGGAAAAGAATAATCAATTAATTGCACAACATCGTCTGAGATATCAATAACCTTACTTTGCTTGAGAATTACCATAGCATTTATGAAATATGGTCCAAAAGAAGCTAATTTACGAGAAATTAATCCTTGGTTACTAATCAAATCAGAAAGGTCTTCAAAATTCTGGGACTTACGAATAATCGCCCCCAACTGATTATCTATTAGCAAAGTAACCATGATATAAGATATTGGCATATCCATATTCCTTCTTCTGAGAAGATGAACAATACATGCCATAATTATTGCTTCATTATTGTAAACTCTGTTCATTACTTCTTGAATTTATTTTTCCAATCACGATGCCAACCTATCAATGGTAAATCTGGAATTATTTCTGTTGCAGAATTGGAATAATAATAAATACACCCTTCACTTAAAAAATTTCCTAAGGGTGTATCTGCCAATAAAAATTCACACTGTCTCATTGAATCGACAGTATTGCATCCAGCCTCGCACAATTCATTACATGTTGCTTCTGATTTTATTCGACGATGGTTAGAATAGTAATAAGTACGCCATTTTGCATATACATCTTCTGTTAACCTTTTTACATCTTCATGTATTATATCATTATTATTCCAATGTTCTTGAAGATTATTGTTAAAAAATAACCAGTTTTTTGTCAGATCAGCTATTCTGTCTAAATCATCATCTTTTGTGTCGTCAATAGAAATCAGCTGCTTTATAAATAGAAAATCACGAAAGTCTCCACTTAAACTATCAAGACTATAGTCGAACCTAAAATTAAGCTTCTTACGACCAATATCAAGTATGGCATGATATCTATCTCTGAAAACTGAGCCATTATATATTACAGGCTTTCCACTTTCGATATTTTCGATAGAATCATCTCTTAATTTTGTCATAAGTGGTCCATATACCTCATTTATATGTTCAGGAATTATGCCAAAACGAAAACTTATCGTATTTTTGATCTTTTCTTTTAATATATCAGCTGTTCTTGATATTGTAATTCGCTTGCAAAATTCTCCCCAATAAGGCTTATCAAGTAGTTCTGTTATTATGTTTGAAACATCTAGGCCTTTCTTTTTAGAGGTATTAGGTGTTACTATTCCATTTTTCAATCTTTCACTTTCTTTGATAGCGTCAATAGCTGATTTTAGTTTATCATCAGAAAGGGTCTCCTTGTAAGCTTCAATTGCCTTTACAAATGCATTTTCAGAGATCTCTTTATTAGTTATCAATTGGAACGTTGAATTTTCTAAAATATCTGGTTGTTCTTCAATAAACTTCATCCAAATGGAAATAGTTTTCCACAAATCAGTATCTCGATTGCTTAAATTAATCGTTTTTCCTTTTGAACTTTTACGAACACTATGTTTTATTTGATATAGGGTTATACCCTCCTCCGTTTGTGTATCAATATCATCAAGCAACTCAAAGCTAACAGTTGCAGCATCATCGTTTTCTTTTAATAGCATTAACACAAAGTAATTCCACTGATATTCAAAGGCTGCAAAAATATCAGCAGCCGAACGTTTGCTTTGCTCTTTAGATGGTGTTATTACGCTCATATGAATTCAATTACAATAATATCATCTACTATCAGTTTTTAATCTTTGTTGCCACCGTTAATAAGTTGGCGAGGGTTTACGTTCAAAAGTTCTGCAATTCTAACAAGCATATCAAGCGAGGGTTGCATCTTGTTGGAGCACCATCGCGAAACGGTTGCTTCATTTTTACCAACTTGTTCCGCTAGCCATTTTCCTGTTTTACCATTCTCAGCTAACACAACTTTTATCCTGTTGATTTTTTGAAATTCCATACGTTTTAATTTGTCTTTCAATTACAATAACTTGACTTATTTTGCAAAGTTAGTGATAATATATGGAAATACCGCATTGATTCCCAGAAAAATACAGTATAGCATTTATTGTCCCAATGATTTCGCTCGCCCGGCTCCGAAACGACCTCTTCTGAAGCAAACAGCACCTAATTTCTATCTAAGGAAGGATGTGTAGGGAGAGAAACAGAACGAAAACAAAAAACGCAGTCTTCGGAGACTGCATTTCATCTAAAGAACAGAATACACAGAAAACAAAAAGCCACCAAACGGACGGCTTTACAAAAAATTCGTGAGAGAAAATTCTTTTTTCTCATGATATCCCTTTATCTTTGCAATAAATAAAGTGGTTCTTTGAAATGGCAAAATAAGGTGGAGTATAGAAGCTCGCTGGTTTCCTTATCGTTACCTACCTTCATTAATAAACAAGTTAATCTATTGGTTATTTGACGTTTATAAAACCCTCTATGGCGAGCCATATGGAAAGTAAGATTTTTGCCAATACCGCAAATGTCAGCTATTTCCTTTAGATAAGCATTCATTTTTTGATTACTTAATACAGGAAACAGTTTACCATCACGATAAGTCTTATGGCTATATTTAGCTATAATCTGCTTTGGAATATCAAGAAGCAAAATGTTAGATTCTACATTCGTTTTCTGTCTCTTCGTCATAATCCACTGTTTATCGTCCATATTAACTAAATGTTCCGGCGTGAGATTGGCAACATCTATGTATGATAGCCCTGTGAAACATGAGAAAATGAATATATCACGGACAAGAGATAAACGAGGTATCGTAAGTTTTTTATTCACAATTTTGAGAATTTCTTCATCAGCGAGAAATCCTCTGTCGACAAGCTCCAAGTGAAAATGGTAATTAGCAAACGGATCATGGTGCAGCACACCCAATTTCCGACCTAAAATGGTTATTGTCTTAAAAATCTTCATTGTCTTTGTTGCTGTGTTACGACATTGCCCGGCAACTGTTTGAAGATAAAGGTCAAAATCATAGATGACAGTATAAGTTAATTCACACAACTTTATATCTGTCCGACCATATTTCTGCTTCAGGAACTCTGCAAAGTGACGCTTGCATAATTCATACTTTCGCAAAGTAGTAGCAGATACAGAAACTCCTACTTGCTTTCGGAAGTCTTCATTATGCTTCTCGAAAAGAGCCATAAACGTATCTATGTCTCCTTTCTTTCCTAAAAACTCTTCTTTGATTCGTTCCAAACACAAATCATCTGAAAACTCCAAACGGCGGAAGATATTAAGCAACCCATTACTGATATTATCGAGTTGCAAATTCGTCCTCAGGACTTCAGTTGTTCGACCTTTGAGACGTTCTTTGTCAATATCCCAAAGAGACTTCAAAACAGAGATTCCCGTTGAGCCGATCGAGAGACGCTCATTGTTGAGATAGATTCTCAACATCACAGGATTCTTCCCTTCTTTGTTCACGTAATTACTTCTAAGATAGAAGGTTGACTTAAAAATTGACTTCATAAATACTTGTTTTTAATTGTAGCCATAGTATGGATTTTGTGTAGCCAAAACCAAAAAACAGTGTAGCCATTTGTATCCACTGCTATGCTGCAAAGTTCAACATAATTTCCAAATGATGAGCAATTCTTACGTACTCTTGATGTACTCTGTAGCCACTCTTGGCTACAATTTTTGAAATTCAAAAAATTCTGTAGCTGAATTGTAGCCGTTGTGGAGTATTTTGGGATATTTTTGTGTATCTACACATACTCCGAAAAGAAGAAGTGATACAAAACAAAAGTATCATAACTCCTTGAAGTTATGATACTTACGATTTTCTTTAGAAATCTCTGATGCTATTTTCAGAGTATTTAAAGCGGTGCGTACGAGATTCGAACTCGTGACCTCCTGCGTGACAGGCAGGCATTCTAACCAACTGAACTAACGCACCAGATTTTGTTTAAGCGAAAAGACGTTTTGCGGTACGTACGAGATTCGAACTCGTGACCTCCTGCGTGACAGGCAGGCATTCTAACCAACTGAACTAACGCACCAGATCTTGTTTATGCCGTCTTTTCGGTTTTGCGAATGCAAAGATAAGATAAAATTTATTTCAGAAGAAAGGTCTCTTTAAAATTTTGAATGAAATTACCTTTAAGCAGAGGGGTTATTTAACTCGTTCACCTCGGAAATATGTGTTGAAAGAATCTTCGGCATAACCGTTTCCTAGGACTCTGAATGAAGAGGAAGTTGCGTCTTCAACTTTTCGTCCCATGTAGTAGACATTGAAGCTGTCGCGAGCGTATCCGTCAGTCAATTCTTTGAATGATGAAACATGAGCATCCTCTATGACTCGGCCATTGAAGAGTACTGTGTTCGATGTTTTCAAATAGCCTTCATATCTATCGTCGAAGAAATGATCGTCGAAATCATAAGACGGTTTGTGAGTTACATTGCCCTTCAGCTGAAAGGTGAAGGGGTCGACATAACGTAATATACAACCATCAAGATAAACGTTCCGTCTGTCTTTAGCGTAGCCGTAGCCCAGGATGATGAAGCTGCGTAAATCAACTCCCCGCATGGGTTGTCCGCGATAGAAAACGGTTCTACCATCAACGAAATAATCATCTCTATTTCCTTGTGCGTTTATCTGCGTCGCATAGAGCAGGAACAGAAACGCTGTTGTTATTCTTGCAAATATTTTTCTCTCCATCATGTTATCTGTATTGATTAAGACAATCAATCCAATGAGAAGAGCACATCCGTTTCCATTCGGATGTGCTCCTGGATTGGTAATAAAATTATTTTTCTACCGGAATCTTCTTTGTACGACGTTCGTGTCGGCCTCCTTCAAAGTTCGCTTTGAAGAATTCGTCCATGATTTTTGCCGCCATGTTGTTGTCAATGAATCGACCAGGCATTACAAGTACATTGGCGTCGTTATGTTGTCTTATGAGTTCGGCTATGTCTTTGTTCCAAGCCAATCCGGCACGCACTCCCTGGTGTTTGTTGAGCGTAATTGCCATGCCTTCGCCGCTTCCGCAGATTGCGATTCCTGGATAGACTTCACCTTTTTCGACAGCTTCGGCCAGCGAGTGTGCATAGTCGGGATAATCACAACTGAGGTCACTGTTGCATCCGAAATCTTTATACGGATACTTCTTTTCTTCCAAATATTGAACAACGAACTGTTTCAACGGAAAGCCTGCGTGGTCGCAAGCAATTCCTACTGTTTTTACTTCCATAAGCTTTTCTTGTTTTTGAGGAGTGCAGAACTGACATCTACACTCGGGTTAAACTTATTGTTCTAAAAAAATCTTCACTTGTTTATAAACATTTTCGGCGGTGAAACCCAGTTTCTCATCAAGAACTTTATATGGGGCGGAATAGCCGAATTTGGTCATGCCGTAGACTTTGCCTTTCGAACCTACAAGCCTTCGAGAGTTACCGGTAGTCCAGCAGTCAACCCAAAGATACGTGTATTACTCGGCAGAACCTTTTCTTGATAATCCTGCGGCTGACAGCGGAACAATCCTTCAGACGGGGCACTAACAACACGAACTTTGATTCCATCTTTTCTTAGCAGTTCGGCTCCACCTATGCAGGTACTTACTTCCGATCCGCTGGCTACAAGAATAATATCGTGGGGTTCGTTCGAACCAGCTACGACATAGGCTCCGCGTCGTACTTGTTCAGCATTATTTTCTTCGGGCAAACTGTTTACATTTTGTCGTGAAGGATGAGAGCTGTTGGAGTCGACATGTTTTCCATTGCCAATTGCCAGCAAACGGTGGTTTCGGAGCTATCGGCCGGCCGGAACACTCTAACAGAATCTTCGTCATTGTGATTTTTCAGTTTTTCCATTAGGCGTATCTGTGCTTCCTGCTCCACAGGTTCGTGAGTCGGACCGTCTTCGCCTACACGGAAGGCGTCGTGACTCCAAACGAATTTTACTGGAACTTTCATCAGTGCGGCCATTCTGATTGCGGGTTTCATGTAGTCGGAGAAAACGAAGAATGTTCCCATAGCAGAAATGACTCCGCCATGCAACATCATTCCGATGCACATGCAGCCCATTGCTAACTCGCTAACTCCGGCTTGGAAGAATGCTCCGCCGAAATCGTTTCGTGTCAACGAACGAGTGTGTTTCAAGAATCCGTCGGTTTTATCGGAGTTACTTAAATCGGCTGAAGATACTATCATATTCGGAACCTGTTCGGCAAGAAGTTCCAAGCAAGCGGCCGATGCGTTACGTGTTGCAATGTCGCGCTTCTGAACTAATCCACTCCAATCGATTTCGGGAGCTTCAGACGAGAACCATTTCTCGAACTTTTCATTCAGTTCAGGATTATTCTTTGCCCATTCGGCTTCTGCAGCATGCCGAGCAGCAACAATTTTGCGGAGTTCTTCTTTTCGGGTGTTATATAAATCTTGAACCTCCGGGAATATCTGGAAGGGATTATCAGCGTCGCCCCCGAGATTCCGAACCGAATTATTGTAGGCTTCGCCTCCGAGTGGTGCGCCGTGAGTTTTCATGGAGCCTTCGTACGACGAGCCATCGTCTTTCAAAGCTCCTTTCGCCATGATAGTTTTACCGATAATCAGTGTTGGCCTGTCTTTCTCTTTATTTGCATCTGAGAGTGCTTTTCGGATTTCGTCGACATCATTTCCGTTGATGGTTATTACGTTCCATCCCCAGGCACGATATTTCATTGCTGTGTCTTCTTGCATCACGGAATCGCACATTGTTGATAGTTGAACATCGTTAGAATCGTAGAACATTATTAGGTTGTTAAGTCCCAGTGTTCCGGCTAATCGACCAACTTCGGCGCTTATTCCTTCTTGTACGCCGCCATCTGAAATATATGCGTAAATTTTGTGCTGCATCATTGTATTGCCCAGGCGTGCTTCGAGAAATTTCTCGGCTACAGCGGCTCCGGCAGCATAGGCGTGTCCCTGTCCTAACGGTCCGGATGAGTTTTCGATTCCATGAATCAGGTCACGTTCGGGATGTCCTGGTGTTACTGAGCCCCATTGTCGAAATTGTTTGATGTCGTCCATAGAGAATCGCCCCTGTAAGGTCAATGCTGCATAGAGCATGGGTGACATATGTCCGGGGTCGAGATAGAAACGGTCTCTTCCGGCCCATTCCGGCTGGTCGGGGTCGTAGATTAAAAACTCGGAGAAGAGCACATTTATAAAATCGGCTCCTCCCATTGCGCCGCCAGGATGACCAGACTTGGCTTTCTCAACCATAGAGATTGCAAGGATTCTGATATTGTCTGCTGCACGGTTCATTAGATTTTTGTTATTCATACATTAGGTGTTTTTTCTTATTATGATTGCAAATGTACTAAAATTTATCGCCGGCCGGTTTTGTATAAGGTGCAAGATACCGAGTAGAGCGTTAGCTCGCATGTAGGGACAGACCCCGAGGGGTGATTTGCTGTCCGATACGTCTGTTCGCCTCGCCCGACAAGGGCAGGATAATTTCTCTTAAACCGAACACATGTATAAAAACGGTCGACCTGCACGCGTCGTCATGACGGATGCAGGTCTGAATGATTATATAAACGATTTTTTATTTGTTTCCTATGGGTATCGGACAGCAAATCACCCTCGGGGTCTGTCCCTACATGCGGGCGTTCCGCCCGAGTGGGAGTGTCTGACACTTGTCCGACAAGGAGAGGATAATTTCTCTTAAACCGAACCCTTATACCTGGTCTTCGCCCGGGTCTTCTTCGCGACCGGGTTTCGGGGTGTCGCCGCCGGGCTTCTTGGGGTCTTCGGGTTTCTTGCCATCATCCGGCTTTTTACCATCATCGCCTGGCTTTTTAGGGTCGGAGGGTTTCTTAGGATTATCATCCTCGTTACCCTTTTTCTTTTTGGCTGCTGCTTTCTGCGCCTGACTTTGAGCGTGAGTATCGCGGAAATCAGACGAGATTTTGTTCATTGCATCAACCAGGTCAGAAATCATTCGACGGTCGGCCTCAACGTGCGAAATTAAATAGCTTGCCTGTATGCATT
>NZ_BAKH01000023.1 GCF_000614105.1 Prevotella micans DSM 21469 = JCM 16134
AACTAGTTGGAAGACGTGCCACAAATGATTTCATCTCTTCCAACTGGTTGGAAGACGTGCTACAGCTGTTTATCGTCCACATCGAGAACACAGTCCGCGAAAGACACTATTAGTTCATAACTTTGTGGACAATATCAAACTGGAATAATTTTATGAGAAGACTTTTCTTATCGATTACACTTTGCGCGTCGCTGTTATGCGCAAATGCACAGAGAACCGACTATCGGGTTGTGCCACTTCCGCAACGAATTGAATATGTGAAAGGCGAACCGTTCGTGATGTCGCGAAACACAGTTATTACCTACGATGCACAGAACGACAAAATGAAACGTAACGCACTGTTCCTGGCCGAATATGTTGCAAAGGCAGCTAAACTGAATCTTGCAGTGGCCGATAAAAGTCGCAAGGAAGGCGGAGAGATAAGACTCGTTATCGACCCCGAGATTCCATCGGCCGAAGGTTATAGAATATCCGTCGGGAAAAAGTTAATCATCGTGGCCGGAAAAACGTCGGCCGGTGTGTTCTACGGTATTCAAACCATTCGTAAATCGCTCCCTGTGCAATCGTCGGGCGAACAAGTTGTGATGCCAGCAGTGAAGATATCCGACTCACCGCGATTCGGCTATCGAGGAATGATGCTCGACTGCTCCCGGCATTTCTTCCCAGTTGAGTTTGTGAAGCGTTACATCGACCTCATTGCGCTGCACAATATGAACGTGTTTCACTGGCATTTGAGCGACGACCAAGGATGGCGAATTGAAATCAAGAGTCATCCACAACTGGCGCAAATTTCATCGAAACGCAGCGGAACAGTCATCGGGCACAACTCGATGGTTGACGACAGTACGGCCCACGGCGGAATATACACCCAAAACGAAGTTCGAGAGATTGTGGAGTATGCCCGGGAGAGGAACATTACAGTTATTCCTGAAATCGACATGCCAGGCCACATGTTAGCTGTTCTGGCGGCTTATCCCGAGCTGGGATGCACCGGCGGACCATATGAAGTGGGCCACAAATGGGGCGTCTATACCGACGTGCTCTGCCTCGGTAACGAAAAGATTTATCCTTTCCTGCAAGATATTATTGACGAGCTGATTGAACTTTTCCCAGCAAAATACATTCACATCGGAGGCGACGAAACACCAACTCAAAAGTGGACCAAATGCAGCCGATGCACCAAGCTGGCCAGAGAGCAAGGAATCAATGTTGAGGATCTGCAGTCATACTTCACGAACCGCATCGAGCAATATGTCAACAGCAAAGGGAAAAGCATTATCGGCTGGGACGAAATCCTCGGCGGCAACCTGAATCCCAGTGCAACCATAATGAGTTGGCGAGGCACCGAACCCGGCGAAAAGGCTGCACTGGCAGGCCATGACGTGATTATGTCACCAGTGTCGCACGCCTATTTCGACTTCTATCAAACAAAGGAAACCGGTTCCGAACCTAAAGCCATCGGCGGATTCCTCCCTGTCCAGAAAGTATATGAATTCAACCCCGTGTCCGAAACATTTTCGGAATCGGCTAAGAAACACATCCTAGGCGTGCAGGCTAATCTGTGGACAGAATATATTCCCTACACAACACAGGCCGAATATATGGTTCTGCCTCGCATGGCAGCACTCTGCGAAGTGCAGTGGACAGCTCCGGAAATGAAGAATTTCGACGACTTTAACAAACGTGCCCTCCGCCTCAGTAACCTCTACGATTGCTATGGCTATCAATATGCCCGTCACCTTTGGAAAGAGAAGCAAATCTCAACCAGCGGCGTGTGGTGAGAAACATGCGGACAGGCCTTTTTAATATCTTTGCAAGCATGAAATTAAAACCGAAATACAATGGAAAATAAGGAAAAACAAGACATCAAACTTCCCGAAAACGCATTCCGGGAATTGAAAGAAGGCGAACAGTATGAACCCGTGATGAATACCAACAGCACACCGCGCGAAGTAACACCGTGGTCGGTAACATGGGGTATCCTGATGGCTGTACTCTTCTCGCCGCCGCAGCCTATCTCGCCTGAAAGTGGGCCAAGTGTTCGAAGCCGCCATTCCGATTGCCATCATCGCCATCGGACTCTCATCGGCAACGAATCGCAAGAACGCCCTCGGCGAAAACGTAATCATTCAAAGTATCGGCGCATGCTCGGGCGCAATCGTGGCAGGCGGAATCTTCGTAATGCCAGCAATCTATATGCTCGATTTGCAAGCCGATTTCCTACAGATATTCATTGCCGCCGCCCTGGGAGGTGTGTTAGGAATTCTGTTCCTGATCCCTTTCCGAAAATATTTCGTGAAAGACCAGCATGGAAAATATCCCTTCCCCGAAGCAACCGCAACAACACAGGTACTCGTAAGCGGCGAGAAAGGCGGAAGTCAGGCAAAGCCGCTGTTGCTGGCCGGATTGGTTGGCGGACTATATGACTTCGTAGTTGCCACCTTTGGCTGGTGGAACGAAAACGTCACAACGCGCATCGTGGGATTCGGAGAGGATATTGCCGAGCGATTCAAATTAATTTTCAAGGTGAACACCGGCGCAGCCGTGCTAGGCCTGGGTTATATCATCGGTCTGCGTTACGCATTCATCATCTGTATGGGGTCGCTCACCATTTGGTGGCTCGTTGTTCCGGGAATGAATGTTCTTTTCCATGACACGGTGCTCAATCAGTGGGATCCAAGTATAACCAAGGCAATTGGCGACATGGCACCCGAAGAAATCTTCAAGGCCTATGCTCGCTCTATCGGAATAGGCGGAATTGCCATGGCCGGCATCATCGGCATCGTGAAGTCGTGGGGAATAATTCGTAGTGCCGTGGGCCTCGCAGCACGTGAAATTCGCGGTAAGGGTGGCGGGAACGAAGCCGTTATGCGAACCCAGCGCGACATATCCTTCAAGATTATCGGCTTCGGAAGCGTGGGCACGTTACTCGTAACATTCTTGTTCTTTTATTTCGGCGTGATGAATTTTAACCTACTGCATGCCGTTGTAGCCATATTGCTAGTCACTGTGATTGCTTTCCTATTCACAACCGTAGCCGCTAATGCTATAGCCATCGTAGGCTCGAACCCCGTATCGGGAATGACACTCATGACGCTCATCCTGGCGTCGGTTGTTATGGTTGCCGTCGGACTGAAAGGCAACGCTGGAATGCTCACCGCGCTACTCATGGGTGGAGTTGTTTGTACGGCTCTCTCGATGGCCGGGTCGTTTATAACCGACCTGAAAATTGGCTACTGGCTCGGTACAACTCCCAAGAAACAAGAAACCTGGAAGTTCCTCGGAACAATTATTTCGGCGGCTACCGTAGCAGGCGTGATGATTGTGCTCGACAAGACCTATGGATTCAACTCCGGAAAACTGGCCGCTCCGCAGGCTAATGCAATGGCAGCTGTAATCAAACCTCTGATGAGCGGCCAGGGTGCACCCTGGATTCTCTATGCAATCGGCGCGTGATAGCCTTGGTGCTCGACCGCTGTAAGGTTCCCGCACTGGCTTTTTCGCTGGGAATGTTTATTCCTCTCGAGCTGAACATTCCGTTGCTCATGGGCGGAACGGTGAACTGGTTCGTAACCACTCGTTCAAAAGATTCGGTTGTGAACAAGGCGCGTGGCGACAAGGGTACACTCATTGCCTCCGGATTTATTGCCGGCGGTGCATTAATGGGTGTTGTATCGGCCTTGCTGAAGTTTGGCGGCATTGAGTTCGACTATTCCAATTGGTGGGCTAATCATCTTTCCGAACTTCTGGCCATAGCTGCTTATGCTGCCTTGATTCTTTACTTCATCCTTGCCACGAAGCCAAAGAACAAGCAAACTAAGAGGGAATAATATCCACTCGGAATCGAGAAAGTTTTTTTTCATGATTATATTTTCTCTGCCGGCTTTTGCATATGCTGCAAATTCCCGGCAGAGTTTTTATCTCAGGTTTTAGATAAGAATCCAGTGGTCCAGAGTTCATTCGAAAAACATTGTTTTTGATGTCAAGCGAGTTTGCGTAACTCAAAAACACAAATTCACGAGATCTATAGGCATGACACAATATGACAAGCATGGCGTCTGATTACCTACTTGGAGGATTAATCCTACACATCTGCTTACCTTTGCATCCATGAGTAAAGGAAAACTACAAAAGTTTGCAGAGATGGAACTTTTGAAAATGTATATCAATATCCATTCAGTGTTATCGACGGAAAACCTTTTGAACAAAAGGGACGATGGAATGAAGAGTGCTTCGGAAACTCAAATCCCATAATCCTTGAACTGGGATGTGGTAAAGGAGAATACACCGTGGGATTGGCAAAACGATATCCAGATACGAATTTCATCGGAGTCGACATAAAAGGCGCACGAATCTACACCGGAGCTAAGCAGGCACTTGAGGAAAAACTCGGAAACGTGGCTTTTTTACGGACTAATATCGAGATAATCGACCGGTTTTTCGCCGAAAACGAAGTACAAGAAATATGGCTCACCTTCTCTGACCCACAGATGAAAAATCCCAGAAAAAGACTCTCATCTACCTATTTCCTTAAGCGATATAAACGCTTCCTAATAGACAGAGGAACGATTCATCTGAAAACCGATTCAAACCTCCTTTTCACCTACACTTCGGCACTAGTACAACAAAATAATTTGCCCGTTCTTCTGCAAACCAACGACCTTTATAATCGTAACGCCGAGTTGCCCGCCGATAAGCTCGACTTGTACACACGCGAGATTCTAAACATCAGAACCTATTATGAAAACCAGTGGATTGAACGCGGATTGAACATCAAATACATCAAGTTCGCCCTTCCGCACGATATAAGTCTACACGAGCCGGACGTTGAAATCGAGATAGACGACTATCGCTCGTTCAAACGACCGAAACGAAGTGGGTTGTCAACCAGCAAGTAGAGAACAACATTAATTATATAACCCAAATAATTATGAAGCGAATAATTATAGCCCTGACCCTCGCCTCGAGCATTATGCCGATGAAGGCACAGTACGGATATTCCGAGAAGAAAGACACCGTAAAATTGCAACCGCTCAAAAATGTGCAATATCTCCTCGAAGCGCAGGCGTCGCTCTCCGGAAATAAAACTCCGCTATGGCTCAATGCAAATAAATACGGTTTGAGCTCACTCGAAAAATTCAATGCCTATGCGCGCGCAGCTGTCTACCGGCCAATAGAAACCGACGAAGCAAGAAAATGGGGCATCGGCTACGGACTCGACATAGCCATAACTCAGGGTTACACCAGTAGATTGGTAGCCCAGCAAGCATATGCCGAACTGAGATGGCTCAAAGGGAAGCTAACCGTAGGTGCCAAGGAGGAACCCATGATGATGAAGAATACTAAGCTCAGTACCGGTGCACAAACGCTTGGTATAAATACCCGTCCGATTCCGCAGATAAGAGTAGCTCTGCCCGATTATTGGACTCTTCCAGTGTTCAATGGCTGGTTACACCTCAAAGGACATCTGGCCTATGGCGCCATGACCGACCAGAATTGGCAGCACGATTTCACAGGCAAGAAAAGTAGATATGCCGACAACGTTCTTTATCATTCAAAAGCAGGCTTCCTTAAGATTTCTAACGAGGAAGTGTTCTGCCCATGGTCGTTGGAAATGGGATTGGAAATGGTGACCCTCTTTGGAGGAACAGGATATGTTATACAGCCCAATGGAACGATGCAACCCATGAAAGGCGGAACGAGGCCACGCGACTTTATTAACGCACTGTTACCCGGAGGATCTGATGCAGGAGAAACAACATATCAGAATATCGCTGGCGACCAGTTGGGAAGCTGGATGGCCAAGTTGAAATACGACGGCGACTGGCACATGGTAGCTATATATGCCGACAAGTTCTTCGAAGATCAGTCGAGTATGTTCCAGCTAGACTATGATGGTTATGGAAACGGCACCGAGTGGACTAAAAAAGTAAAGCGGCGCTTTCTGCTCTACGACTTCAAAGACTGGCAAATCGGATTCGAATACAATTACAAACCCGACAATTGGATAAACGATTTCGTGTTCGAATATCTATACACACAATATCAAAGCGGACCGATTTACCATGACCATACGAATACTATTGCCGACCACATAGGCGGAAAAGATAACTTCTACAATCATTATATATATACGGGGCATCAGCACTGGGGGCAGGTGATGGGCAATCCACTCTATCGTTCACCAATCTACAACACCGATGGACGTATATTAGTTGCAAACAATCGCTTCGAAGCCTTCCACATCGGACTTGGCGGTCATCCCAGCGAGTATCTCGACTGGCGATTCTTAGCAACATGGCAGAAAGGACTCGGAACCTATGAAGAACCTTATTTCGACCAACATCATAATGTTAGTCTCCTAGCCGAAACATCCTATAGATTCCTGGGAAACCGCTACCGCTGGCTTGACGGAATGAGTATCACCGTTGGAGCCGGAGCCGATTTCGGAGCAATCCTCGGCGGAATAAACTATGGAATGCAAATAACTATAGCAAAGCGTGGCTTGCTGAAACTCTAAACAAAAGGAAAACAAAACATGAAAAAAAATATCATCATAGCACTCATAGCAACAATCCTAGTGAGCTGTTCACTCGAAACCGACAACTATCCCGGGGCACTCGAAGGCATGTGGCATCTACGCTCAATGCGCCACACAAGTTCCACAGGACAAATCACGACGACCGATTTTTCGCACGACAGAATCTACTGGTTATTCCAAGGAAAACTTCTCCAACTCGAAGACAAATCGGGAACCCACACCAGTATTCTCTATCGCTTCAAACAGATTGACGGAAAACTCGAATTAACCGAACCATATATATATGACCGCCAAAACGGAGACCGGCCGCTCACCGACGAATCATATCTCAGACTGTTTGGCATACAGTCGTTCACACCTACCTATACGGTCTCGTTCAATCGGAAAAACCTAGAACTCTCCACCGATTCCGTCAGACTTACGTTTATCAAGTTCTAGCGACGGTGCAATGCCAAGCTAACAAAATCACCTTGTTTTAGTACTTTTGCGCGAAATTATTTCAAACAGAAAATCAATGAGTCGAGTAACAATCAACGACAAAACATTCGAAACCTCCATACCGGAGGCCGAAATCCTGAAACGTATCAAAGAAGTGGCTGAACGTATAAACCGCGACATGGCAGGGAAGAATCCGCTACTGCTTGCGGTGCTCAACGGGTCGTTCATCTTCGCGGCCGACCTGATGAGGAATCTCACCATACCGTGCGAAATATCGTTCGTGAAGCTGGCATCCTATCAAGGAACCACATCCACTGGGACGATAAAAGAGGTTATCGGACTAAACGAAGATATCCGCAACCGCGAGATTATCATCGTGGAAGATATCGTAGATACCGGACGAACAATAGAACGCATGCTCGACACACTCGGAACTCATTGCCCTGCCGGACTACATGTCTGCACACTTCTATTAAAGCCAGACAAACTCACAGTACCGCTCAATATTGAATACGCGGCAATGGAAATTCCGAACGACTTCATAGTGGGCTACGGACTCGATTACAATCAACAAGGGAGAAACTTAAAAGACATATACACTTTAGTGAAAGAATGATGAAGAACATTGTAATATTCGGAGCTCCCGGTGCAGGAAAAGGTACCCAGAGCGATAAAATGATTGAGAAGTACGGACTAGGACATATTTCCACTGGCGACGTACTCCGCAGTGAAATCAAAGCCGGAACAGAACTCGGCAAAACAGCAAAGAAATACATCGACAACGGACAGCTCATCCCCGACGAGCTGATGATTGACATCCTAGCCGGAGTCTACGATTCGTTCGGCAAGGAACACAAAGGTGTAATCTTCGACGGATTCCCACGTACCATTCCGCAAGCCGAAGCGCTCAAGAAGATGCTCGCCGAACGAAACCATTCCGTCGCTGCAATGATTGAACTCTATGTTCCAGAAGACGAACTCATGAACCGACTAGTACTACGCGGAAAGCAAAGCGGCAGAACCGACGACAACGAGGAAACAATCAAGAAACGACTCGACGTTTATCACACGCAGACCTCGCCACTAATCGATTGGTATAAAAACGAAGGCATACATCACCACATTGAAGGTCTCGGCGGGATAGACGAAATCTTCGGTAAGATAACCGAAATCATAGAAAAACTCTGAACACCCTAACCGATGTTCGAAAATAATGGATAGCAATTTCGTTGACTACGTAAAAATATATTGCCGCTCGGGCAAAGGTGGACGTGGCTCTATGCACCTGCGCCATGTGAAGTACAACCCCAACGGTGGACCCGATGGAGGCGACGGTGGTCGAGGAGGAAACGTGTACTTGCGTGGAAATCACAACTACTGGACACTGTTACATCTCAAATATCAGCGTCACGTTTATGCCGAGCATGGTGGAAACGGCGGGCGCGACAAGTGTCACGGAACCGACGGCAAGGACGTATATATTGATGTGCCGTGCGGGACGGTAGTCTACGACGCCGAAACAGGAAAATATGTTTGCGACGTAGCCAACGACAAACAAACGGTTATGCTACTCAAAGGTGGCCGCGGAGGATTGGGGAATTTCCAATTCCGCACGTCCACTAATCAAGCTCCGCGCTATGCCCAACCCGGCGAACCGATGCAAGAGATGACCGTTATCCTTGAACTAAAGCTCCTGGCTGATGTTGGATTAGTGGGCTTCCCCAACGCAGGAAAGTCGACACTACTCTCCGCTCTCTCGAGCGCGAAGCCCAAAATTGCCAACTATCCATTCACAACCATGGAGCCATCGCTCGGAATCGTGAGCTATCGGGAAGGACAGAGTTTTGTAATGGCCGATATTCCGGGAATCATCGAAGGTGCAAGTGAAGGGAAGGGTCTCGGTTTGCGATTCCTACGCCACATCGAACGTAACTCACTCCTGCTGTTCATGGTACCCGGCGACACCGACGACATAGCTCACGACTATAAAGTTCTGCTCAACGAACTGCGTAAGTTCAATCCTGAAATGCTCAACAAACATCGCGTGCTGGCAATAACGAAAAGCGATTTACTTGACGACGAGCTCATTGAAATGCTTCGCGAAACCTTACCGTCCGATTTGCCGGCAGTATTCATTTCAGCCGTCACTGGCTTGGGTATCAACGAGCTGAAAGACATTCTTTGGCGTGAGCTAAACTCCGAGAGCAACAAACTTCAAAGCATAACTTCTGACGAATCGTTGGTTCACCGCGATAAAGACCTGTTACTCTTCGAAGATGAAATTCATGCCGAGGGTGCCGACTTCGAACACTCTTCTCTGTTATCCGAAGACGAAATCGAAGACATCGAAGAGCTCAACGACTTCGAGTATACCGACTAACTGTCTTCGATGTTGGTGTTTTAATCATTGGAATGATGTTTATGTGAATCTGGAAAAATCGAGGGCTTCTTTTATATAGTTTTCGTTGAGAGAGTAGTCGAGGTGAGGAGTTCCGATTTGTTCGAGAAGGGTACATTTGATTTGCGAACCGCGATTCTTTTTGTCGTGACGCATGAGGTCAATCAGTTCTGGATAGTCGTTGCATGTGATTGGTAGCGAACCGTAGTTTTCGCGAATGAATTGTACGGTCTTGTACATGTCGGCTGATGGGAATCCGGTTAGAATAGTTGAGAGATAAAGCTCGGCAATAAGTCCGAAGGCAACCGCGTAGCCGTGCAGAATAGGCGAGCGTTTCATGGCCCATTCTTCGAATGCATGACCGAAGGTGTGACCAAAATTCAAAGCCTTGCGCAAGCCATGTTCGTTGGGGTCGGCTTCAACAATTCGTTCTTTTACTTCTATACTTGGCCCAATCAGCGGTTGAATTTCGGCGAGGGTTGGAATATCGATAAGCTCGGCCCACATATTGCGCGATGATAACAGGCCGTGTTTGAGCATCTCGGCATAGCCACTGAGAATGTTCGCATGGTCGAGCGATTCAAGCCATTCGGCGTCTATTATAACGAAGTTGGGTTGGGCAAAAAGACCGATTTCGTTTTTCAGTCCGCCGAAATTTATGCCTGTCTTTCCGCCTGCAGCAGCATCGACCATTGCGAGCAGGGTTGTGGGAATATTGATGAAATTTATACCACGTTTGAAGGTTGCGGCGGCGAATCCTCCGAGGTCGGTCACCATTCCGCCGCCAAGATTAATAAGGAGCGAGTGACGAGTGGCGCCGCCCGACTGAAACGCATTCCAAACATATTCGAGCGAGGCGAGGTTTTTGTTCTTGTCATCTGAATCAATAGTAATTAACTGCGCCCTTTTCAAACAGAGAAACGAGCTTATTTTCGGCCAACATTTGTGCACAGTGTTGTCGTCGGTGAGAACAAATATTCGGTCGCGTTCGCATTCGGCTATAACCTCCGCGAGGGTTAGTTCGAGGTGGTTTGTTGAGATGATGCTCTGTTTCATAATCGGGTGTATATTGATTGTGTGATGTGATTTTTCAAATGAAAAGTCGGCCGATTTGGAACACGGCTGCGCTAACAATCCATGCAAGCGCGGTTGTATAGCCGGCCGCAAAGAGTGCCCATCTCCAGCTTCCGGTTTCGCCTTTGATAGCCGCGATGGTTGCAACACAAGGGAAATAGAGCAATACGAACAAAAGGAAACAATAGGCTGTGAGTGTGGCTATGGGTTCAGCCTCCTTATAGCTTATTCCATTTTCGCGGGCCACCTCGGCAGTTATCTGCCGGTGTAGGATTTCGTATTTACCGCCTTCGTCGTTGAAATCATTGTCGTCGCTGAAAGAATCATTGTTCGAATAGAGTACGCCCAGCGTTGAGGCTACGATTTCCTTGGCACCGACTCCAGCTAGGAGTCCCATGTCGAGTTTCCAGTCGAATCCTTGTGCTTTGAAGAGTGGTTCGATGGTATGGCCGAGTTTACCGATATAGCTCTGTTCCTGTCGTTCTTGTTTTCCCATATCTGGGTTGTCGGGGATAGGAAAATAGCCCAGCGCCCAGACGATTATCGATGCAACGAGGATTATTCCGCCCATTTTTTTGAGATATTGTTTGCCCTTCTCCCAGGTGTGTCGTCCGATGGCTTTCCATGTTGGGAAACGATAGGGCGGAAGTTCCATCACGAAGGGTGTGTCCTCGCCTTTAGCCACAGTTTTCGTGAAAAGGCGACTCAGGACGACGGCCATGATTATACCGATGAGATAGAGCGACAGCATTACAAGCGAACGATATTTCAGGGCAAAGAACGAGCCGGTTATCATGATGTAGATGGGAACTCGAGCCGAACAACTCATCATCGGGAGGATGAGCATCGTGACCAATCGGCTGCGACGGCTTTCGATGGTTCGGGTTGACATAATTGCCGGTACGTTACATCCGAAACCCATTATGAGCGGAATGAACGATTTGCCGTGGAGTCCCATCTTGTGCATTAGTTTATCCATGATGAAGGCTGCGCGCGCCATATATCCGCAATCTTCCATGTAGGAAATGAAGAAATAGAGAATCAGGATTTGCGGCAGAAACACAATCACGGCGCCCACGCCGCCTACTACGCCGTCGATGAGCATATCCTTTATCGGTCCGTCGGGCAATGTTTCGCTGATGAGATTACCCAGCCACTCCACGCCAGCTTCAATCCAGTCCATGGGATATTGTCCGAGGGTGAATGTTGCGCTGAACATCAGCAGAAGCAATAGCAAAAAAATGGGGAATCCCAGGTAGCGGTTTGTGAGCACAGCGTCGATGACATGCGTGGTTCTGTAGGTATCTTTCTGCCGACCGGTGGAATATTCGGCTTCCTTCAGAGCCCCGTGGATGAAGCCATATTTTGCATCCATAACGGCCGTTTCGCTATCGTTTCCCGTTTCTTCTTTTACGCGTGCGGCAGCTTGGTTACGATGCTCTATAATCTCTTTTGCATCGGGTAGTCGGGAGATTATTTTTTCCACCTCGGCATCGTTTTCGAGGAGTTTTATGGCCAGATAGCGGGTTGAGTATTTTTGTCGAAGATCGGCTTCCTGTTTCAGATGTTCTTGAATTTCGTCGATACCATGTTCGAGCTCATGACCGTGATTGATGTGCACGTGTCTGAAATTGGGTTGTGAATCTTCTTGTCCCTCGTAGGTTGCGATGATTTCTCGGAAGAGTTGGTCGACGCCCCGACCGGTGGTGAACACCGTGGGAACCATTGGCACGCCGAACAGTTCGGACAGTTTCTGGTGGTCGATGTGGTCGCCTCGTTGCTCGGTTTCGTCGAACATGTTCAGTGCACAAACCATGCGTAGATGCATGTCGATGAGTTGGGTAGTGAGATAGAGATTGCGTTCCAGATTTGATGCGTCGATAACGTTTATCACCACGTCGGGTGTCTTTTCGACGAGTTGTTTTCTTACGTAGAGTTCCTCCGGACTGTAGGCCGACAAGCTGTATGTTCCCGGTAAATCAACCAGTTCGAAGCGATAACCTTCGAATTCGGCCCAGCCATATTTAGCATCTACCGTGACGCCCGAATAGTTTCCCACTCGTTCGTGTGCCCCGGAGGCGAAATTGAAGAGAGATGTTTTACCGCAGTTTGGATTGCCCACGAGAGCCACGTTTATGGTATGTCGTTTTTGTTTCAGGGCCTCTTTCATCTTATCCGAAAGCGGTGCGTGGTCGTTGCATTTCAGTCCATGAAGTGTTTCGGTTTGTATTTCGGAGTGCGTCTCTTCATGGTCGGGCAGGACTTCAATCAAATCGGCCTCGCTGTGCCGAAGGCTAACCTCGTAGCCCATGATTTTATATTTCACCGGGTCGCGTAGCGGTGCATTGAGCAGTACCTCTACCCGTTTCCCGCTAATGAAGCCCATTTCGATGATGCGTTTACGGAATCCGCCATGACCGGATACTTTTATTATTATACCGCTCTGGCCGGTTTTGAGTTCGGAGAGTTTCATAGCTACATTTTTTCTTTTAATGAATTAAGGTTCAATAGTCTTTTTCCCCGAAAGTGGTGTCGAACAGTATTGTGGCGGGTGATTTTTCGGAGCGATAGGTGTATCGGAAGTTGAATCCGGCGTCTTTATAAATCTTCGTGCCCGTGTCGCTTTTGACCGCCGTGAGCAGAAGGCTGCGCAGTTCCTTTTGCATTTTGTGGGCCGCTTTTTCGTTGTCGGCCGGGCCGCTGAGGGTGTAATAATATCGAATGGTGCGGGTTGTGTTTTCGTATACCATACTATCCATTCGTATATTGAGTTGCACCGGAGTAGGACAGTTTTTCTCCGTGAATTCTTTACAATTTCTGGCTGCTTGTTCTTCTAGACTTTCCCGGCATCCGGAAAGCAAAATTATGCTCATTGCGAGTAATATTATCTTTTTCATACTCTTGACTGGTATTGTTGCGACAAAGGTATGCCTTTTTTGAGCAAACGCACGATTAGGTGCTAGTGCCTAAGCCGTTGGGAGTAGAATGTTGTCGATATTTGCCGTCTCCATCGTTGTTTTTTGTCTTTCTTCCATGGCAGAAATACATTTTAGTTTGTTTTTTGTCTTTCTTCCATGGCAGAAGTGCGCCCTATTATGTGAGTTCGGTTTAAGAATTTGCTTAAGCCACGGATGTACAATAAATGATAGACACGTATGCCAACTCGGGCGTCAGCCCGCATGTAGGGACAGACCCCGTGTCTGTCCGCACCGTCCTACAGGGACGGGATAAATATCCATCGCCCCGGTAGGCTCCAATATGTTATGCGGTAGGCAGACCGAGTTGGCAGAGAGGCGGACAGACACGGGGTCTGTCCCTACATGCGGGCTTATCGGCCGAATGGGAAAGACTTAGGGCGTTGGTGCACTCAGCGTCGACTTAAATTAACCTTGTGTTTCCTCGTTGATTTTAGTCTTTTCGTGGCAGAAGTGCGCCCAGACGTGGGTTTGGGATAAACTTGTGTGATATTTATGTGGATTCGAATTGGGGAAGATTATTCTTCGATGTCGGAAATGAAGTGGAAGATGTTGTAGAGGAGGTTGCTGGTTGTTTCTAGTGGGGCATAACGTAGGTAGGTGGGGGCGTGCTTGAAGTTGCGACGGATGAGGCGGCTGTTGGTTTTTAGCGGACTGTGCGAGGCGACGAGCTTTTGGAGGTGGTTGAGTTTGCGGATGATTATTCTGCTGACTTTGGGGTCGGTTCGGGAAACGAATGGGAGTTCGTCGGGTTCGAAACCGAAGAACTCGATGAGGATGTTGCCTTGAAATTGGGCTGCGGATTGGAGGTGGAGGGTGGCTATCCAGCGTTCGAGTTTGAGGAAGTCTATCTTGTGTCCGCCGGTACGGAGATATTGTCCGAGTTCTATTAGGGTACCGATGTTTACTCCGCTGTTGAGCATTGCTTTGAGGTTGTCGATGATGATGCGTAGCGCTTTAAGTGTTTCAACGGAGGTGTCGATGCTGTGGCGTTCGTTGTCGATTATTTTGTGGAGCTTTCGGTTGAGGAACGGATTGGCAAGGGTTATGGTTTTCTCGGTTTTGGGGTGGGATGGGGTGGGGGATTGGCTAATGATTTCTTTCAGGCTATCGGGCAGATTCGTTTGTTTGTTGTTGTCGAACTGGCTTATTCCGATGGCGAATGGGGCGATGAGGTTTTGCGTACTGACGATTTCGAATAGTGTTTGCCATTTGTAGGCCGACATCGGTTCGGGCGGGAGAGTTCGGTCGTTGAAAGCTCCCGCCCGTAAGATGCTGAATAGGTTTCGTTGAACGATATTCATGTTCAGAGTAGGGTGCGGTGATAGAAGTCGATGTTTTCTTTCGTGATGAGGTCGATGGGCATGTAGTTGGCCTGTCGCACTTTTTTCTTTAGCACGATGGCTTTGAATAGTGTATCGATGCTTAGAAATCCTTGTTGATAGGCGTGCTGGGTGATGATGAAGGATATGTTTCCTCGGCGTAGGCATTCGGCGTTGCGGTTGGTCATGTCGTAGCCATTATTTGTACGTCGTTCCGGCTTGTTTTGTGGAGATAGTTGCCCACGATTGAGGCTTTTGAGTTGAGGGTTATGATGTGGCGTATTTCGGGATGCTCGTTGAATGTTTTTTCGAGTATCAGTTCGTGATGTTTTTGGTTTAACCTGAGCGGGAGGTTGAGGTCGATTATTTCCGTGTTTTGGAAATGCTCTTTCATGTAGGCTCTGAAGCCCACTTCTCGGTTTTCTTGCTGTCGGTTTAGTACTCGTCCGTTTATGGTTTGTTTCATTAGCATCACGGCTGGTTCGGCATGGGCCAGGAGCATGAACATTCGGGCTGCGAACTTGCCGCTTTGCACGGAGTCGAGTCCGTAGAACGATAGCGGCTGCACTTCGGGCATATTGGAGTCGAGCAGGATGAAAGGAATTTTTGCTGCGTGCAGTTCGTCGGCAAATGGTTGAGTGAGTTCCAGGGTTGGGGGCACGAGAATCACTCCGTCGGGCTTTTGCTGGAGACATTCTTTATGGATTTTGACGAACGAGTCAGGGTCCAGTCGATTGTAGTACATCAGTTGGGCTTCTACTCGGAAGTCTCTCTGCTGTTCGGTTGCTTTCTTTATTCCGAGTTCTATTTCCTCCCAATATTCTTCCCGGCTGTGTTTGGGAATGATGCAGTGGAATGTGTAACTACGATTATAAGCCAACGCGCTTGCATATACGTTGGGCTGATAGTTCATTTCGCTGAGGGCTTTCTGAACTTTTGCGAGCGCTTCTTTCGAAACTTTGGAGCGGTTGTGCAACACGCGGTCTACGGTTCCTACGCTCACGCCGGCTCGTTCGGCGATGTCTTTTATTCTGATTTTTTCGTTCATATAATGTTTTTGCTTTTAGAATCTGTACCCGAATCCGAGGTTCAGATAGATGGGAATTAGTTTGAAAGAGATTGTCTTGAAATTGCTTTCGAATATGTCGTTGAATCCCCATGTGAGGTCGGCGTTCACGGTGAAATGATTGAAGCGCGCCAGGTTCCGCCCATCTGGCTCCCCATTGCATGTGGCAAAGATGAGAGCCGAAGTCGTAGGTGGCTGAATTGCCGTTGGTGAAAGCGATTTTTTGTCCGACTGGTGTTTTTTCGCGTAGATAACCGTCGCTCACGCTGCCAGTGAAGTCGCCGTCGAGTTTGAGGGAGGCAAATAGACCGGCACGTACTTTCCAGAGTCTGCCAAGTTTGTAGTTTGCCATGACGGGGATGGTGAGCATCGTGCTGTTGTAGTTTGTTTTTACGTGGCCTGTCCAGAGGCCCGACACTCGACTGCCTTCGCTGATTATTTCCATACCGTAGGCTTTCACCTGTGCGCCGGTTATCATTCCTTTTTCTTCGAACTTTAGTCCGGCCGAGATTCCCCATTTCTTTTCGGCGCCTAGCCATTTAGTAACTACGCCTTCGATGGTTCCGTTGAATTTCGGACTATAGCTTTCAACCTTGCGAATCTCCACAGGCAGCGGAATGGGCGATGCTCCACCGATATTTATGCCGGCTTTCACTTCGTATTCCCAGCCGTTGTTTTCTGACAGGATGAGGGCTTCGGTACGGTCGGTTTGCGCGTGGGCAACTGCGCTGATGACGAGCAGGAGGGTGATGATTTTATTTCTCATAGAATAATTGCAATTCGTCGACATAGAGCGTGCTTCCTACGGCGCCGTTGAACAGTCCGCCGTCTTTGCTCGACGACATGATGATGGCTAGATTATATTTCCCCGCTTTGAGTTTCTCGGCGTCGATGGTTCGGTTAGCCACAGGTTTGAAGGGTATGGAGAATCGTGTCCAGCGGTCGGTTTCGTGTCGTTCGTCGAGCTCTGCAGCGAGAACGATGTTCGGACTGGTTTGCGAATTGGTTCCGTCGAGTGTGGGTACTTCGGGTGTCACTTCATAGAAGACGGCATAGATAGAGAAGTCGTCCTTCTGTCCCTTGACCTCGTTGCCTTCTTTGTTTGTGAATGTTGTGCCGGCTTTGTATTTGTAGTAGCCTGTGAGCTCGAGCGGTTTCTTGCTGAATGGTAATCCGAACCGGGTTGACTTGAGCATATCGGTTGGGTTGATTTGGAATGTTCCCGTGAAGAGGTTGCCGGCTGCGATTGGTGCGCCAAACATTTTACCCAGCTCGCCCGCGCTCACGGTTGTGAGTTTGGCGCATTTGCCGATATATCCGTCGTTGGCTTGACTGGTGGGATAGTCTTCGGCCTGTGCGTTGTTGTTTGTTATCATGAATCCTGCATTGCCGCTTCCCCATTCCATTTCGCTGTTGTCGGATGTTTTGTCGAAGAATATGTGGAAATATTTCTTTGCCGGTTGGCTTTCGTCGTCGGCATATTCGTACCATTTCATATTCTCGAAATGATATTCGGTTGCGAGGTCGTCCGAGAGGAACGACACCTTGTAGGTTTTCTTCCACCGTCCGTCTTGCGACGTTACCGTGTAGTTTTGCGGTGTGGTGAAATTACGTGCAGTTCCGCTTGCCGGTTCTATTGTTGCGCCCTCGGTGAGTGTGAATATGGGTGCCAAATTCGTGAGGTCGATCCAACCGTTGACATATAGTCGAACTTCATCGTTCGTGATTATTGGTTCGCGGATGAGCAGGCCATCGCCAACCTTGCACGAAAGGATATCGGCTTCCTGATTCGGCGCTTCGTCTTTGATGCATGAAGCAAACGAAACTAATGCCAGAACGGCTAGAAAAAGAGTCTTGATGTTATCCATAAACTATTGGTTATTATTTGATTTCTGCCGGACAAAGTTAATCACTTCGGGCATGAAACATCGAAACAATACATCATTTCTATCTGCGAGGTTCTGTTGAGGCCGAGCGTATTATAGTAATTTTGCTGCATTATGCAACGATACATTATCAAGCTTTCCTACGATGGAACTCGCTATCACGGCTGGCAAATTCAGCCAAACGGAATATCCGTGCAAGAGGTTTTGGAAAACGCGCTCACCACAATTATGCGAACTAATACTTCGATAACCGGAGCTGGGCGAACAGATGCCGGAGTGCATGCCCGAATGATGGTTGCGCATTTCGATTTGGGGAACTCAATCGACGAGCATGATTTGGTTTACAAGCTGAACCGTTTTCTCCCGAATGATATTTCCGTATCGGCCGTTGAGCAGGTTGATAACGATTTTCACGCCCGATTCTCGGCTAAGTCGCGAACCTATCACTACTATCTGCACACCGAGAAAGACGCATTTCAGCGTCATTACTCATGCGAACTGCGCTACAAACTCGATTTTGAGAAGATGAATGATGCTGCAAAACTTCTTCTCGGGCAGAAAGATTTCAAATGCTTTTGCAAAACGGGAGCCGATTCGAAAACAACTATTTGCAACGTAATCGAAGCCGCATGGCATCAGCTCCCCGCCGATGAGTGCACCCTGCTTCGCGTTGGTTCTTCAGAATAACCGCCGACCGTTTCCTCCGAAATATGGTGCGCGCTGTTGTGGGAACTCTTATTGAAGTAGGCCGCGGTAGAACAACTCTCGCTGAATTTAAACAAATACTCGATTCGGGTTCGCGCTGTGATGCCGGAGAAAGCATGCCCGCCAACGCCCTGTTTCTTTGGGATATAAAATATTGAACTTACTTTTGCAAGCAACTGATTAAAAGCAATAATATTATGCGGAACGTATTTCATGGTTTAGGAATTGCGCTCATCACACCATTCAAAAAAGATGGAGCCGTTGACTTCAAAGCCCTAGAACGATTGATTGAATACCAGCTGACAAATGGGGCCGATTTCTTTTGCATACTCGCCACGACAAGCGAAACTCCCTGCCTCTCTGCCGACGAGAAGAATAAAATAACCGATACCGTTAAGGCAATCGTTTCCGGCAGGGTTCCGATTCTGAAATATTGTGGCGGAAACAACACGGCTGCTGTGATTCGAGAGATGAACAGTACCGACTGGAGCGGAATAGACGGTATGCTAAGCATCTGCCCGTACTACAACAAACCCAGTCAGGAAGGAATTTACCAGCACTTCAAAGCAATATCGCAAGATAGCCGGCTGCCAATAGTTCTCTACAACGTGCCGGGCCGAACCGGAGTGAATATGACTGCCGAAACAACCCTGCGTATAGCTGCCGATTGTTCTAACGTCGTGGCAATAAAAGAAGCCTCGGGAAATGCCGACCAGGCTAATGAGATAATCAAAAATAAACCCGAACGATTTGAGGTCATCAGTGGCGACGACGCTCTCACCTTCCCCCTCATTGCAAGCGGTGCAGTAGGCGTGATATCAGTAATCGGCAACGCTCTTCCGAAAGAATTTTCCAAGATGGTTCACTGTGCGCTCGATGGCGATATGCTCGGAGCCCGAAAGATTCACAATAGTTTGGCCGAGCTTTACAAATTGCTCTTCGTCGACGGTAATCCGGCAGGCTGCAAAGCCCTTCTCAGCGAAATGGGCATGATTGAAAACATACTCCGACTGCCTCTCGTTCCGGCTAGTTCATCAACCTGCAAAAAGTTGCGTGGCAAACTCGCCGAGCTGAATTTGTAGGCCTATATATATAGAAAAGGTGTAACAAACAAAGAGAGCGGATATGTCGAACCACGATGTATTCGCTCTTTTCATCCTGAAGAGGTTGGATGATTATATCGTAAAATCGTTGCGCCATGAGCGAAGGAGTAAAACAACCGGTTTATCGTTTGCGGGAGTTCCGCAGACAGGAAACCAAATGGTTTTGGCCTCGCGGAAGTCCCGCAAATAAGAAACCAAATAGTTTGAGCTCCGCGGAACTTCCGCAGATGAGAAACCAAATGGTTTGGGCCCCGCGGAAGTTCCGCAGATGAGAAACTAAATGGTTTGAGCTCCGCGGAACTTCCGCAGATGAGAAATCAAATAGTTTGAGCCTCGCGGAAGTTCCGCAAATGAGAAACTAAATGGTTTGAGCCTCGCGGAAGTCCCGCAAACGAGAAACTAAATGGTTTGGGCCTCGCGGAAGTTCCGCAGATGAGAAACCAAATGGTTTGGGCCTCGCGGAAGTTCCGCAGATGAGAAACCAAACGGTTTTAGCCTTGCAACAATGTTGCAAACGAGAAACCAAACGGTTCGGGCCTTGCAACAACGTTGCAAACGAGAAACCAAACAGTTCGGGCCTTGCAACAGTGTTGCAGACAAGAAACCAAACGGTTTGGGCCTTGCAACAGTGTTGCAAACGAGAAACCAAACGGTTTGAGCCTTGCAACAACGTTGCAAACGAGAAACCAAACGGTTTGAGCCTTGCAACAACGTTGCAGACGAGAAACCAAACGGTTCGGGCTTTGCAACAACGTTGCAGACGAGAAACCAAACGGTTCGGGCTTTGCAACAGTGTTGCAGACAAGAAACCAAACAGTTTGAGCCTTGCAACAGTGTTGCAGACAAGAAACCAAACAGTTTTGGGGCCTTGCGACGCTTGGCACAGCCTTTGCAATTGAGAAAGAGATTATTTAGAACCCCGTATAACATAGAAAGGTAAACAACATTATGAACCAGTTTTCACAAAAGGTTTCGGAGATTCTGTCGTTCAGCAAAGAAGAAGCCGAACGACTTGCAAGCGAATCGATAGGACCGGAACATATTCTTCTGGCCATACTTAGAGAGAAAAACGGACTCGTGCCGACAATGATAGCAAGCTTGAATGTGAATATAGAGAGTTTGAAAAACGAACTCGAGGAACTCATTCGAAAGAGTGACAACAAGGCCGACATACCGCCAGCTGACATGCTGCTGAACGAACAGGCCAATAATATTCTCAGATTGGCAGTACTCGAGGCACGACGACAACGAACCGAAACTGTCGACCTGCATCATTTGCTGCTCGCCCTGCTACACGATAATGCCGGAAATGGAGCCAAGAATCTACTCGAGAGAAATTCGCTGAACTATGAAACGGCCCTGCTTTATTTACAACAAAAGGCTAATCAAACACGCGATGGAATCGATATGGCCGATGAGGAAGAAGATGAACCCGTTTTCAGTCAGCAAAACAAAGACTCCGCCGCGCGAACAAGTCAGAAACAACAAACGAAATCTAAAACTCCCGTACTCGACAATTTCGGAACCGACCTCACAGCTGCTGCCATAGAAGGCAAGCTCGACCCGGTGGTCGGACGCGAAAAAGAAATCCTGCGTGTGAGCGAAATCCTGGGTCGGCGGAAGAAAAATAATCCCATCCTTATAGGCGAGCCCGGAGTTGGAAAAAGTGCAATCGTTGAAGGACTGGCACAAATGATAGTTAAGCGAATAACATCGCCCGTGTTGTTCAACAAACGAGTGGTGACACTCGATATGACTGCCATTGTGGCCGGCACGAAATATCGCGGACAGTTCGAAGAACGTATCCGAGCATTGATTAAAGAAATCGAGCAGAATTCCGACCTCATTATATTCATAGACGAGATACATACCCTCGTCGGAGCCGGCTCAACGCCAGGCTCGATGGATGCAGCCAATATACTCAAACCGGCTCTGGCACGCGGTACAATTCAGTGCATCGGAGCAACGACACTCGATGAATATCGTAACTCAATCGAGAAAGACGGAGCGTTGGAACGTCGATTCCAAAAGGTAATGGTCGAACCCACAACGGTCGACGAAACAATCCAAATTCTCCAAAACATAAAGGAACGCTACGAGGAACATCACCACGTCGACTATTCAAACGAATCACTCAAAGCCTGCGTCAGACTGACAGATAGATATGTAACCGACCGTTTCTTCCCCGACAAAGCCATAGATGCAATGGACGAAGTGGGGTCGCGAATACATCTCCAGCACGCCGAGGTTCCAAAAGAAATTGTCGACATCCAAAAACAACTGGATATTATTCAGGAAAAGAAACAGAAATCAGTTAAAGCACAAGATTTCGAACTCGCTGCCAGCTATCGCGATAAACAAGCCGAATTGGAAAAACAACTCGCCGAAGCACAAGAAAAATGGCAGAAAAATGAAAGCAACGAAAAGGTTAGAATAACCGAAGACGATGTAGCCGACGTCGTTTCAATGATGACCGGAGTGCCAGTGCAACGTATGAAACAGGCCGAAGGAATCAGACTGAAAAATATGGATGCCGAACTGAAACAAGTCGTCATAGCACAAGACCCGGCCATAGACAAAATGGTGAAAGCAATTCGCCGTAATCGTTTGGGATTGAAAGACCCGAATCATCCATAGGAACCTTCATGTTCCTTGGCCCGACGGGCGTGGGTAAAACATATCTTGCAAAACGACTAGCCGAAAAAATGTTCGGCTCTAAAGATGCGCTGATCCGAATAGACATGAGCGAATACTCCGAAAGCTTCAACACCTCTCGACTTATAGGCGCTCCCCCGGGATATGTAGGCTACGAAGAGGGCGGACAGCTCACGGAACGCGTACGTCGTCATCCCTACTCAATCATCCTGCTCGACGAAATAGAGAAAGCCCACGGCAATGTATTCAATATGCTTCTGCAAGTGCTCGACGAAGGTCGACTAACCGATGGCAACGGCAGGATAATAGATTTCCGCAACACCGTTATCATAATGACTTCCAATGCCGGCACTCGTCAGCTCAAAGAGTTCGGGCAAGGAGTAGGTTTCAACGCAGTTAATCTTAACGGCCTCTCAAAGAGCGAACACGACAAGGAACGTGCTCGCGCCATAATCCAAAAGAGCCTCAGCAAGCAGTTCGCCCCTGAATTCCTGAACCGTTTGGACGAAATAATTACTTTCGACCAGCTTGACCTCAATGCCATCAAGCGCATCATCGACATCGAACTGTTAGGATTGCTCAGTCGTGTGAAGAACATCGGCTACGAGCTCCAGATTACTGATGCAGCAAAAGAATTTGTCGCTACCAAAGGCTATGATGTACAATTTGGCGCCCGTCCGCTGAAACGTGCCATACAAAACTACATCGAAGATGGATTGGGCGAACTCATTCTTTCCGAGTCTATTTCCAAGGGTTCAACTATCGTAATCGATAAAAAATCCGACTCCGAGGAACTATTGTTCACTCCGTCGTCTCAAAAACAAGGCGTATAGAACTTCTTGATTTCAGTGGTTTACGGAAAGGTTACAATAAATCCCGAAAAATTTTTCAGGAACTTGCATGGTGTATTGGAAAAATACATACCTTTGCATTGTTTTAATAAACCAATAATTGTCTTACAGAATTTAAAAGCAAAGAAAAATGAAAAAATTAGTTTTAATGTTCGTAGCTATTGCAGCTATCTCTTTCGCATCTTGTGGTGACAAAACAAAACCTGCTCCTAATGCAGACAGCACCGCTAACGACAGCGCAATGAACGATTCTACTGTTAACGACAGCACAATGAACGATTCTACCGCTAACATGGCTGACAGCGCTAAGACTGTTAAGTAAGCTACAAGAACAGAAAAAGTAGAGATTTTGACCGTCGGACTCTTCAAAGAGTTCGACGGTTTTTAGTTTTAAAGTAAAAGGATTTAATGATGGATAATATTCTAATAGTTTCTGGCCATACAGACTTGAACGATTCCGTGGCAAACAGATTGATAATCGATGAGCTGAAGAATGCTTTCCCAAACGCCGAGTTCTCAATATTGAGCGAGCTTTATCCGAATTTCGAGATTGATGTAAAGGCTGAACAAGAGAAACTGGTGAAGGCTGATATTGTAGTTCTGCAATTCCCCGTGTTTTGGTATAGCATGCCCTCTATAATGCATCGCTGGATTGAATTGGTGTTTGTGCATGGTTTTTCGCATGGTTCAAAAGGTGATGCTTTGAAAGGAAAGATTCTGATTCCTTCTTTCACTTTTGGAGCATCCGAGGATTATCCTATAGACGAAATAGTTATGCAACAAATAAAGGAGATTGCAGCTTTGTGCCGGTTTAACTTGCAGGACCATATCTGCACTCCAGCCGTATCGTATGCTTTGAGAAACGACCCGGAACAGCTGCTGCAAATCAAAAAACTATCGAAAGAACATGCTCGGAAATTAATAAACAGGATAAGAGGATAAAGATTATGACAATCACAATTGCAAAGTACAAATCCCATGGACATGTAGATGCTGTCCACAATACATCGGGAATCAACGTTCAAACCGACGCTGTGAAATCAGTTGGCGGACTGGGTGAATATCAAACACCGGTTGAACTGCTAGCATCTTCGTTGGCTGCTTGCGCTCTAACCGTTATGGGATTACAAGCCGAGCGTGCCGGAAGCGATTTCTCGGATTGCTATGCTGAGGTTGGAGAATGTGAGGAAGACATGCAAGAACATCGTGTAACCAAGTTCAGCATCAACTTCCATCTAAAAGCATCGTTTGATGAGAAGCTCCGTAAACGCTTGGAGAATTTCTCTAGAAAAGGATGCTTCGTGGGTAACACGTTGGATGCAGAGAAAGAATTTACTTTCACATATGATCTCTAAAAGAAATAAAATAGGGTAGGGGGATAAATATGATTTTAGGTTTGCCTCCTTACCCGATTATGTTACTCAGAATAAATAGTTTATCATCACTATTTAAAAGCATCACGTTTGCGCTGGTGCCGCAAATACAAAACAAAACTGCATAGCTCTTGTGCCAACGTCGTAAACGCAAAACAAAAAAGGTCGGAGTTCATAAATAGAGCATCCGACCTTTTATATATTGTTATAGCTGACCTTTAGGTTCCGCAGAAGAATAGTACAATCATTTGTGCTGTGAATATTCTAAGGAACATTGTGAGCGGATAAACCGTTGAATAGCCTAGCGCCGGGGCCTCGCCTGCACAAACAGAATTGGCATAAGCCAGTGCTGGTGGGTCGGTATATGTTCCGGCAATCATACCCATAATTGTGAAATAGTTGAACTTGAATTTCACACGGGCTATTGTACCTATGATGAGGATGGGAATCACGGTTATGATAAAACCTGTGTAGACATATTTCAATCCGTCGCCCTGCACGACTGTTTCCCAGAATCCGTTTCCGGCTTTGATTCCTACCGACGCAGGAATAGTGCAAGACCGAACTCACGAAGCATCATGTTTGCCGATGCGGTGGTGTAGGTAACGAGGTGCATTCTGTAACCGAAACGGCCGATAAGGATGGCTATAATAAGTGGTCCTCCTGCCAAACCGAGTTTTAACGGAACAGGCATTCCTGGAATGGCTATTGGGAGAGTTCCGAAGATGATTCCCACGATGATTCCCACGAATATGGTTGCTATGTTTGGAGCATTGAGGCGTCTTTCAGAGTTTCCCATCATTTCGGCAACTCGCTTCACATTGTCTTTCGGGCCTACAACCATCACACGGTCGCCCACCTGGAAGTGGAAGTTTGGACTCACGAAGAGTTCCATTCCCTGGCGGATTATTCCTGTTACGTTCACTCCGTAGACAGCTCCGAGGTTCATCTTGCCGATAGTTTTACCGTTCATCGAGCTATTGGTTATTATGATTCGTCGGCTAACGATTGGTTGCGGTTGGTCTTCCTCGTTCCAATGCGCATCTATCTGGGGGCCGATGAAAGCCTGAATAGCTTCAACGTCGGCTTCGGCGCAAACCACTAGAACCTCGTCTTCCAGTTCGAACACTGTATTTCTACTCGGGACGCTTAATTCGCCATTGTGCATGATACGTGTACAAACAAGGTTACGTTTCAGAAACTCCGATATTTCCATCAGCGTGCGCCCGGCTATATACGAGTTAGATACTTTTAGATGCATGGAATGTGGTTTGGCGTCGGGGTTCTCGTTTTCCAGCTCAAGTACTTCTTCGTTCTCGCGCTCCATGTTAATCTTGTACATGTATTTAAGTGCGAGTGTAGCGCCGATGATTCCGACAACTCCGAGCGGATAGGCACATGCATATCCCGATGCGATATCGAAGTTGGTGCCATTAGGGAAAACGCTCAACAGAGCTTCGTTGGCGGCTCCCAATCCAGGAGTGTTTGTCACCGCGCCATAGAGCGTTCCAATCATCATCGGCAAGTTTGAAGACTTGCTGGTGTCGAAGAAAATGTAGTAGCATCCAAACATCACCAGAATGTTCAGCAGCACTGCCAGGCAGGAAAGCATGTTGAGTTTTATTCCTCCTTTTCCGAAGCTTTCAAAGAAGCCTGGACCCACCTGCAAACCAATCATGAACACGAACAGAATTAGTCCGAAATCCTGAAGAATATTCAGCACTGGCAATGGGCCGGTGAAACCGATATGGCCGGCAATGATGCCGACAAAAAGAACGAAAGTCACACCAAGCGAGATACCGCCAATTTTGATTTTTCCAAGGTATACTCCTAAGGCTATGACCATAGAATAGAGCAGCACGATGTGGGCTACACTATCTTGGGTAGTAAATAATTTAATTAACCAATCCATAAGTATTAAAAATTAACGATGCAAAGGTAATGTTTAACTTGCAGACGCCTTAAACAGCCACATCCTTTTTGGGTAAAGCGGCTACACGGACTGAAAATCCGTACATCTTTTATGCTACCTTTGCACGCGATGATTTTAACATACAGAACAATTAAAAACATGAAGAAAACATTGATAGCCATTGCTCTGGTTGCTATTATGAGCAGTTGCGGAACGTCGCGCAAGGTTGTGAAAACGGCGGAAGTTCCTGCAGTTGCAGAACCCGAACAACCCCGGGAAAACCTCATACAAGCAGCGGCAGCTATAGCCCAACCGAACGTTATAAGCGTGGCCGAAGCTATAGAAATATTCGAGAATCCGGAGCGCACGGCAAACATTATGCGACAGCACGACTATCTGCTCAAAACGAACTACGAGGTCTACAGGCTCGACAAGTTTCCGAAGATGTACTACAAGAACTGTCGGCTGGCAAAACTTCTCACAGCAACGCAATATTCCGATTATCCGAAGCCCATGAAGAAAGGCGTTTCCAGCTATGTTGCATTCAAAGACGGAGCTATAATCATAACAGTCTTCAACGACCAGGCTTACCAGAATCTGCTCGACCAGATTATTGCCCTACAGTTCAATCTCGACATGGCGGGCAACGAAGATATTTATGTGAAAGGTGCCCGACGCATTGCATGTCATCGAGCAGGTCGGAGCGTGAGAATTGAATAAACAGAATCAAAACACAAAATAAAGAATGAACGAAAAGAATTTTAAACGAACCACCGTCACGGCGGCTTTGCCATATGCCAACGGTGGTATTCACATAGGACATTTGGCGGGCGTTTATGTGCCGGCCGACATCTACGTGCGCTATCTGAGACTCAAAAAGCGCGAAGTAATTTTCATTGGCGGCAGCGACGAGCATGGTGTGCCTATAACCATCCGTGCAAAGAAAGAAGGCATCACGCCGCAGGATGTTTGCGACAGATATCATAAGCTCATCAAAGACTCTATGGAGGAGTTCGGGATATCGTTCGACATTTACAGCAGAACAACCAGCGAAATCCATCATGCTTCGCCTCTGATTTCTTCCGCAAGCTCTACGACGACGGGAAGCTAATCGAACAGGAAAGCGAGCAATACTACGACGAGCAGGCCCATCAGTTCCTGGCCGACAGATACATCATGGGGCAATGTCCGCATTGCAGTAATCCCGATGCCTATGGCGACCAGTGCGAACGCTGCGGAACAGCCCTCTCGCCAATGGAACTCATCAATCCGCACAGCACCATATCGGGCGCAAAACCGGTTATCAGGAAAACCAAGAACTGGTATTTGCCGCTGAATGAATATCAAACTTGGCTCAAACAATGGATTCTTGACGAGCACAAGGAATGGCGACCGAACGTTTACGGACAGTGTAAAAGCTGGCTCGACCTTGACCTGCAGCCGCGAGCCATGACGCGCGACCTTGATTGGGGAATACCAGTACCCGTCGAAGGAGCAGAAGGAAAAGTGCTATACGTGTGGTTCGACGCGCCGATTGGTTACATCTCCAACACGAAAGAACTTTGCGACGCTCAGCCCGACAAGTTCGGCCCCTGGGAGCGGTGGTGGAAAGATTCCGACAGCCGAATCATTCACTTCATCGGCAAGGACAACATCGTATTCCACTGCCTTATTTTCCCAACAATGCTCAAAGCTCACGGCGAATATGCGATGCCCGACAATGTACCATCCAACGAATTCCTGAACCTCGAAAACGATAAGATTTCAACCAGTCGGAACTGGGCTGTGTGGCTGCACGAATATCTGCGTGAATTGCCCGATAAGCAAGACGTTATGCGCTATGTTCTCACGGCCAACGCACCCGAAACTAAGGACAACAACTTCACATGGAAAGATTTTCAGGAGCGCAACAACTCCGAACTTGTGGCTATTTACGGAAACTTCGTGAACCGCGCCCTGCAACTCACCTGGAAATATTGGAATGGCGCCGTGCCAGCCTGCGGCGAACTGCACGACATCGACAGCGAAACAATTCGCGAATTCAAAGACGTTAAAGAGAAACTCGAAACATGTCTCGAAGCATTCAAATTCCGCGAGGCACTTAAAGAAGCAATGAATCTGGCTCGAATCGGCAATAAATACATAACCGAATGCGAACCCTGGAAAGTGTGGAAAACCAATCCGCAGCGTGTTGAAACCATTCTGAACATATCGCTCCAGCTGGTGGCCAATCTTAGCATAGCCTTCGAGCCCTTCCTGCCTTTCAGCAGTCGCGATTTGCGAGGAATGATTAACATGACGGAATATGATTGGAGCGAACTCGGTTCTACCGAACTACTCAAAGCCGGGCACCAGCTTAAAGAACCGCATCTGCTTTTTGAAAAGATTGACGACGACGTAATCGATGCCCAGCTCAAAAAGCTAGCCGACACGAAGGCTGCCAACGAATCGGCACAAACCGACAGCACGCCTGTTAAACCCAACGTGCCATTCGAAACCTGGGAGCAGATGGATATTCGCGTGGGGCACATCAAAGCGTGCGAACGCGTTCCGAAGAGCAACAAACTGCTCAAATTCACTATCGACGACGGCTCCGGAACCGACCGTACAATTCTCTCCGGTATAGCCAAGTTCTACGAACCCGAAGAACTCACCGGCAAGAGCGTACTCTTCGTAGCCAACTTTGCACCACGTAAAATGATGGGCATCGAAAGTCAGGGAATGATTCTTTCGGCCGAGAACGCCGACGGTTCGCTAAGCGTAACTACGGTTCTTAAGCCGTCAGACCCCGGAAGTCAGGTAGGCTAAATACTCAATGCGTCGTGTTCTGCACGGCGCATTTTTTTTAGCCATCCTCTTCAACGGCAACCTTTTTCTTGCGTTTAACCCTCCGCAATGTCGGGTCAACCGTAATAACCGGCTTGCCCTTCTTTATACAAACCCAAATAGGCTCCGAATCGGCAACATTCAGAAGATAATATTTAAGTCGATTGAAAATAAGCGTCTTCCGAGCGAAGGAAATCGAACCCGCAGTAAGATTCAACTTATGCTCCAAAACAGGAATCAAGGGCGTAACCGCCTGCACGCTGCGCTCCATATCACGTTCGCGAGCCGAACGATTTGTAGCCTTACGATGAGCGAGCAACATCCGCCTGTTATCCACCAAATTATTATAATTCTTAATGAGCTTTTCTACCTCTGCCGACGGCTCCAGATTATCTAACGCCTCGATACGCTTCAACACGAAATCAAGCTCCACGTTAACCGCCGCACGAAGCGCCTTTACATTGTACGTTCCGCTTGGAAGCGCAATTTGCACACGATGATGAAACTCAACATCGAACTTTTTATTAACCCGTTCTAAACGCTCCACAACGTGTTTCATACCCAGAACCACAATTTGCGCAGCCACCTCGGGCTCTTTCAGGTCGGTAATCAGGTTTTTTATCATTCCCGTTTCCATGTCATAGTTCGAAATCGGCGTCCGCGGGTAACGCGACATCACCTCCTCCAGAACCTTAGCCGCTTTTACCACCGCATCGTCGTCCGACCGTATCTGAGCCATCATCAACAACCTCAAAGCCTGATAGGCGTTATCACGCTCCTTGTCGAGCAGCCTCAACTCCTCCGTACCCGGAAGACGCCGCGGCCTGTTTAGCGCCCTGTCCTCATTATTAATAGCACGCACCAGCGGCGGAAGCGCATCATTCAGTTTAGGCAAATTGGCCTCTTCGCACAGTCGCAAAACATGCGAGGCAAACTGAAAATGCTCCATATGGTGGAGCCGACTTCTTTCAAACCTCTTCAATTCCATAATATTCAAGTCTCCTTATTGTTTACGAGCCAAAATCATAGCATGCAGATGTAGCCGAAATTGTTGTTACATCATCATACATATATTATGATGCAAATATAATATTTTTCATTTATAATATTCCTACGATAGTGTGTCAATTTTATTATTGCCTCAAAATATAAATATGTTGATGTGTAAATTTTATATATACTTCAACATAGCACTACGATGATGCTTAAAAATTATTATCACACCAAAATACTGCTACGATGCTGCATAAAAATTATTATTACACCAAAATATTGCTACGATGCTGCATAAAATTATTTTTTACATCATCGTAGCACTACGATGCTGCATAAAAATTATTATCACACCAAAATACTGCTATGATGCTGCATCGAATTATTTATTACATCATCGTAGTACTACGCTGCTGCATCGAAATTATTATTACACCAAAATACTGCTATGCTGCTGCATCAAATTATTTATTACATCATCGTAGCACTACGCTGCTGCATCAAAATTATTATTGCACCAAAATATTTCTATGATGAAGTAATATTATAATTTTTACATTATAATATCAGTATTATAGGGTAAAAAACTTGTCGGCACGGTTTCACTAGCCGATGAAAAGGGTGCCGGCTGTTAAAGCACGACAAAATTGCAGACGTTAAGCCCTAAAGACGTAATTTTGTCAGCATAATGAATAATACAGAACTACAACGCGTTAAGCAGCGATACAATATCGTAGGAAATTCGAGCGAACTCAACAGAGCACTCGATATTGCTCTGCAGGTTGCACCGACCGACTTGTCGGTACTCGTGATAGGTGAAAGTGGAGTGGGAAAGGAGATTATCCCGAGAATCATTCACGATAATTCGCCAAGAAGAAGAGAAAAATACTTCGCAATCAACTGCGGTTCGATTCCCGAAGGCACCATCGATAGTGAATTGTTTGGTCATGAAAAAGGCTCATTCACCGGAGCCATAGGACAGAGCGAAGGCTATTTCGGAACAGCCGATAAAGGAACAATCTTCCTGGACGAAGTTGGCGAACTGCCCATGGCAACGCAGGCCAGACTGTTGCGAGTGCTCGAAACAGGAGAATATATAAAGGTGGGCGGACAGGAAATCAGAAAAACAAACGTGAGAATTGTTGCAGCTACAAATGTTAATATGCAAAAAGCCATTTCGGAAGGCAAATTCCGTGAAGACCTTTATTATAGGCTCAACACTATACCAATTCAGATACCGCCACTGCGCGACCGAGGAGAGGATATTATACTTCTCTTCAGACTTTTTGCACTGCAAATGGCCGAAAAATATCAGTTACCGAAAATCACACTCAACGAAGAAGCAAAGAGAATTCTGATAAACTATAAATGGCCTGGAAATGTTCGACAACTCAAGAACATAACAGAACAAATGTCAATTCTGAGCAGAGAGCGTGAAATCACGGCCGAAAATCTAACGCATTTCATACCGCAAGACCAGGAAAGTATGCAACTGGCAATTATTCAAAACGGAAGCAAACACAGCTATGAGAAAGAACGAGACATATTGTATAAAATACTTTACGAACTGAGAGAAAATGTCAGTACGCTGCGGCGCGATATAAACAACATTCACAAGAAGTTGGAAGAAAATAGTCATATCGGGCAATCGTCTGGCGTTCCTATATCATCGGAAGGAAACAACCAGGTCATCACAACCTCACCAACAATGATACAGGCCTTCGAGGATGCCGAAGAAGTGTCAGAACCGGAAAGCTTGAACCTGAACGATATCGGTAAGCAACTGGTTGAAAAAGCACTCGAACGTAATAATGGAAATCGGAAAAAAGCTGCACACGAACTAGGTATCAGCGATCGAACATTATATAGAAGAATCAAACAATATGGGCTGGAAACCAATAAATAAGTTGACGCTTCTTGGCGCCGCGATGTTGCTACTCGTAGCATGCTCGGTGAGCTACACTTTCAATGGCGCTAGTATAGATTACACTAAGGTTAAGACCATTCAGATTGCCGACTTCCCGATTCGGGCAACGTATGTCTGGGGACCAATGGGACCAATGTTCAATAATGAACTCAAAGACATCTTTGCCCGAAATACACGCCTTCAACAGGTGAAACGTAATGGCGACCTGAAAATCGAGGGCGAAATAACACAATATCAGCAACGAAACAAAAGCGTGTCGAGCGAAGGCTATTCAGCCCAGACAGAGCTGTCCATCACGGTTAACGTGAGATTCACTAATAACAAGAACCATCACGAGGATTTCGAGCGCCAGTTCACGGCAACATCGAGCTATGAAACAACCCGAAACCTGAATTCCGTGCAAGAGGAACTGGTGCGACAAATGATAAAGGACATCACCGACCAGATTTTCAATGCAACAGTGGCTAACTGGTAATTACCGAAAACATCGATTATGAATATAACTCACCTCATTAAGCATCCTGAAGAACTCGATAAGGAAACACTCTACGATTTGCGCAGCCTAATCGCCTTGTATCCCTACTATCAGCCGGCGAGGATCCTACTGCTTCAAAATCTTTTCCTGCTGCACGACCCGACGTTCGACGAAGAGTTACGTCGGGCAGCCGTCTACATCACCAATCGCCAAACACTCTTCGAGCTCGTCGAAGCAGCACACTATAAGCCTCAACAAGTTAAAAAGGTCATTGAGTCTACGCCGTCCGGAGATAGAACTACGTCTCTCATCGACGACTTCCTGAGTCAAATACCAAAATCCCAACCCAAAGCATCCGAAGAAACCAAAAAGCCCACACCAGCTGACGCAACGATAGATTATGTTTCCTATCTGCTGCAATCCGATAACGGAAATCAAGAGCATAGCACCCCCGAACTCAAAGGCCAAACGCTCATTGATAACTTCATTAGTAACGAAAGCGGTAAAATAACTCTCCAAGAAGAACCCGAATACGAACCCCTTGACATTGAAGAACCATTACAAAATGACCAAAATGAATACTTCACCGAGACTCTTGCACGCATTTATATTCAGCAAGGAAGATACGCTAACGCCCTGGAAATTATTAAACGTTTAGATTTGGCTCATCCAAAAAAAAACAGTTACTTTGCAGACCAGATAAGGTTTCTTGAGAAATTAATAATAAACAATAAACAATAAAACAATGTCTTTTTATTTCCTCTTAGTTATTCTCATTGTTATCATAGCACTCCTAATGATTGGCATCGTTCTGATACAAGAATCTAAAGGTGGTGGCCTAGCCTCTAACTTCGCCTCATCTAACGCTATTATGGGAGTTCGCAAAACTACTGACTTTATTGAGAAAGCAACATGGAGTCTCGCCATAGCAATGGTTGTAGTTAGCATTGTATGCGCCTACGTGGTTCCTTCAGCAGTTAACGAAGAAAGCGTTGTAGAGCAAGCCGCAACAGAAAGCAGCAAAACAAACCCTAATAACCTTCCCAACTTCGGTGCAAGTCAGCAAAAACAAGCAGTTCCGGCTAATAAGCCTGCAACACAAAACAGTGCGGAAAAGCCAGCAAAATAAAGACATGATAATGAAAAAGGAAAGAAACCCTTTGCAGAATTTCACAAAACATTTACCTTTGCAAAGGTGTCAATGATAGACTTAAATGGTGGACGTAGTTCAGTTGGTTAGAGCGTCAGATTGTGGTTCTGAATGTCGTCGGTTCGAGTCCGACCTTCCACCCCAAAGGCGAGAATTCTTTTAAAAGAGTTCTCGCTTATTTTTTATTACAGCACATTTCTTTATTCTCTAATTGGCGAAAGTATGTATATACGCGATAGAGTTAAGTGTATAGCTAATTAATAGTATAACATCGTGAGGTTGAATCTGAAAGAATTAGAAACGTAAAATAATGCTCTCTTTGAAGGAGACCTCACAGACATTGGCAGATTAGTTGCCCTTACTATAAAATGCAGTAAAATTATTTCGAGCTATAAGACTGAAGGGTTAGTGTAGATACAATAAATTAAAAGCCGGCTCCTCACAGGGCCGGCCAAATAGATATAATTTATTAACGAAGACTTGCGGTTAATTGGATGGGTTGTATTGAGCTGTCTGCATGCTAACAAAATAGTTGGATGGAATGTGTTCTAGACTGTGAACGGTTTAGCTTTTGAAAAGAACTTGCAGAATGGTTTGTCCAACGGCTTGCATGACGTTCTTGTCAATGTGTTCCATTGTATCGCTGATAGTGTGCCAGGTGGGGCCAAATGAGCTTTGTTCGCAATCGGGATAGAAAGCTATGATATCAATTGTTGGGATGCCTGCGTATTGGTTTAGTGGTAGATGATCGTCTGTGACCATTCCGCCTGTTGTTTTTGGGAAATAGCTTCCGTATCCAATTGTGTGTGCTGCATTCCACACTTTGTCTACAATTTTTGGAGCGAATTTGAGTGACATTCCTTCTTGATAGAATTGCGCACCTTCACCACCTACCATGTCTACTAGTATCCCGAATTCGGGCTTTACTGAAAGTGGCAGGTTCTTAGCGAAATATTGTGCGCCAAGTGCCCACGTGTCTTCCTGGTTTCCGATAAAGTTTTTTTCCCATGTAGGTACTCCCCAATCTTCTGCATCGAAACATACGAAGTCTACACCTCCCGCGAAAGTACTGTCTGAATTTAAGCAACGTGCAATTTCAAGCATTAGAGCTACTCCCGATGCGCCATCGTTGGCTGCTAGCACTGGTTTTTTATGATTCGTTGAATCAGGATCGTTGTCGGCCCATGGACGGCTGTCCCAATGTGCGCAAATTAGTATTCGGCGAGTTGCTTTTGGGTTGAATTGTGCTATGATGTTTGTTGCTCGAAGTTGTGTTCCATCGTATCCTGTGAGATTTGTTTTTTGCTGGTTTACTGTGCAACCATATTGTGCGAACTTTGAAACGATCCATTCTCGGCAGGCATCGTGTGCGGGAGAGTTCATGATGCGTGGTCCAAAGCTACATTGTTTTGCAGTGAATGTTATCGCTGAGTCTGGATTAAAAATCGGTCCGCACGGCTTCTGAATAGCTACGGTATCGGTTTCGCCGGATTGTTTTTTGTGCCCTATGCACGAGTTACTTGCTTGCGTAAATAGCGCGACTACTAAAACTAGTAGGATTAATTTTGCTGCTTTTTTCATTGTTTGTGAGTTTGAGATCTTTGTTTATTTGTTGCGAACGCTTTGGACTTGTGACATGACGCGGAGCCAGTTGCCACCCCATATTTTCTCGATATCTCGCGGGTTAAATCTTCGTTTGAGAAGTAGGAGTGTGAAGTTGAGCATTTCGCTTGCGTCGCTCATTCCGCGAACTGTTCCGTCGCCGTCGAAATCTGTACCAATTCCTACATGGTCGATTCCCATTATTTTTATTGCATGCTCAAGATGTGCGAGCACGTCGAGGATTGTTGCCTCGCTTGCTGTAAGAAATCCTTTATATAGTGTAGTGTGTGCAACACCTCCTTTTTTTGCGAGGGCCCGTAACTGGTCGTCTGATAGGTTGCGCGGATGGTTGCATAGGGCTTTACAGTTAGAATGACTACAGACAATTGGCTGCGAACTTAACTCGAGTGCGTCATAGAAGCTGCTTTCAGCCCCATGACTGAGATCGACAAGAATGCCGTTGCGATTCATTTCTGAAACGACTTCACGCCCAAAAGCACTTAAACCGCCGTGCATGTTACTTCCGCGAGCTGAATCGCAGATATCGTTATCACCGTTATGACAAAGCGTTATGTAAGTGACTCCGCGTTGTGCAAATTGCTTCACATTCGAGAGATTATGTTCTAGCGCAAGTCCATTTTCGATTGCAAACATAATGCTCTTTCTTCCTTTACGTTTATCCTCGTAAAGATCAGCCGGTGTACGGGCTATGCTAACGTATTTTTGATTGTCCTTGACTATTTTCTCAATCTTGTCAAAAACTAGATTAGCATATCGGGCAGGTGAGATGTTGTCTAAAATGTCGCCAAGTTCGGGATTGTTACGTTTGAGTCCAATAATATCTATTTTAGATGAAAACGACTCGCCAAGTTTTGGCTGTGGAAGATAGGCTGCCATCGTGACTGCGTCTTGAAGTCCGTCGGTCATTTTATGCAAATCGTAGAGTGTTTTACTTTCACGGCAGTTGAATTTAACTCCTTGTGGGAAGAACATTGGTGTGTCGCAATGTGTATCGAGGGTTAGCATACGTTTGTGAAGTTGTTTAACTTCATTAAAGTTTGCAGCTTGTGTTGCGAGCCAGCGGAAAATTGGTTGACCTTCGCGCTGCATGCGTTCGGGGTGCCACTGAACGCCTAGGATGTTCTTAAATTCGTTACTTTCAATCGCTTCTATAACACCATCGGGCGCCGTTGCGGTCGTCTTGAATTTTTCGCCGGGAAAGCTCACAGCCTGATGATGGAATGAGTTTACAAATATTCTTTCGGTTTTGTAGATAGAATGAATTATCGAACCTTTTTCGAGCTTTACACTATGTGTTGATTCGTTGGCTGGGGCGTCTTGAGAATGTTTGATGGTGGCGGGGCGCTGAATATTTTGTGGCGAGGTGTATGACGGACGGTCAGGAGTTTGTGCTGTTTCTGGAAGGTGAGAGATGTAAATGTCTTGAGTCACTTTTCCACCGAGAGCTGTTACTAGTGTTTGCATACCTCGACAAATTCCTAAGATTGGTATTTGTTGATTGAAAGCTAGTCGTGTAATTAACAACTCTGGCAAATCGCGTTCGGAGTTGATATTGTGAAGTTCGCGAATTGGTTCTTCACCGCTCCAGAGGGGGTTTATATCGCCTCCGCCGCTAAGCAGTAAGGCGTCGAGTTGTGCAAGTGTATTTAAAATGATGTCGGTGTTTCTGATGGGGGGAATAATTATGGGGGTTGCTCCTGCAGCGGCTACCTGCTCGTAATAGAATTTTCGTAGGCATGCGTCGTCGTTCATGAAATTCGAGGTTATTCCGATGATTGGACGCGTCGTTGCTTCGGGAAATCTGGAATATACTGGCTCGAGCTGAGCGTTTAAATCGTAGTTCATTTTTTGGAGTTTGAGTTGGCTGTTTTTATGCAAAGAAAAGACTGACGATGTTCGGTCTTGCCCCGATAGATTTTTTCAGCTTGTTGGTTTAGGGCTCGATACGGACATTGCCAGTCTTTGCTGCTTTTTATTCTATTCTATTCTTGTAATATAGGTACTTCTCGTTTAATACTTTGTTCTAACGAAATTAGTGTTTCAGTTGACACAACACCCGGTATTCTCTGAAGTTTGTTGTTTAGTAAGTTCATGAGTTGCTCGTTGTCTTTTGCGTAGAGTTTAAGTAACATAGTGTAGGGGCCTGTGGTGAAATGACACTCGATGATTTCGGGTATGGTATTGAGTTTTTCAACTACATCCTTGTACATCGAGCCACGTTCGAGATTCATACCAACGTAGGTACATGTTGTGTATCCTAGACTCTTTGGATTTACGTTAAAGCAGCTCCCCGTGATTACTCCATTAGCTACCAAATGTTGCACACGCTGATGAATTGCTGCTCTAGAAACATTGCATTCTGCAGCAACATCTTTGAATGGAGTTCTTGCGCTCTTAGAAAGTATCTCTAAAATTTTTTTGTCGAGTTTGTCTATTTTGTCCATATTCATGTGTTTTTGCTCGCGTTTGGCGGGCGTGTTATTATTTTGCAATTTGAAAGCAAAAGTAGCCATCTCTAGTGATATACGCAACAGTTTCGTGTGAGAATTCTGTCCTGAGGCTATTTTATCGGACTTTTAGACAGTTGAGAGAGCTGGCGATAGTTTCTAGAGAAGATTGATTGCGGGAAAATAGCCTGAAGAAATATTTGCTCGATTCGTAAGATCGCCGGCTAGCATAAAAAAACGCTTCGGCCGAAGCCGAAGCTAGATGTTATCCTAAAAAGTCTTTGTTGATTTAATCTGATATTATGAATACTGTATTTAATTATTTCTCGACAGGCTTGCCGATGGCGATTTTTTGCTTGATAATTTGTTTTCCGCTCGAAACTTCTACAATATATATTCCTGTTGTTTGAGAGGATAGGTCAATGGCGCATTCTGTGGCAGGGCAAATGGCAGAATAAACGATTCGGCCGTCGGAGGAGAAGATTCGGATTCGTGAGCCTTGAATGATGCGGGTTAGCTGCAGCCTACTATTACATAAGGTGTAAGATAGTTGGTTCTTGGTTTCTGCGATTTTCTCGATACCTGTGGTTTGCTTCATTCCTCTGAAGCAGATGTCGTCGAACCCGATTTGATACCAGTTACTTGGAGTTTTTGTATTTCTGTATCTCAACGCGATGTGGAAGGGGCCATCAACTGTGGGAAGGGGAATATTCTTGCGGATGATGTCGGCGCGGTCTTTATAGTTGTCGCCGCGCATGTCGAACACCAGGATACGTTTTTTGGCTTTGTTCGGATGTCTGTCGCCCTGTAGGAAATAAACGCCTATGGTGTCGCCTTCATATACTTGCATCATCCAACTAACGTTCCAAATCTTAATCGAGTCGATTTTTGCTCCCGGTTCTATTTTGTAGACTTTGCGTGTTACCATCCAGTCGTCTACAACGGGATTATCCATTTTGTAGCCTGGTGCATAGTCGTGTTCGAAACGTCCATTGCCAGATGACCACTTTGAGCCGTCGCGCGCTTCTAGCGAGTATGTCGCCCAATTGTTCCAATCAGAATAATCGAAATCGAAGTGAATCTCGCTTGTGGATGAAGGTGTCTGAGGTTTAGTTGACTGTGCGCTCGCGGTTATAGAGCTTGCTGCGAGCAAAAGAAATAAGAATGTACTTGTTTTCATTTTAAAAAGGTTTTGATTAGATGTCGCAAATATATTAATAATTCTATAAAGTGTAAAATGGCCCATCTGGCATTGATTTTGTGTTTAATACGTCGGTTTAAATAAATAATTCAGGATGGAAATAATAGAAAATAAAAAGTTTGGCGGCGAACGGCCGTTGTTCGGCTTAAAGAATGTCCGGCTGTCGAACATAGAGATAGTTGATGGGGAATCGGGTATAAAATGTTGTGAGAACGTTGCGTGTGAACAGTCGAAATTCTATGGAAAATATCCCTGGTGGCATGTCGACGGGAGCGATATTAGGAATTGTTATTTCGCTGCGGGGTCGCGTTCGGCAATTTGGTACTCGAACAAAATGAAGATGCGCGACTGTATTATAGATGGTCCGAAGTTCTTCCGTGAGATGAAAGACCTCGAACTGGAAAATGTGAAGATAAACGACGCTGATGAAACTTTCTGGAAAGTTATCGGACTCCGTGTGCGTAATCTTGAACTTCATGACGGAACTATCCCTTTATGTTCTGCGAAAATGTGTTCGTTGATGGTTTGGTTTCTGATTCTAAATATGTTTTCCAATACTGTAAGAATGTTGAGGTCCACAACGCTCGCATAACAACTAAAGATTCTTTCTGGGAATGCGACAATGTGTCAGTATTCGATTCTGTGCTTGACGGAGAGTATTTGGCGTGGCATTCAAAGAACGTGCGATTGGTTCGATGTCATATTGCAGGCGAACAGCCCTTGTGCTATCTCGACGGAATAACACTCGAGGATTGTACTTTCGATTCTGCTTGCGACCGCGCTTTCGAGGACAGTAAACGAATCGACGCAACGATTTTGGGCGAAATTTCAGAGATTAAGAATCCGATATCCGGTAGGATAATAGCCGACAAGGTGGGAAAAGTAACCTACGATGAGTTTGCTAAAGGACACAACACGATTATCACTGAAAAAACTGCATAAGATGAAAAAATATGATTTTGATAATGTTGTAAATCGTCGCGGAACAAACTGTTATAAGTGGGATGATGGCGCAATGCCCGAGGATATCATACCGATGTGGGTTGCCGATATGGATTTTTCTGTGGCTCCCGAAATTCAACGCGCACTGAAGGAGCGAGTTGAGCATGGTGTTTTCGGATATGCAATGGTACCGGAAAGTTATTATGAAGCGATAATCAGTTGGTTCGGTCGTCGGCACAACTGGGCCATCAACAAAGAGTGGATTATATATACCACGGGGGTTGTTCCGGCTGTCAGTGCAACGATTAAGGCTTTGGCTATGCCGGGCGAAAAGATTCTCATGCAAACACCGGCCTACAATTGTTTTTTCTCGAGCATACGCAATCAGGGGTGTCTAGTTGAAGAAACACCATTGCTTCGCAAGGGCGATACGTATGTGATGGATTGGGATGACTTTGAACGCCGTTGTGCCGACGAAAAAGTGGTTGCGTTTCTGCTCTGCAATCCTCACAATCCGGCCGGACGGGTGTGGACAAAAGAGGAATTGCTTAAGATGAATGAAATCTGTATGGAACACAACGTGCGTGTGGTGAGCGACGAAATCCATTGCGAGCTGGTTATGCCAGGCCATCGGTTCACTCCTTTCGCAAGTGTTTCTAACGATTGCTTGAATAACTCGGTGACGCTTAATTCGCCGACAAAGAATTTCAATCTTGCAGGATTACAGATTGCAAATATCATTTGTTCAGATGCCGAGTTGAGGCGCCGAATAAATCGTGCTATCAATATTTTCGAGGTTTGTGATGTGAATCCGTTCGGCCCGATTGCTCTCGAAGCCGCTTACAATAAAAGCGAAGACTGGATAGACGAACTTAACAATTATTTGTTTGGAAATTATAACGCCCTCAAAGAGTTCTTCGCACAAAACATTCCTGCGTTTGAGGTGCTTCGTTTGGAGGGCACTTATCTTGTTTGGGTAGATGTTAGGAACTCCAAGCTGACTTCCGACGAGCTTATTGAACTTTTGTTTGAAAGGGCTCACGTGCGATTGAACAGTGGCACAATGTACGGCCAGTCGGCCGGCGAGGGCTACATCCGCATAAACATTGCTACTTCACGACTCATTCTCATGGAGGCTCTGCAACGCATTTCGCAGGCTCTGCAGGGGGTATCTTAATACCTATTTCTTCGTAGAAACATAACATAAGAATGCAAAACGAGATTCGCCTATAAGCGAATCTCGTTTTGCGTTCCATTGCTATTAGCAGCCTTTGCCGTCCAGACTGCAGGAACACTGGAAGGGGCTGAATCAATGGTAAGATTATCCATCGAGAATTGAATGGTTCCATCTTCGAGGAGGAAACATGGGATGCCGACACTGCCGTTAGCCTTTGCTTGATTGAAAGCCGGATTATTATCGCGAAGAGACAAGAATTGCTTAAGATTCCTGACGTGTTCGCCAATGTCTATCAATTCATAATCGGGGTTGCCGGTCAACCGGGTCTTAACCTGCGTGCAATCAGGGCAGGTGCTCATTACAAAAACTTTTGTCATTTTACTTAGATGTGTTTTAATCGATATTCAACTTGTGCGGATGGGATTTTCCGTGACGCGAGTCGTGAAATTATATTCTCATCCGAATTGCCGTCTATCTCTGTATTATTGAAATTTACGAACGCAAATCTACCTATTTTTACAGAACTCGCAATGATTTTCTGTCTGTCTCCCGGGCAGGGGAAATGTCGCCCTAGAAAAAAGTTGCTCTTCCCGGGTGGGGGAAACGTCGCCTGAGAAAAAAGTTGCTCTTCCCGGGTGGGGAAACGTCGCCTGAGAAAAAA
>NZ_BAKH01000022.1 GCF_000614105.1 Prevotella micans DSM 21469 = JCM 16134
GGCGCTCCTGGTTGTTTCTTTTTGGAAAATTGCTAGAGCGTGGCACTCCTGGATGTTATTGAATCGTGTATGCCTTCGGTTCTGCGAACCTAAGAGACGATTCGGATAGACCCCTTGTTTGTCCGCCTCTCTGCCAATTCGGTCTAACAACCGCATAACATATTTCATCCTGTCGTCCGGTGCGGACAGACACGGGGTCTGTCCCTACATGCGGGCGTTCCGCCCGATTGAGAGTCTCTATTAAACCGAAATCGCGTATTGGGTTACAAACATATCGCTCAGGATAGAACATGTCGCCCTGGGTTATAAACATATTGCCCGAATTAGATTATTAAAAACCCTCTTCCGCAACCTATGCGGAAGAGAGTTTGGTTTACGCTCCCGTGAGAGAACCAGCTTTTGGAAGAGGGAATTTGACGGATGATTAGTTTATGAACGCTTTATCATTTCTCTCATTATTGCGGTCATTACTGGTTGGGCTTTGTTGGCTGCTTCTTGCACTTCTTCATGACTCACTTTAACTGGATTATCAAATCCGCCGAGGTCGGTTATTACACTTATTCCGAACACTTTTATACCACAGTGACAAGCAACGATAACTTCAGGAACGGTGCTCATGCCAACGGCGTCGCCTCCGAGAATATTGTACATTCTGTATTCAGCCGGCGTCTCGAATGTTGGACCTTGGACGCCGGTGTAGATACCGTGCTTGATATCGATTCCTTTTTCCTTAGCGATATTGTCGGCCAGGGCGATGAGATTATGATCGTAGGCCTCGTGCATGTCTGGGAATCGCGGCCCGGTAGGGAAGTTGGGGCCATGTAGCGGATGTTCGGGGAAGAAGTTTATGTGGTCTGTAATTATCATCAGATCGCCGATTTTGAATTCGGGATTCATTCCACCTGCGGCATTCGACACAAAGAGGGTTTTGATTCCGAGTTCGTACATTACTCGAACAGGGAAGGTTACTTCTTTCATTGAGTAGCCTTCATAGAAATGGAACCTTCCTTCCATTGCCATGATATTCTTATCGCCGAGTTTTCCGAATATCAGTCTTCCGGCATGGCCTTCGACTGTGGATACGGGGAAATTAGGGATGTCTTTATAGGAGAATTCGTAGCTGTCAGTTATCTCGGAAGATAATTGTCCCAGACCTGTGCCCAAAATGATTGCTGTTTCTGGTTCTGTGGTCATTCTTTCCCTTAACCAGGATGCTGTTTCTTGAATTTTTTCGTACATAGGATAGTATTTTATCATTAAACGTTTTTTCTTTTCCTAACATGAAACGTACTTCTATTGGAAGTGCGAATATGTTTTTTCGGGCTTCGGGACTCAATCCTTCTGTATTTTCGAGACGCGTTTTGTCTTTCTCGGTGGTTATGATGAGTCGCGGTTCGGGAAGCTTGTCAAATTCTCTGTTGATTCGAGAAATGTTTTTCGATGTGAAGTTGTGGTGGTCGGGAAACGACAGAGTTGTGAGCGATGTGTGGTCTTCGAGATCTATTTCTAGTTGTTTGGGCGACGCTATTCCGGTTATCAACAAAATGTTCTTCCCGTTGATGTGTTTCAGGGGTTTCTCGCTCGGATTATCGTCAATGAACACCGGTTGAAGGTTGCAATATTTTATGGTTGTGAAATATATCTGTTGGAATGGATAGAGCTTCATTACTTTTTTGAGTACGCGAAAGTCTATCGGGTTTAAATCCTTTGGGCATTTGGTGATTATAACGATGTCGGCGCGGTTCTTACTAACTAGCGGTTCGCGAAGTCGTCCGGCGGGGAGTAGTTTATCGTAGATTATGAGGCGGTGATAATCGACGAGCAGGATGTTTATTCCTGGTTTGACGTAACGATGTTGGAAAGCATCGTCAAGCAGAACTACGTTAGTGTCTTTCGTTTCGTTATCGGCCATCAGGCGGTCAATTCCGTGGCAGCGGTCTTTGTCGACGGCCACGTGAATGGCAGGAAACTTCTGTTTGATTTGATATGATTCGTCGCCGATTATTTTCATCGGTGTGTCGGAGTCGGCTAGGACATATCCGCGGCTATTGCGCTTGTAACCTCTAGAAAGAACGGCAACTTGAAAAGAGTCTTTGAGCAGTCTTATGAGATATTCCACGTGGGGAGTCTTACCGGACCCGCCTACGGTTATGTTTCCAACAGATATGACAGGTACATCAAAACTTCGGCTCTTCAATATTCCGAGTTTGAAGAGTTGATTTCTGAAACTCACACCTAGCCGATAGAGCCAGCTTAGGGGTAGGAGCCATTTCCTGATTTTGATGAAGTCGCCTTCCATTGGTTTTCCTAGTTTATTTTGAGCATATAGGGTAAACGGGCTTGGATTGCGGATTGTTTGTTGATTGTTTTGAGTATCGAGAAGGCCTCATAGTATGTTCCGAATTCAGCGCGTAGCTTATCGTCGAGATAGCTTTCGTTTCGCACTTCACCCAGGAGCTGATCCAGCCAGTTTACAGGCTCTGGATAGCTCTTCGTGTAGATGCTTTTGGTTTTTGCGAGCGATGCGGCTTTTTTTACGGCTGCATCGAGTCCGCCGAGCTGGTCGACTAGTTTTATTTTAAGGGCATCTTCGCCCGAGAAAACGTGTCCTTGTGCTATTTTTTCAACCTGTTGGTCGGTCATTCCGCGCCCTTCGGCTACTCTGTGCCGAAATAGTTTGTAGCCCCGGTCAATATATCGTTCAAGATAGGCTATCTCCTCTGCGTTGAACGGGCGGGAGAGTGTTCCAAAGCCCGAATTGGCGTTTGTTCCGACTTCATCGAATTTCACACCGAGTTTTTCTTTGAGCAGTCCGCTAACGTCGGGAAACATTCCGAATATTCCGATAGATCCGGTGATAGTTGTCGGTTCGGCTATTATCCAGTTTGCCGGTGCTGAGACATAATATCCTCCGGAGCTGCCATTCCGCCCATACTTACAACAACGGGTTTTGCTTTTCGGAGTTCTACTATGTAGTGCCAAATTTGTTCGGATGCGTAGGCCGACCCGCCTCCTGAATTGATTCTGAATACTACTGCTTTCACTTTTTCGTCGTCTTTGAGCTTTTCGAGGTCTTTGCAAACGGTTTGTGCGTCGATGTTTTGTTTTCGAGAGAAGAATCCGCCTGCTGCTCCGTCTACTATATCACCGTAGGCGTAGTAGATGGCAATCTGGTCGTCGCCGCTATAGGCTTCGTCGTCGGGTTCATCGGCCATATCGGCTAGCGATACTTGGTTGATGTCTTCAGAATCTTTGAGTTCGAGTCGTTTTTTTATTTCATTTTTGATTTGGTCTGTGTATAGTGTTCCGTCGATGAGTTTCATTTTGAGATAATCCTCGGCTGCTGCGAACGTAATTAAACTGTCTGCATATTCGTTGAGTTTTCCGGTTGACAGGTTGCGTGCTTTGCTTACTTCTTTGAGGATATTTTTCCAGATGCTGCCTATGTATGCGGTGGTTTGTTCGCGGTCGGCCTCGCTCATTTTGTCGCCGGTGAATTGTTCGGTTGCGCTTTTATAGGCTCCTACTTTGGCCACTTGCATTTTCACTCCGAATTTTGCCAGGAGGTCTTTTAGGAAGAGGCGTTGTGCGGATATTCCTCGCCAGTCGATTTGTCCTTGTGGATTAAGATAAATCTTATCTGCCACCGATGCCAGATAGTAGTTGCTTTGGGTGTAGATGTCGCCGTAGGTACAATCCACTTTCCGCTTTTTTTGAAATCTTCGAGAGCGTTTCGTGCTGCCTGCATTGATGCGTAGGAGTCGGCTGTGAAGGCTCCGAATTCCATGTATATTCCTTTTATATTATCGTTGTTTTTGGCTTTTCGAATTCCGGAAATGAGGTTGTCGAGTCCGATTTGCCCTGTCATCTGCCCAGTTATTTTGGCTTGAAAGTCGTCTTCAACTCTCTCGTTCATGCTTCCTGAGAGGTTTAGCACCAGCACGGAATTATTTTTTATTGTGTTCGACTGCGAGCCGGATAGGCTCATTCCTATCAAACCGATAAATATGAATATGGAAGATATGATGCTAAAAATTAGGAGTCCGACGAATGTGGCGGCAACCTGTTTGAAGAAATCTTTCATTTTTTGGAATAAGATTTAATTGATTCTTTTTGAAGTTTGCCCAGCAAAGATACTCATAAAAGGTTTAACGAACAAGACACCCCTGTTGTAAAGGAGCTCGGGAGAGGATTCGAGGTTAATAAGATTGATTTCTGTTCTTCTGGTGAAATGACGGCCAGATACGACAGTATTTCTGTTCTGTCAGTAAATGGCCTAATGCTGTTAGATATTGTGCCAATTCGAGCGGTAGCTCGCGTAGGGACAAACCCCGTGTCTGTTCGATACCCACGCCAACTCGGTCTACCGACCGCATACTATTTCTCTGGCCTGTTTGTCTTGGATATTTATCCTGTCCTTGGCTGACGGGGGCGGACAGACACAAGGTCTGTCCCTACATGCGGCCTCTCGGCCGAGTGGGAACTTATTTTAAACCGATTCGCAAAAACAACTATTTTAGTTTCGTGGCGAGGAAGCAACCGGTGGGACTGTCGGCCGAAACGGCTACTTGCTCCGGAGTGCCGGTGGCTATGATGGTGCCGCCTCGGTCGCCACCGTCGGGGCCCATATCGATTATATAGTCGGCCGATTTGATTATTTCCATGTTGTGCTCTATTACAAGAACTGTGTGTCCGTGATTTATCAGGGCGCCGAAGGCTTCTAGAAGGAGCCGAATATCGTGGAAGTGAAGACCTGTGGTGGGTTCATCGAAAATGAAAAGGGTGGGCTCTTGGCGCTCCTGACCGAGGAAGTAGGCGAGTTTTACGCGTTGGTTTTCGCCTCCGGAAAGGGTCGACGAGCTTTGGCCGAGCTTGATATAGCCAAGGCCTACGCTTTGAAGCGGAAGGAGTTTCTCGACGATGGCGCGGCGATTATGTTTCTCGAAGAATTCAATGGCTTCGGCAACGGTCATGTTGAGAATGTCGTTTATGTTTTTGCCTTCGAAGGTAACGTTGAGTACTTCACGCTTGAATCGTTTGCCATGACATTCGTCACATTCGAGCACGAGGTCGGCCATGAACTGCATTTCAATCGTTATGACTCCGGCACCTTTGCATTCCTCGCATCGCCCGCCTTCGATATTGAACGAAAAGTGTTGTGGGGTGAAACCGAGTTGCTTGGAAAGTGATTGCTCGGCAAAGAGTTTACGAATCTCCTCGTAGGCTTTTACATAGGTTGCGGGGTTTGAGCGTGCGCTTTTACCGATGGAGTTCTGGTCTACGAATTCGATGCGTTTTATTGCATCGACATCTCCTTCGAGTGATGTGAAATGGCCGGGCAGTTCAATCGGTTCGTCGAGTCGACGCTTCATTGCAGGATAGAGAATGCCGCGCACGAGCGATGATTTTCCGCTTCCACTCACTCCTGTTATCACGGTGAGAACGTTGAGCGGAAGTGTCACGTCGATGCCTTTGAGATTATTCATTCGGCAGCCGGTGAGCCTTATTGCTAGGTTCCAGGGACGACGTGTCTTTGGTATAGCTATTTGTTCGTGCCCGGTGAGATAGGCGAGTGTATGCGAATGTGGGAATTTCTTGATTAGCCTTTCTACGGCGTCGTTGCTTTGTGGAATTTTTCCTTCGTAGACTATCTCGCCTCCGAGGCGTCCAGCGTCGGGTCCAACGTCAATTAGATAGTCGGCTGCGCGCATAATTTCTTCGTCGTGTTCAACCACAACTACGGTGTTTCCCAGGGCCTGAAGTTCTTTGAGCACGTGGATGAGTCGCTGCGTGTCGCGACTGTGAAGGCCGATGGATGGTTCGTCGAGGATGTAGAGCGATCCAACGAGCGACGAACCAAGCGAGGTTGCAAGGTTGATTCGTTGACTTTCGCCTCCGCTTAGTGTGTTCGAGGCGCGGTTGAGGGTGAGGTAGCCTAGACCGACGTTGTCGAGAAATTGCAGTCGACTTGTAATTTCGATTAGCAGTCGGCGTGCAATTTTTTCCTCATGCGGAGTGAGTTTTAACTGTTTGAACCACTTCCGCAGCTGGTTCACGGGCATTTCAACGAGGTCGGTTATGGCTCGACCGGCAATCTTCACCCATGATGCTTGTTTCTTCAGTCGCGTACCGTGACATTCGCTACAGATTGTTTTTCCACGGAATCGACTCAGCAGAACTCTGTATTGAATTTTGTATTGGTTTTCTTGCACCATTTGCAAAAAGGAGTCGATGCATACTTTTTCGTCAGCCTTGTCGCTAGGCAGTCCGTGCCACAACCAGTCGCGTTGCTGTTTGGTGAGTTCGTCGTAGGGTTTGAATATGGGGAAATCGTCTTCGGCGGCTCTTCGGCAGAATTCGGTTTGCCACATTTTGAGTTTGTCGCCGTGCCAGCATTGTACGCATCCGTCGTAGACCGAGAGCGATGGATTGGGCACAACCAAGCTTTCGTCTATTCCAATCATATTTCCGAATCCTTCGCATTTTTCGCAGGCTCCCAGGGGCGAGTTAAAGGAGAAAAGGTTGTCGGATGGTTCTTCGAAACGTATTCCATCGGCCTCGAATCGGGTGGAGAAATCGTATGCTATCTTAGCCGGCATCACGAGCAGTCGCAGCTCGCCGTTACCTTCATAGAATGCTGTTTCGCATGAATCGCTGAGCCGCGACACAGCTTCGCGAGTGGAGGAGGCCGCGAGTCGGTCGATTAGGAGGAATATGTCGGCTGTATCGCTTGTCTTTTGGTTGTCTGGCTGATTGATCCAGTCCTCTATTCTGACAATCTCGCCACCGACATATATCCTTGAATACCCTTCGAGAAATTCTTTCTCCAGCTGTTGTCTTACACTTTGTGTTTTTTCGATTTTGAGAGGCGACAGGATACAGAATTTCGTTCCGTCGGCGAAAGTTGAAACGCATTGCAGAACGTCGTCGAGCGTGTGGCGTTTCACTTCGGTACCGCTAATAGGACTGAATGTTCGGCCGATTCGGGCGTAGAGAAGTCGGAGATAATCATAGATTTCGGTGGATGTGCCCACGGTTGAACGCGGATTTCGCGCAATTACCCTTTGCTCAATTGCTATTGCGGGCGGCAATCCTTTGATGAAATCAACTTCCGGCTTGGCCATTCTGCCGAGAAACTGTCGGGCGTAGGCCGATAAACTTTCAACATATCGCCTCTGCCCCTCGGCGTAAAGCGTGTCGAAGGCCAGCGACGACTTTCCCGACCCTGATACTCCGGCAATGACAACCATTTGTTCGCGTGGAATATTTACGCTCACATTCTTTAGATTATTAACCCGGGCTCCCTTAACTTCTATGAAATTCTGTTCCATAAAACACTTCGTTAGTATGCGTCGTCCTCGTTTATTTCCTTACGGTCGAGCTTCTTCTTGTCTATGCTTCGCCAGGCGTAGATAATGTAAGCGAGAACGAAAGGCACGAGGAAACTTACATAGAACATGGTGCGGAGGGTGAACTCACTTGAGGAACTATTCTGCAATGTGAGCGAGCTCTGAAGATCTGCCGTTGAAGGATAATAGGCCGTAGAGTTCCAGCCCGCAATGAGGAAAAGAACCACGACAACGAGTATAACGCCTATGCCGGCAGGCCATATTCCGCGTATGTAGTTGGTCTTTAGAATAGTTTTCACTATGCCGAACAGAAGGAGCAAAACGCCTGTGAGGAACATTAAAGCTAAAGGCCACATGTCGATGAGGTTGTGGAGATATTTCATTGGTTGCATCGCTATCGTTCCGTCAGCCAGCACTGCATATCCGTCGCTAAGGAGTGTGCGAATAAGGAAGGCGAGGAAGAAGACTAGAAAAGCTACGGTGTTTATGAGCAACTGTGGGCGAATACGCGAGCGGATGGTGATGTCGTTTATATTATTGTTTATGTAGAGCATACCGAGGATTCGGGCGAGGAACACAACCGAAAAACCAAACACAACAACCCAGGGATTGAGTAGTACGTCGAGTCCGCGAGATGAGTTAGCCCAGTGGGAAATTACTGGCTGGAAATCGTTTATTAGATTGGATTTTTCGACTATGAAATTCGATCCGGTGAAGAACGTTGCCACAGCTCCACCAATGAGGAGCGGCCCGAGCAGACCGTTGATGATTAGGCATGTTTGAAAAGTTCGCGTACCAAGAAGATTGCCGGCTTTGTTTTGGAATTCGTAGCTCACGGCCTGAATGATAAAGGTGAAAAGGATAATGAGCCATATCCAGTAGCACTGCCAAAGCTGGTACTATAGAACAACGGGAAAGAGGCAAAGAATGCGCCGCCGAAAGTAACTAGCGTGGTAAAAGTGAACTCCCATTTACGCCCGGTAGAGTTAATGAGTAGTCGGCGTTCATCGTCGTTTTTTCCAAGTTGGAATATCATTGAATTTGCTCCCTGAACGAACATCAGGAACACGAGTAGTGAACCTAGCAAGGCGATGATAGTCCACCAATAGTGCTGCAGAAAATCGTAGGTCATAGTTCGGGTCCTTTCTTTATTTGCTTACACATTATGTTTATTTCAACAGCAAGCATTGTTGTGATAGAATGAGGAAGAGGAAGAACGTGAGGGCGATGTTGCTGCTGCTAAGGTCGCTCACGGCTGTCCAAGTGGGAAGCATGTCTTGAATAGTCCACGGCTGACGGCCGAGTTCGGCTACAATCCATCCGCTTTCACTTGCGATATAGGCTAGCGGAATGAGGGCGATGCCAATCCAATGGAGCCAGTGTGAGCGGGTGATGTCTTTCCTATAGATGAAGAATAACATACCCGCGAACACTAGGATTAGAAACATACCGATACCTACCATAATTCTGAAAGCCCAGAAGTTTATCGGTATGAAAGGCACGGTTTGTTCGGCGTTCTTGATGTATCCGTAGCGAAATACTTCATGTCACGTTCGAGAATTTGTCGGTTGGTCTTGGTTTTCTGTCCGCCACGATAGGCTTTGAGTGCTGCGATTGCATTTCGTCCGCGTTCCATTTTTTCTTTGAGCGATGGTTCGCGTGTGCCGTCGTCTTTGGTATATCCGTTAATTATGTCGCGCACTCCGGGCACATATCCGTCGGCGCTATGAGTTGCCAGGAGGGAGAGCATGTTGGGTACAGCTATTCGCATTGGCGGTTCAGTTTCGTTTTGGTAGTCAGGCTGTTTAAATGGGTTAACGAAAGCCGCGGCTGTGAGGCCCTGACTTTTTCCGCCTTCATAAAGTGCTTCCATCGCTGCGAGTTTCATGGGCTGTGTTTTAGCCACCATATAGGCTGAATTGTCGCCTGTGAATGCAGCTAGTAGGGCTGAAACGAGACCTACCATCGAGCCGATCTTTATACTTTGCACGGCCAGTTCAGTGTGACGCTTTTTGAGCAGATACCACGAGCTCACACCAACCGTGAATGCTGCGCCAAGCAGCCAGGCCGATGTGATGGTGTGTGTAAACTTGTCGATTGCGAATGGACTGAATGCTACGTCAAGGAACGATGCCATTTCGTTGCGCATTGTGTCGGGGTTGAACGTGCATCCGATGGGATATTGCATCCATGCGTTTGCCACAAGAATCCACCATGCCGATATGGTTGCGCCAAGTCCGGTTAACCATGTCGATGCCAGGTGGAATCCGGGTGATACTTTTTTCCATCCGAAAAACATCACTGCTACGAAAGTTGATTCCATGAAGAAAGCTAGGATACCTTCGATTGCCAGCGGTGCACCAAAGATATCGCCTACGAACCAGGAATAGTTGCTCCAATTGGTTCCGAACTCAAACTCAAGAATAATTCCGGTTGCCACACCCATTGCGAAGTTTACTCCAAAGAGGCGTTGCCAAAATCGGGCAGCCGAGCGCCAGAATTCTTTACGTGTGCGATAGTAGCACGTTTCCATGATTCCCATGACCACGGCTAGGCCGAGCGTAAGTGGCACAAACAGCCAGTGATAGATAGCGGTGAGTGCAAACTGGGCTCGCGACCAATCGACTGTCCCCGGATCAATTGCTAATAATAAATTTCCCATTATATAAAATGTTTTATCGGTTTCTGTCTATGAGTTCCTTCTCAATGAAATTAGCTTCTTGTCCCGGTTTCGATTTTTGTTTGATGATGTTCGGGAAGAAAAACATTTTCAACACGGCAAACATGATGAAGAGTTTTATGAGAATAACCGTCCAGAGGGTCTTGCCGAGTGTCATTTTACGGAAACCGTCATAGTAGAGGTCGAACACGCGATAAAGGAAACCCCGTTTTTTCATAATGTTTTTGTGCATATGGTCGGTGTAGGAACAAAAAAGGATGCACCTTTTCTCTGATTGAAAAGCGGTGCATCCTGTTGAAAACTAAAAAACAATCAATTACACTTCATTTTTTATTTGTGTTCGCTGAGGAAAGAAACCAGCATCCAAACTGTTTTTTCCTGCTGCTGCAGATACTCGTCCATGATTGCAACTGTTACTTCGTCGTTGGCTTCTTCGGCCGTTTTGATGAGGTTGCGCTCTTGCTGGATGAGATTCTTGAGGGTTCCGAGCACGATATCTATGCCTTCGCTGCCTTTCTGTTGGAATCCATCTTCCTTAATGGAGGCTACTTTGAGGTATTCGCTGAAACGATTCTCGGGTATTGCGTCGAGCTGTAGAATGCGTTCTGCAATTTCATCTACCTTATTTGCGGCATCGTTATAAAGCTCCTCATACTTTTCGTGGAGTGTGAAGAAGCCTTTTCCTTTCACGTTCCAGTGCAATCCGCGAAGATTCATGTAGTAAACCTGGAAGTCGGCCAGGAGTTGATTCAATCCTTTAACTACGTTTCCTACTTTTGCAGGCTCTAGGCCTAAGATTTCTAAATTCTTCATTTTCTGATCCTTTCTTTAATTAAGTCGATGCAAAGATATGCATATCACTCTTGCCCTACAAAAGGAAATATCTATGCTCGTATAGAACGAGTCGATATTAGCTTGCCGATGCTTTGTTTTATAAGCCTCAGGAGATGTTGTCTAGTTTTTTATTAATTCGTTCTTCGTAACTTTGCTCTCGAAAAACAAACATAAATTCATTAAGAAATATGCTCACATTAAAACTCATCGGTGAGGAAACAGAACGTGTTGTGAAAGGTTTGGAAAAGAAACATTTTCCAGATGCACGTGCAACCATTGATAAGGTGTTGGAACTCGATAAAACCCGTCGTGAATACCAACAGAAACTCGATGCTAACAAGCAAAAACAAAATCAACTTTCAAAACAAATAGGTGCCCTCATGAAAGAGGGGAAACGTAGTGAGGCCGAAGATGTGAAAAACTCCGTGGGTACGTTGAAACAGGTTGACAAGGAACTCCAGCAGTCCATGGAGAAGGCGCAGAACGATATGACAGCTTTGCTGCTCACAATTCCGAATATTGCAAGCGAGCAAGTGCCTGAAGGAAGAGATGCCGCCGACAATGTGGTGGTCAAAGAAGGCGGAGTGAAGCCCAAACTGCCGGCCGATGCGCTTTGCCATTGGGATTTGTGCAAGAAGTTCAATCTAGTGGATTTCGACCTCGGCGTGAAAATCACGGGTGCTGGTTTTCCAATCTATATTGGCAAGATGGCTCGCTTGCAACGTGCGCTCGAGGCTTTCTTCCTCGACGAGGCACGCAAGAGTGGTTATCTGGAAGTGCAACCGCCGTTGGTGGTAAACCAGGCGTCGGGATTGGGAACCGGTCAGTTGCCCGATAAAGAAGGGCAGATGTATCATGCCGAACTCGACGATTTATATCTCATTCCAACGGCCGAAGTTCCGGTAACGAACATCTTCCGCGATGAAATTCTCGACGAACAGGATTTGCCAATCAAACGTTGCGCTTACTCATCGTGCTTCCGTCGCGAAGCAGGCAGTTACGGTAAGGATGTTCGCGGACTTAATCGCCTGCATCAATTTGATAAGGTGGAACTCGTACGCATCGACACCCCACAACATTCCTATGAATCGCTCAGAGAGATGCTCGAGCATGTTGAGGGTCTTTGTCAGAAACTCGAGCTGCCTTATCACATTCTGCGTCTTTGCGGCGGTGACATGAGCTTTACATCAGCTCTGTGCTACGATTTTGAGTTGTGGAGTGCAGCCCAGGAACGCTGGTTGGAAATCAGTTCCGTGTCGAATTTTGAGAGTTATCAGGCTAACCGACTGCATTGCAGATACCGCCGAACAGCCGATAAGAAAATAGAGCTCTGCCATACCCTCAACGGTTCGGCTCTGGCTTTGCCCCGTGTTGTGGCAACAATCGTCGAGAACAATCAAACCCCGGAAGGCATTCGTGTTCCTGAGGTTTTGGTGCCCTATTGTGGTTTCGAGATGCTCGACGGCAACAACTTCTAAATAATTCTCTGCCGGAAGAAAAACAAAAACAGCCCGAGTCGTTTGTGCGGCGAGGGAATCCAATTAATACTATCATGAACAAGATTATTAGTAAAGAGCAATTCTCTGAAAAAGTTTATTGCATCGAAGTGGAAGCACCGCTTATTGCCAGCAGTTGCAGAGCGGGCAACTTCATCATCGTTCGCGTGGACAAGAACAGCGAACGAGTGCCCTACACCATCGCGAAAGCTAATCCCGAAAAAGGAACTCTGACGATGGTTATTCAGGAAGTGGGACTCTCGTCGACCAAGCTATGCCAGATGAATGTAGCGACGAAATTGCCGACATCGTAGGGCCGCTGGGAAACCCATCGCACATCGAAAACTACGGTACGGTTATCTGCGCCGGCGGAGGAATAGGCATCGCCGCCATCCTTCCAATCCTAACAGCTCTCAAGAAAGCAGGCAACAGGGTTATATCCGTGCTTGCCGGACGAACAAAAGAACTGGTTATAATGGTTGACGACGTGGCCAAATATTCCGACGAGGTTATTATAATGACCGACGACGGCTCGTATGGAAAAAAAGGTGTAATAACCGTGGGAGTGGAAGAGGTTATCCAGCGCGAACACGTAGACAAGGTGCTCGCCATCGGTCCGCCGATAATGATGAAGTTCACATCCCTGCTCGCCAAGAAATACGGTATCCCGAACGACGTCTCGCTAAACACCATCATGGTGGACGGAACCGGAATGTGCGGCGCCTGTCGACTAACCATCGGAGGCAAAACAAAGTTCGTTTGCATCGACGGTCCTGAATTCAACGGCGACCTCGTTGACTGGGACGAAATGTTCAAACGAATGGGAACCTTCAAAGGCGTTGAGCGCGAAGAGATGGAACGTAAGAGCGCCATCCCCGCAGCCGGATTGCAAACCGAAAGTACTTCGGAGTCGACCTCGACCACAAGCGAAGAACCCAAAGCTCCCGTAGCCATAGCCGAACTAATCGACCGCAATGCGCCATGGCGAGCCGAGCTTCGTAAATCGATGAAACCAAAGGAACGCACCGAAATAGAACGCGTTCAGATGCCAGAACTCGATGCCGAATATCGAGCCACAACTCGACTCGAAGAAGTAAACGAAGGACTGACGCCCGAAATGGCAATCGTTGAGGCCAAACGATGCCTCGACTGTGCCAAACCAACTTGCGTTGAAGGTTGCCCGGTTAACATCAACATCCCCAGCTTCATCAAGAACATCGAACGGGGCGACTTCCTCTCGGCTGCCAAAGTTCTCAAAAACACATCGGCTCTGCCCGCCGTATGCGGTAGAGTTTGCCCACAGGAAAAGCAATGCGAAAGCCAGTGCATACACCTCAAGATGAAAGAACCCGCTGTTGCCATAGGCTATCTCGAGCGATTCGCAGCCGACTATGAGCGCGAGAGCGGACAGATGGCTCTGCCTGAAGTTGAACCATCTAACGGAATCAAGGTGGCCGTTGTAGGCTCAGGTCCTGCCGGATTGAGTTTTGCGGGCGACATGGTGAAGCGCGGATTTGAAGTCTATGTTTTCGAAGCACTCCACGAAATAGGCGGCGTACTTAAATACGGTATCCCCGAATTCCGACTCCCCAACAGAATCGTCGAAGTCGAAGTGGATAACCTCCGCAAGATGGGCGTACACTTCCAAACCGATACAATCATCGGCAAAACAATCTCCGTCGACGAGCTCAAACAAAAAGGCTTCAAGGGTATTTTCGTAGGTTCGGGCGCCGGTCTTCCCAACTTCATGGGCATCCCGGGCGAAAACAGCATCAACATCATGTCGAGCAACGAATATCTCACCCGCGTGAACCTCATGGACGCCGCCAATCCCGAAACCGACACACCAATCATCATAGGCAAGAAAGTAATCGTTGTGGGCGGCGGAAATACGGCCATGGACTCATGCCGAACCGCCAAGCGTCTCGGAGCTGATGTAACCCTGGTTTATCGTCGCTCTGAAGCCGAAATGCCCGCTCGACTCGAGGAGGTTAAACATGCCAAGGAAGAAGGAATAAACTTCCTAACGCTCCATAATCCGAAAGAATATAAAGCCGATGAGAATGGACGCGTTTGCGCATGCGTGCTCGACGTGATGGAACTTGGCGAACCCGATGCAAGCGGTCGTCGAAGTCCGCAAACAACCGGTCGAACCATAACCATGGAGTGCGACCAGGTCATCGTTGCAGTCGGCGTATCGCCCAATCCGCTCGTTCCGAACTCTATCGAAGGATTGGAACTCGGTCGCAAGAATACTATAGCCGTGAACGACCAGATGCAAAGTTCGCGTCAGGAAATCTATGCCGGCGGCGACATTGTTCGCGGTGGCGCAACCGTAATACTCGCCATGGGCGACGGTCGCCGAGCTGCTGCCAACATGGCCGAGCATCTTCTTTCAACTAATTGAATTTGGTCAACGAACTAAAATAGGTATTCTCTACAGGTAAATTAGTTCTCTTAAGAATCCCAGAGGGTTGTCGCACAAATCGAGCGGCAACCCTTTTTTATTTTCCTCCCAATCGAAAGAATCTTTTCCTATCGGCAGGCCGTTCTCTCACCTGTCGAACATTACGCCGGGAGCCTCCAAGCCGGTTTCATTGCTGACGAACTTTGCGACAGGAGCCTCCGAGATGTTTTTATAGCCTTCGCAACTTACAACAGCAAATAACAATAGGTTGAGGATGCTTTCGCAGCCCTCGACGAGACATAAAATTAAGTTCCGGACGCTTTTGCAACTCTCGATGAGACATAGAACTCGGTTCCGGAACCCTTTGCAACTTACGAAGAGAGTTACAAAGTTGTTCTTATAGTTATTGCACTTTGCAACGGGAATCTAAAAACCGGTTTTATATCTATCGCACTTTGCAACGGGACGACGAAGACATTTTCTATCCGATTGAAAAATATTTTTATATAAAAGCATATAGACTAGATGTTTACATAGATTATTGAATATATAAATTATATCAGATTGTATTTTCCATGTTATATTTCTTGTAAATACCGATATAAAATGATATTTCAATGTAATATTAGAAATATCAATACTATTGAAATGTCTTTTCAATAGTATAGTGAGATTATTAATCATACTAGAATGTGTTTTCCATCGCCTATGGAATTAGTTAGTTATACTAACGAGTATTTTCCATAACCTATGGAATTAACAATCTATATAAACTATATTTTTCCATAGACTATTGAATCAGCTGGCTATAGTGTCGATAGTATTCCATAGGTTATGGAATAAATAATTTATAGTAACGATAATTTTCCATAGTCTATGGAAAATATTCATCAGTGTGACGAATATTTTCCATAATTAATGTAATAGGCTAGCTGATAGATTATTATATAAAAACATTTTTCAATCGGATAGAAAAGGTATTCGTCGTCCTGTCGCAAAATGCGATAGTTATAAAACCGGTTTTGTAATCCTCGTTGCAAAGTGCGATAGCTATAAAAACTACTTTGTAACTCTCTTCGTAAGTTGCAAAGGGTTCCGGAACCGAGTTCTATGTCTTATTGTAAGTTGCAAAAGCGTCCGGAACTTAATTTTATGTCTCGTCGAGGGCTGCGAAAGCATCCTCAACCTATTGTTATTTGCTGTTGTAAGTTGCGAAGGCTATAAAAACATCTCGGAGGTTCCTGTCGCAAAGTTCGCCGGCAATAAAACTGGCTTGGAGGCTCCCGGCGTAATGTTCATCAGCAATAAAACCGGCTTGGAGGTTCCCGGCGCAAAGTGTGAGGGTATCTTCAATCTGTTTTTATCTCCTATTGTAACGTGATTTCGGTTTAAAATAAACTTCGACTCGGGCGGTGCAAATCCGGGAGTTGTTTATTGTGAACATCTACTTACCTTTGCGACTAGAATAATGATTGCTTAGGCAGATGGATTATCTGCTATTTATTTTTAAAAGAACATCTAACAAGCTTACACTTATGAAGAATCTGATTGCGACACTTGCAATGATAACTCTCTTTGGTATTTCGCTGCCCACCCCCTCGCTTGCTCAAAAAACGGGAGGAAATGCTGCAACTAAAACTGTTGTCGATACGCTCGCAGACGACGCCCTGGACGATACCGGGGTAGTGGATGAGGCCGAAACGAAATCGACACCCAATGCAGGAGAGAATACCGGAGTACACCAGTTCCTGAAAACGAAATTCATCGAAGGTAGCGCCGGATTCATGTCGTTGGTAGCCTTGGCGCTGGTGCTCGGATTGGCGTTTTGCATCGAGCGGATAATCTATCTCAGTCTTTCTGAAATAAACGCAAAGAAATTTATGAACGACCTGGAGGCGAAAATCGATAAACAAGACATCGAAGGAGCTAAAGATTTAAGCCGAAATACGCGCGGACCGGTAGCCTCGATATGCTATCAAGGTCTGCTTCGAATCGAGGACAGCATTGAAGATATCGAACGGAGCGTCACTTCCTACGGGGGCGTTCAGAGTGCAAATCTGGAGAAAGGATGCTCGTGGATTACGCTGTTCATCGCGATGGCGCCGTCGTTGGGATTCCTCGGAACGGTTATCGGAATGGTTATGGCTTTCGACAGAATTCAACAGGCCGGAGATATTAGTCCGACAATCGTTGCGGCGGGTATGAAAGTGGCATTGATAACAACCATCTTCGGTATCATCGTGGCTCTGGTTCTGCAGGTGTTCTACAATTATATTCTTTCGAAAATCGAACACCTAACAGCACAGATGGAAGAATCGGCCATATCGCTGCTCGACTCAATCATGAAATACAAACTTTCGAAATGAGAATGGATAAAAAGAAATGGAGTGAGGAACGTGTCTCCAGAACGATTCTTTACGGAATGGTGGGAATCGTGACGGTGGTTTTCATAGCGTTCTATCTTGTTGGATTCGAAATGCCGTTCTCAGGGAATCCTACTTTCAACGCGCCTTTACTCACCGACGTACTGCTGTGGCTGATGGTGATAATGACGGTAGCGGCAACGGTAGCGGCGGTTGTGTCGCTGATTAAGACTATCAGGAAAACCGGACAATCGGATGGAATGACAAACGGGGTTCCTGAACGGAAAATCGCCGTGGGAGTTAGTGCTGCAACGGTTCTGTGTATGGTAGCTACGTTTTTGTTGGGCTCTTCCGAGAAACTGACGGTGAATGGCATAGGATTTTCAGACGTATTCTGGCTGAAAACATCGGATATGTTCGTCTATTCTTCACTCGTTATGCTTTTCGTCGCAATTCTGGCCGTGCTTTTCGGAGCAACAAGATATAAACGAAAAGAACGGAGGTAAAGAGAAAATGCTGTTTCGTAAGCACAACCGAAAAACAGTTCCGGGACTGAATACTTCGTCGACGGCCGATATTTCATTCATGCTGCTGATACTGTTTCTGGTTACAACCTCGATGGATGTCGACAAAGGATTGTCGCACCAACTTCCACCCATCGATAAAACAAAGAAAGAACAACAAATGGTTGACAGCAGGCATATCATGATTTTCCGAATAACAGAAAATAATAAATTCGTGCTCGATGAGAAACCAATCCCCTTGTCGCAAATTAAACCGCGGGTGAAGGAATTCGTTCAGAGAAACGAAAAGAAACACATCATCCAGCTCGAAGCCAATCGGAAGTCGGCCTACAACTCTTATTTCCAACTCCAGAACGAAATAATCTCCGCTTATAACATCTTGCGCAATCAACGAGCCGCTCGAACCTTCGGCAAAACCTACGAATTGTGCTCTCCTGAACAGCAAGCACAAATCAATAACGAAATCCCGATAAGAATATCCGAAGTCTACGAGCCTTCGACTAATGAAACATCGAAAGGAGGAAACCCGAAGCAATGAGTCTTTATCGTCGCCACAATCACGCAATCCCGGCATTGAACACCGCCTCATTGCCCGATTTGATTTTCACTATTCTTTTCTTCTTCATGCTTGTCACGCACATGCGAAAAGCCTCCATAAAGGTTAAATATCAAGTCCCCGTAGGCACAGAATTAACCAATCTCACAAAGAAATCAACCGTATCCTATATATATATCGGCAAGCCTCTCGGCGAAACAGGACAAGTCGTAAGTAGCGAAACAAAAATACAACTCAACGACAAGCTGGTTTCGCTCAACGATATCAAACAGTCCTTGGTGAGAGAGCGAAACTCCATGAGCCCTGAAGAACGCAAAGCAATGCTGGTTAGCATCAGAGCCGACCAAAACACAAACATGGGATTAATAATAGATTTAAAACAAATCCTCCGTGAAGCAAATGTCCTCAACGTAAACTATGCAGCGGTGACAAAGCCAAAAAGATAGATTTACTTTTTAAAAAGTTGTAAATTAAAACAAAACAAAAAAACACAACCTGTAAGAAAGTCAGTTTATTGTATTTTTGCGTCAAAAAAGTAATAACAATGGCACATAGAAGTTTAGATAATCTTGATAAGAAAATATTGCGTCTAATAGCAGAAGACGCTCGTATCCCATTCCTAGAAGTAGCTCGTATTTGCAATGTCAGTGGAGCAGCAATTCATCAGCGCATTCAGAAACTTGTAAATCTAGGAATCATTAAAGGTTCCCAATTCGTAATAGACCCTGAGAAGATAGGCTATGAAACCTGCGCTTTTATTGGTTTGAATCTCCGGAATCCTGAAAAATTCGATGAAGTAGTAGAAGCTCTAAAACGCATCCCCGAAATCGTGGAGGCTCATTATACTACAGGTCAGTACGATTTATTCGTGAAGTTATATGCGTTTAACAATCATCATCTGTTGAATATTATACACGATAAACTTCAACCCCTAGGATTATCACGCAGCGATAGTACAATCTCATATAATGCAGTTATCGATCGTCCGCTTCCAATAATTGATCGCCCATTCGAAAAGTAATATGAATGTATAGCTAATGCTCTCATAGCATAATCGCTCTATACATTTCCTAACTCGATTTTTTATATACGATTGTTTAGAACACAAGATTTTATTCAGAGTTTGTTATTATCCGATAAAATATTCTTTGCAGTGAAATAATAAAGTCCGATTCTCAAGAAGAGAATCGGACTTTTGATAATACACGTATAGGACAGTCACAGTTCCTATTGTGTTATGTACAAAAACGTATTATATACAAAAAGAGGATGTGCTTGTTTTTATCACATCCTCTTTTGATTCGTAGTCGGTACGAGAATCGAACTCGTATGCCAAGATTGAGAATCTTGTATCCTAACCGTTAGATGAACCGACCATTTATTCTTAAAGAAATCATTGCGTTTGATTAAGTTTCAAAGAGCGGAAGGAGGGGGATTCGAACCCCCGGTACGTTAACACGTACGGCAGTTTAGCAAACTGCTGGTTTCAGCCACTCACCCATCCTTCCAAAGGAAAATATGGTTATTAGGAATAACCTGACTCAAACACGATGCAAAGGTAGAGTATTAGGTTTGTTCTCACAAGTTTTTATTTAAAAACACGGAAAGTACACCTATATGCGGTATGTGTAACTTTTTTTACAAATTGGAGATGTTATCTTTTCGGCCGTACTTTTGAATTGTTGATATAGAGGCGCCTTTTTTCAAGTATAGGCTTAACAATTGGTATAAATTGTTTTTACGTTCTGATTGCCGATAAATATCACAACTACTTTCCTTAACTTTGACATCGATAAAACGATTAAATCTACTGCAAAGATGGTCTGACTCATATTTTTACAAAAATGTCTTTGCAGTTTTAAGGGATGCTTCTCAAAGTTTTTGGAGAAGCATCCCATTTTGTTCTTTGGAATAAGAATTACAAAAAGTTTGAAATTCTAGATATTTGAATATACCTTTGCGCGACATCAAAAAACACGATAAGAATGTTAGTGAGAACCCTAAATATAATTTCAAATATAACAAGCATGATATGAAATCATTTTCAAGATTATTGTCGACAATATTATTGACATTGCCGATGTATAGTTATGCACAAAATGTGCAACTACCATTCGAGGAGACCTTCGATACGGAAGAGGGCTTCAGCAGATTTACAGTTATCGATGACAATGGAGATTCTGAAACATTTACATTAGACCAATTGTTTAAGGCAGCCAATTGTGAGCGTTCGCAAGATGCAAACGATTGGTTGATTACTCCCGCACTGCCTTTAAAGGCTGGAAAGACTTATGAGCTGACTTATACGATAAGTGGTTATTCTGCATCTGTTCAAGAGAAATATGAGGTGAAGATGGGGCTTACGAATACTGTTGCAGGAATGCTTAAGGAAATTGTAGGTGAAGAAACTGCACCGGGGGAATCGGGGAGCGAACAGACAATAAAAAAAACGTTCACCGTGACACGTAACGGGGATTACTATATCGGTTGGCACTATAAAACTACTTCGGAGCTTAATACAGGAGCGTTAGCAATCTATGATATAAAGGTTACCCAAGGACATGATAAACAGTCTCCAATGGGGGTGACCGACTTGACTGCGGTTGCTGCCAGTGGTGGGGCACTGCAAGCAACAATCAGTTTTAAGGCACCAACAAAGACCCAGACTGGTCATACTTTGTCATCGCTCGATAAAATCGAACTTGTGCGTGACAGTATCCTCATTCATACTTTTACGACACCGACACCGGGACAGGAACTAAGTTACGTGGATAATTCTCCAGCCAATGGCAAGCACACATATATCATAACTCCATATAACACCGCGGGTGATGGAACAGCTATGAGTGTCGATCTGTTTGTTGGAGTAGATACACCTAGTGCTGTGAACAGTCTGAATCTTGTTTATAACGGACAGAAAGCTATTCTGTCATGGGATAAAGTAACAACCGGTGAAACTGGTAACTATATAGACCCTACTGCGATAACCTATTCGCTGCAACGCAATAAAGAAGGAGTCATAGCAGGCAATCTGTTCGCAACAAGCTATGAAGATACTCCAACCGTAGGCGAAGAACAAACCCTGCTTTGGTATAATGTTTATGCAACCAATTTGGGTGGCGATAGTAAGCGAACATCATCTAATGTTGTTGTAACGGGAAAACCCTATACGCTCCCATTTTATGAATCCTTTAAGGGAGGAAAGATGTCGAAGTTCTGGTGGGTAGATTACGATAACTTAAGCCGTTGGACTGTATCATCTGATGCGGCCAAATTTGCACAGGATAACGATAAGGGATTCGTCGGATTTACTCCTATGAAAGCTGGTGAATGGTCCACCTTACAAAGTGGACTAATCAATCTAGGTAATGCTACAGAGCCCATTCTTTCATTCTACTATCGTACACATACGCCAACGTCCGACATCTTTAAAATTATGGTCTCCAAGGAATATGCTTCACCTGAAGAAGTACGAATAATCAATATTGACGATGTCGATAAACTGAAACAGTGGATAAAAGTCGAGATACCTCTCACTAACTATAAAGGTAGCAAGTTCATCCAAGTCAGTTTCGACTATAAGGGAACTGACAAAAACAGTAATATCTATATTGATAATATCAGAGTATACGATAGAAAAAGTAGTGATCTGGAACTCAAATCGACAGAATTCCCTGTCCGTCTGCGTACTGGTCAGCCCGTGACCTTTAATGCCAAAATAACCAACTACGGCTCCGAGCGTGCTACTGATTATACACTCGAGCTACACAGCGGGCAAACTAAAATGGCATCTATCCAGGGACCATCCATAGAGGCCGGAGAGACATCTAGTGTGGCCATATCGTTCACTCCATCTATCACCGCCAAACCTCAGATACCTGTTGCACTTATACTCAACTACGATAAGGATGAAAACATAGCTAATAACACTAGCGACACCATCATGCTGACTGTGAAATACCCTGCATATCCGGCTCCACGAGAATTAGGAACTGACAATACCTCGGGTACTATAATTACCTGGAAAGCCCCTCTAGCACCACGGGCAGCCGACGAACAAGTCACGGAAAGTTTTGAACAATACGATAATTTCATAACTAGAGGATTCGGTGATTGGATAACTTACGATGTAGATAACCACAGCGTGTACGGACTCAATAACACCGACTTCCCAGGTATGGGACAAGCACAGGCATGGACTGTTTTCGACTACTCAGCCACCACCCCTGCTTGCAATCCAGCTTGGAAGGGTTACGACGGAAATAAAGTCCTTGTTAGCTTTGGAGGTACTTACAGCATCAATGAGAACTGGCTAGTTTCGCCCGAACTTCCCGGCACAGAACAATCTATCACGCTTTGGGAGAAATCATTCAAAGGCTCCAAGAACGAAACCTACAATGTGATGTATTCCACAACAGGATTCGAAAGAAAAGATTTCACAATCCTTGAATCAAATCACGTTGTACCCGCTGTATGGAGTCAGGCACAATATGCTCTGCCCGACGGAACCAAATATTTCGCCATCGTTTCCACATCCGAAGACGGATTTGCAACTTTACTCGACGAAATAACATTCGTACCCGACTCGCTGGCGGAACAACACATAGTTCTCAAGGGATATAACATCTATCGTGACGGCCAGAAGCTTAACGCCGTCCCTATTACTCAAACAAATTATCGTGATATTCAAGCCGTAGGCAAACACCGATACTTGGTCACGGCTGTTTATGATAAGGGCGAGTCGCGCGGCACGGAGGAAGTTGAGATAAACGTTGTCAATGGAATTGAAGAGATTCAATCTGCCAATAATCCGGCAACCGATGACCGAATTTACGACCTATCAGGACGTCGGGTTATCAATCCTCGCAAGGTGTATATATAAAAGGTGGAAAGAAGGTAATCATCAACCGATGATACTATGTAATTGTAATAAATCCAAAAGAGCCCGGCCCAATTGCCGAGCTCTTTTTTGTTATTCCCGGTATCAGTATTACTAGGGAAAGCATATAAATTTAGGAGCTATTAATTACGAACATCTACTTACCTTTACATCCGCAAAATTCACCTTTTATACATACAATATGATAGGTTTCATATCCGACAACGTGTGGCTCATTTGGGCTTTGATTAGTTTATTATGCTTGGTTCTCGAGCTTACAAGTGGCGACTTCTTCATCATCAGTCTCGGAGCTGGTTGTGTAGGTGGTGCGATAGCCTCTGCATTCAGTGACAGCATAGTAATTCAAGTTATAGTTTTCGCCATAGTTTCGCTAGTTAGCGTTTTTTACGTTCGACCTATGGCGCTAAAGTTTTTCCATCGCGATGTTAATAAACGATTGAGTAACGCAGATGCGATTGTCGGTCGAACAGGGGTTGTAACAGAAGCCATTGCCGCCGACGGCTTTGGACGTGTCCAAATAGATGGTGATTCATGAAGGCCCAGGCTTCCGGTAACAACGGAATCGATGTCGGAGCTAAAGTTCGCGTTCTCCGAATAGATTCAATCATCCTCACCGTTGAAAAAGAATAGCAAATTTATTAATCGCATGGTTTCGCTGTTGAATCCATGCATCAAACATCATATTCAAATGCCAGTAACAACAATTATTCTAATCACAATCATTCTTTTAGTGATTATTTTCGCGAAAAAAGCACTTGTCATCATCTCGCAGAGCGAAACGAGAATCATTGAGCGACTTGGTCGCTATCATGCAACCCTGCAACCGGGTGTGAATCTAATCATTCCGTTTATGGACCGCGCAAAAACAATTGTGGCGATGAAGAACGGACGATACACATACACAAATACGATTGATTTACGAGAGCAGGTCTATGATTTCGACCGGCAGAACGTCATTACAAAGGACAACATACAGATGCAGATAAACGCACTGCTGTATTTCCAGATCGTTGACCCTTTCAAGGCCGTGTATGAAATCAATAACCTACCCAATGCTATTGAGAAGCTCACACAAACAACTCTGCGAAACATCATCGGGGAGATGGAACTCGATCAAACGCTAACTTCTCGCGACACAATCAACACTAAGCTCCGCGCCGTGCTAGATGATGCAACCAACAAATGGGGGATAAAGGTGAATCGCGTTGAGCTGCAAGACATCACCCTCCGGAAAGCGTGTCGCAGGCCATGGAGAAGCAGATGCAGGCCGAACGAAACAAAAGAGCAACTATTCTTACCAGTGAAGGAGAGAAGCAAGCTGCCATCCTCAAGTCAGAAGGAGAAAAAGCATCCACGATAAATCGCGCCGAAGCCGACAAACAGCAACAAATTCTTATCGCCGAAGGGCAAGCGCAGGCAAGGATACGAAAGGCCGAGGCTGAGGCAGTGGCAATCGACAAGATTACGCAAGCCGTTGGGCAAAGTACTAACCCGGCCAACTATCTAATCGCACAGAAATACATCCAAATGCTTGCTGAATTGGCTAAAAACAACAATCAAAAAACCGTTTACCTTCCTTTCGAGGCCTCATCCCTCCTTGGTTCGGTCGGCGGGATAAAAGAAATGTTCAAAGAAACCAAGTAAAGCATGAATATATGTGTCTTCTGCGGCGCACGCCCTAACTTCATGAAGGTTGCGCCTATCATCAGAGCCATCGAAGGCAAGCAAAACTCCGGCATACACTACTCCCTGGTGTATGCCGGAACTCAATCCGACCCTACGCTCGAGCCCGAACTTTTCGACGACCTCCAAATTGCTCCTCCGAATACTTTCCTAGGGGTGGAATGCGAGAACCTCAATGAGCTTACAGGCAGGTGATGTCGAAGTTTGAACTCTATTTGCAAAATCACCCGACAGACACGGTTATAGTTGTAGATGATTTAGCCTCGACGATGGCCGCCGCAATCGTAACCAAGAAGCAATCAATAACTTTGGCTCATATTTCGGCCGGAACTCGCTCCTTCGATATCAATATGCCTAAAGAAATCAACAGACTTGTTATTGACGGACTGTCGGACATTCTTTTCACAGCCGGATTCAGCAATAATAGCATCGCTAACAAGGAGGGCGCAGAGTTATCTAAGGTTTATATGGTAGGAAACATCCTCATCGACAACATTAGATACAATAAGAGCAGGCGCGAACATTTGTCGTTCGACGTCATAACGGAAACCAAACACCTCAATCTACAGGCTCACCGATATATTGTTTTCACCCTAAACCGCAAAGCGCTACTAAGCGACAAGGAAAATCTGACTCGAATGCTAACAGCGCTTATTAGCTCTACGGGCGATACTATCGTAATTGCTCCATTGCGTGGAGAAGCTGTGCGAACCATCAAGTCGTTAGACATTGAGCTCGGCGACAGATTTAAATTTATCAATCCGCTAAGCTATTTGGAGTTCGGTTATATCACCGAACATGCACTCGGGATAGTCACCGATTCGGGAAATGTAGCCGAAGAAGCAACCTTTAATGGTGTTCCATGTATAACGTTAAATAGTTATACCGAGCATATAGAAACGGTGAAGCAAGGCACTAATGTTCTTGTTGGTGAATCGCCGGAAAAGCTCGCTTCCGAACTTAGAAAAATGGTTTCCGGAGAGTGGAAGATATCTTCTCTTCCAGACAGATGGGATGGTAGAAGCGCTGAACGTATTATAAGTATTCTAATTGAGCATCACCGAGTTTGAGTACTCAAGAGACAATCATATTTAAAAGCGGCAGAACACATCCGGAATTGTTGTTCTGCCGCTTTTTATTATTAATGATATTATTAGATAGGCCATTAATAAAGCTCTATAGACCGAATAATTTATTTAGTAACTAAATATACAGGCGATTTTTATATAATTCAAACTTTGAATTATAGCATGATTTGTATAATCATGTGCCAGATAATTTAAGTATATAATCAAGCATATGTTTATGGTTCATTTCGATTCTTTGAATTATAAACATATGTATGTTTTAACTTATGTAATCCATTTGGCAGTAAAACACACATGTGTTTTTAACTCCAGAGACTCTTTGAATATAAAACTGATATGTGTTTTGCATCGAAGAGTCTCTTTAGTGTTAAATCGCATGTGTGTTTCAGTATCAATGAGTCTCTGGAATATTAAAACATATGTGCGTTTTCCATTTCAAGAAACTCTTTGGGTTAAAACGCACGTATGTTTATCAATCGTTGAGCCTCGGTGATATAAAAACATATGTACGATTTAATATTAAAGAGGCTCTTTGGTGTAAAACTTATGTGCGTTTAGTATCTGGAGAGTCTCTGCGATATAAAAACATATGTCAGTTTTAACATTTAGGATATTCTTTAATGCAAAACATACCTGTGTTTATAATTCAAATAACTTCTTCGGTTTAAAACAATATATATAGTTATCATGTATATAGTGTCTTTAATTTAAAAACGTATATATGTTTAATGTTTACCGAATCTCTGCGAATAAGAAATATATGTATGTTTATAATCTTTATAGGATATATGAGTTTAAGAATAATATTAGTTGGCATATAGGAGTATAAAAAAGCAAAGAGGGCCGATGTCGGCCCTCTTTGCTTTTTTATAATATGGTATAAACTTTCCGGTTACTGCATTAATCCTTGTCGTACTCCAGATGGAAGTTTACAACGGCGTCTATACCTTTCCATATCAACTTAAGCGGCATATTTTCGTTTGGCGAATGGATGGCATTCGATTCCAGTCCGAAGCCATTAGTACGGTTTTCACTCCAAGAATTCGCTCGAAAGTCGAAATAATTGGAATACTTCCACCACGGCGGACAGGCAGCGGACGACGTCCGAATGCTTTTTCAAAACCACGTTCGGCCGCCTTGTAGGCCGGCATGTCGATTGGGCAAACATATCCTTCTCCGCCGTGCAAAGATTGGATATCGACTTTAACGGTTTTAGGGGCAACGCGTTTGAAATAGTCGACAACTAACTGTCCTATTTCATTATGATTCTGGTGCGGAACTAGTCTGCACGAAAGTTTGGCATATGCTTTCGATGGTATGACGGTTTTTGAACCCTCTCCGGTATAGCCTCCCCAGATTCCGCAGACGTCGAAACAGGGTCGGAAGCCGTTGCGCTCAATTGTGTTGTAGCCTTCCTCACCGAAAAGCTCATCGATTCCAAGCGACTGTTTGTATTTCTCTTCATCAAACGGTATTTGTTCAACCATACGTCTTTCGTTTTCGGGAACTTCTTCAACGTTGTCGTAGAATCCTGGAATGGTTATCTTACCGTCCTTACCGGTTACGTCGGCAATGAGCTTGCATAGAACGTTAATTGGGTTGGCAACCGCTCCGCCGAAGTGGCCTGAATGTAAGTCGTGGTTCGGACCGGTGACTTCGATTTGCCAGTAGGCCAATCCTCGCAATCCTGTTGTGAGCGATGGCAGGTCGGCGGCGAGCATACTTGTATCTGAAACCAGTATTACGTCGCACTTCAATAAGTCTTTGTGCTCTTCGCAGAAAGCGCTTAGGCTTGGTGAACCGATTTCTTCCTCGCCTTCGAGAATGAATTTAACGTTGTGGCGAAGCAAATCATGTTTGACTATGTATTCAAAGGCTTTCGCTTGAATAAATGACTGTCCTTTATCGTCGTCGGCTCCACGTGCCCAGATATGTCCATCGCGAACTTCCGGTTCGAATGGTTGGCTTTTCCATAATTCAAACGGCTCGGCTGGCATAACGTCGTAGTGACCATATACTAGAATTGTTTTTGCAGACGGGTTTACCATCTTCTCGGCATAAACAATCGGATTCCCGGCCGTGGGCATTATCTCCGTTCTGTCGACGCCCGCAGCGGTTAACAACTCTTGCCATCGTTGAGCACACCGCATCATGTCTGGACGGTGCTTGTCTGGTTGGGCACTTACACTTGGAATGCGAATGAGACTAAAAAGTTCTTCAAGCATTCGTTCTTTGTTCTCATTGATATATTCCTGTATCATAACTAAAAAAATTAATTGGTTTTTCGTTTATTCTTTATGTGTTCTTTCACTCGTTTATATCCTTCCGTACCCAGGATGGTCAATCCGCCATACTGGAAAATTTTCGCCATGCCGAAAAACACCGTCCAAAGAATGCCTTTGGTTGGCGTAGATAGCGGAAGAAGCATCTGGGCAAACGAAATGATATAGAATGGAATGCAAGTTAATAATACAATTACGCCTGTGCGGAACGACAGCTTCTTGAGCCATTGCCGAATTCTTTTAATCATTGCTTTTCGAGTTTGCGAAGCAATTCGGCGCAGGCATCCTCCAGTAAATCGAGTACGTGTTCAAAACCTTCGGCGCCACTGTAGTAGGGGTCGGGAATAAAAGAGTCGTTCGGATAGGCTTTTAGGAAGCTTGCCATCCTTAAAACCTTATTCATATCGGCTTCCGAACGGGCTCGGGTGCTTATGTCTTCATAGTTTTCTTCGTCCATAACGATGATGTAATCGAACGAATCGAAGTCGTGTGCAGCGTTGAACTGTCGTGCAATATGGTTCACGTTATATCCGCGCAACTGTGCATGCTGTCGCATTCGCTTGTCGGGCAGTTGTCCAATGTGCCACGCTCCTATTCCGGCTGAATCTATGAAGTATTTGTTGGTTTTGCCAGTCTCATCGACCAACTTTTGCATAACGGCATTGGCTGCCGGCGAACGACAAATGTTGCCTAGGCAAATGAAGAGAAGACGGAGTTTCTTTTCCATGTCGGCTGATGAGTCATTTCTTTATTTCGACAATTTTTGTTGGGGCTTTCTCCTTGTTTCGCCGGTTTACAACCGTTATAACCGCCTGCGCAAGGTTTATAAATGCTTGTCCCGATACAGAATCGACTTGCGCAGCCGATGGCTGACCATTGTCGCCACTCTCCCTGATGCTCTGAACAATAGGGATTTGGGCCAATAATGGACAATCTAATTCCTTGGCGAGATTCTTGCAGCCGTTCTGACCGAAGATGTAGTATTTGTTTTCCGGGAGTTCGGCCGGAGTGAACCATGCCATGTTTTCAACCAGCCCAAGAATTGGCACGTTGACCTTCTCATTGCGATACATATCAACCCCTTTTCGCGCATCGCTAGCGCCACTGCCTGCGGGGTGGATACAATTACGGCGCCGGTTATCGCAAGCGTCTGCAAAAGGGTTAGATGAATGTCGCTCGTGCCTGGGGGCGTGTCGAGAATGAAATAGTCGAGCTCTCCCCAGTCGGCGTCGGCAATGAGTTGCTTAAGTGCATTTGACGCCATGCTGCCGCGCCATAGTGTGGCCGTGTCCGGATTAACAAAAAAGCCTATCGACAGCAGCTTTACTCCATACTTCTCGAGCGGTTCGATGAGCTGCCGACCGTTTTTTTCGACTGCATAAGGGCGTTCGGTTTCCACCCCGAACATTTTTGGCATGCTCGGACCGAAAATGTCTGTGTCCAGCAGCCCAACCTTGTATCCCAATCGCGCTAGAGCTATCGCCAGGTTCGCAGCCACTGTGCTTTTACCCACGCCGCCCTTCCCGGAACTCACAGCTATGATGTTCTTTACCTCCGGAAGTAGTTTTCCTACCTCCGGACGGGGAGCCGATCTGAACTCCGTATTGATGCTCACCTCGATGTCCTTACCCAATGAATAGTGGAGTTGGGCTTCGACAGCCTTGAGCGTCGACTTGAGAAACGGATCGGTTTCCCGCGGGAAAATCAATGTGAAGCTAACCTTCTGTCCGTCTATTCGCACATCGTCGGCCAACATTTCGCTCTCGATGATGCTTTTCTTCGTTCCTGGATAAATCACCTGTTTCAACACATCGGTGATTAGCTTTGGATAGAGTGTCATAATCTTGAAATGTATTAATCTTTATTCTTAGTAAAATCGTATGTCGGTAATTATCATCGCCCCTACTTTGGAGTTGAGTTTCTTAATCAATTCGGTGCGCATCATGCTGAGATCAGCTCGTAAAGCCGGGCTGGTGAGCTTAACGAAAAGCGTTTGATTCCGAATTGTCTTTTCGGCAGTGTATCCGTCTATCGTCGCACCCATAACCTCGGCCCACGCATCGAGTAGGCGTTTTTGCAGCAGCGGAGTTTCCAATCCCTCTTGCCGCAGAAACTGGTTTATGAGCGCAGATAGCGGTTGAACCTTACGTCTGAACATCGGTCTGACCCCTTTCTGTGACTTCGCCGCCCTCGACAGCAAAGAGTTTATAGTCGAAATTGGAATTCTCGAGAATCTTGTCTAGATGTTCGCGGTTGGTGTCGGTAATGAAAATCTGTCCGAAGTTGTCGGTCGAAACCAATCTCACAATCTGTTCTACTCGTGAGGCGTCGAGTTTGTCAAAAATATCATCTAACAATAGTAATGGGGTGTTGTCCTGAGCTGTGCGTTGCAGGTATTTGAACTGTGCGAGTTTCAGCGCAAGCACAAACGACTTGCTCTGACCCTGACTGCCCTCTCGTTTTATCGGAAATCCACCCAGCTCCATCTGCAGATCATCCTTATGGATTCCATGTAGCGAGTATCCCATGATGCGGTCCTTCATCCTGTCTCGTTGAATCACTTCCAATAGCGGTCCGCGTTGACAATGTGACGAATATCCTAATGAAACACGCTCATTACTTGATGAAATCGTTGCATAAATCTCCTCGAACATCGGGATGAGCTCTTTCACAAATGCATCCCGTTTGGTAAATACCTTTTCGCCATGCTCCGCCATCTGCATTTCGAGTAGCTCCATGAGCGTAAGGTCTGGCTCGTCCTCTTGTTTCAGTAAACTATTGCGTTGTTGAAGCACTTTGTTATATAATGTGAGCGAGTCGAGGTAGGTACGGTCGTATTGTGCAATCACAACGTCCATCAATTTGCGTCGTTCATCGCTTCCACCTTCTATAACAGAGATGTCAGCTGGCGAAACAAACGTCAATGGAATCAATCCGATGTGTTCCGAGAGTCGTTTATATTCTTTCTTGTTCCGTTTAAAATGTTTTTTTGTGCCCCGCTTCATCCCGCAATAAATTTGCTCGTGTGTATCATCGTCGGCAGCATAATCGCCCTCAAGCATGAAGAAATCGCTTTCGTGTCGTATTACCTCCGAATCTTTCGAATTGAATGCACTCCGGCAGAATGACAAATAATAAATAACGTCAAGCAAATTGGTCTTGCCGGCGCCATTATGTCCGATGAAGCAGTTCATCTTGGGAGAAAGAGTCAGATTTGTAGCCTGAATATTCTTATAATTAATGATAGAAAGCCTTTCTAATCGCATGTGCGCAAAGGTAGCAAGATGTTCAAAATTAAATGTATACAATAGAGCACTGTTCCGCATTTACATCGTGAAGCTTTTCAAATAAATATTTAGACACCTCTTGTCAGGGCGATGAATATTCTCTCTATTTGTTCGGAGAGTGATGGAGATGTGAGTTTGATATATCGTTTAAATTATTTTTATTTGTACGCTGAAAATCAATATATGATTTATGAAGAGGTTAATAGATTGTATTAGAATCGGAGGGGTTCTTTTAGTCTTACTTGTGCAAACTCTTGAGATTATCGGCCAGAAGCCTGTATTATGGAAGATGTCGGCACTGGTGCGTGAGGCGGCTATAGAAACTTATGGCAACAAGACGAAAGCTCAATTTAGAAATGAAACTAATGATAGAACGGCTTTGCTCACGGCTTTGGTACGTGCGACGAGCGAGAATACACTAAAAGAATATGGTTGCGAAATCATGGCCAAATTCGGAGATATTTATGTCACTATGATTCCACTGAATAATCTTGCCCAGATGTCAAATAGCGAGGAAGTGAAACGCATTGAGACAGGCCATTTTGCATCAGTACATATGGATACGACTCGGTTTCTAGTGAACGCCGAGGCAGTGAATAGCGGCATGAATTTACCCCATGAATATACTGGCAGGGGAGTCGTGATTGGTGTGCAGGACATTGGATTCGATCTTACGCATCCAACGTTTTACACGATTGATATGAGGCGTAATAGAATCGTGGCAATGTGGGACCAGTTGTCGACCGATACCCTAGGCAGTAGGCTATGTGTGGGGCGCGATTATGTGGGACAGAAGGCTCTAGAAATTATAGGATGTTCGCGCGACGGACAGACAGAGGCTCACGGGACACACACGGCTGGAATAGCTGCTGGAAGTGGAGTCGAAGCTCCTGGAGTCGTATCAAATTATAGAGGTATGGCGCCCGAGGCTGATATCTGCTTGGTGGCCAATGTAACGAGCGATAACGCTAGGTTCATCGATCCTACCTTATATTATAAATATACTTATGCAACCGACTTGCTCGGATTTAAATATATTTTCGACTACGCTCGGAGTGTTTCTAAACCATGTGTAATTAACTTCAGCGAAGGTTCACCGCAAGGATTTACCAATGAAGAAATGCTAATCAACGAGGTACTCGACTCACTCACCGGGCCTGGAAGAATTATTGTGGCATCGGCAGGTAACGAAGGTGAATTCATTAACCATCTCCATAAAGAACGTGGTCGGGAGAGTGCGGGTAATTTTTTGCTAGGTAATCCTGATAAGGTATCTCTCACGGCTTTATCGGCCGATGAATTTGTATTTCGGGTGGCAGTCTATAATGACAAACATAATCCGACCATTTTTACGATTCCAACCGAACGAATAGTTGCGAGTACCGACTCGTTGCTGTGCGATACTCTACTTGTAGGCGGTCGTCAATATATCGTTAAAGTGTCGGCCTATCCATCGTGCTATGACTTGTCGCGAACGGCCTATGATTTCATTATATCCTCCAGTCCATCGTTAGGTCACGACGTGTTTGCATCTTTTGAAATAGTTGGTACAGACGCAGATGTGGAGGTGTACAGAATGAGAGGTTATCTCACGCCACGCGATCTTAACCCTGCACTTGTGGATGGTGATGTTTCGCAAAGTGTTCATACCCCGGCCAGTGCACCGTCGGTTATTGCTGTCGGGGCCACGGCATATCGTACGGAATTCGTTAATTATTTGGGCGAAAGAAAGATTTATAACTCAGGAAAGGACGGTAGGTTGACTTACTATTCGAGTACCGGACCAAGTCGCGATGGTCGATTGAAGCCTGAAGTGGTTGCACCTGGGCATAATATAATATCAGCCTACAGCTCTCACTTTGTGATGAATCCTGCAAACAACGGTGCACTGATAGCGAGCGATGTGCGCCATTTTCAACTCAACAATCGCACCTATGCATGGAATGCAAATAGCGGTACATCCATGTCGACACCTATTGTGGCAGGTGCTATTGCTTTGTGGCTCGAGGCATATCCGAAGCTCACAGCGGCCGATTGCCGAGCAATATTCGCACGCACGAGTACTCATAATGACAGTGTAGCCAATTATCCCAACAACCGATATGGCTATGGACAAATTGATGTTCTCGCCGGATTGAAAGAGGTTCTGAAGTTATCCGCTGCTGGAATTGAAGAGGTAGAGTCCGAATCATCGAGTTCGAATGCAATCTATTTGCTCGACGGACGATTCGTGGGGCTCGATGCAGAGAGCCTTTCGCCTGGAATATACATTCGTGCCCATCGAAAATTCATAAAGAGATGAAAGTTACTTCTACTTAATAGTAGGTATTTTGAGGTACACCCTACATTTAGGTATTGTGAGAAAGAATGCGCCCAGTTACCTTTGCAAATGTTAAATCAGAAATAAAGTCAATTACTTAGGAATATGAAGAAAACAATTGTAGTTTACGGTTCATCAACCGGAACTTGCGAAAACATCGCAAATACCATTGGAAGCAAACTTGGTGCAGAAGTAATCAACGTTTCGGATTTCAATGCCGATACCGTTGCCAACAACGACAACTTGATTCTTGGAACCTCTACATGGGGTGCAGGCGAGTTGCAAGACGATTGGTATGACGGAATAAACGTGCTCAAAGAAGCCGACCTCACAGGCAAAACTGTTGCTCTGTTCGGTTGTGGCGACTGCGAATCCTACTCCGACACATTCTGTGGAGCAATGAAGGAAATCTATGATGCAGCTCAAGGCGCAAATATCCTCCCCGGCGTGTCGACCTCAGACTACACATTCGATGACAGCGACGCCGTTATTGACGGAAACTTCGTTGGTCTTGCCCTCGACGACGTGAACGAAGAAGACAAAACCGAAGGTCGCATAGACTCTTGGATTGAGAGCATCAAAGCTCAGCTCTAAGACGAATATCGAGAGGCTCCCTTTTTCAAGCTCGTAGCTTATGGATACGGAAATGATGCTCTCAGCAGATATGAAAGTTCTTATGAACCATATCTATGAATTCAAGAAAGGTGTCAGGCAAATGGTTCTTTACACTTTCAACAAGAGGTATGAATCATCCGTGAAAGCAAGGCTTGATCGCCAAAATATTCCCTACCTAACGCAACCCGTAGGCGAAACCTGTTTAAACTTGTTTTTTGGCAGGCAGGAATGTCTTAACGCGATTCAGCTTATAGTTACGAAACCTTTGAACAAGCTTACTCCTGAAGAAGACTTTATTCTCGGCGCAATGCTAGGCTACGACATTCGCGTGCAATGCGAACGCTATTGCGAACGGAAATGTCGTTTATGCAGGCAGGCATAGAGAGTATAAATCTGGGAGAAGAAGGAGCTCCAAATTATCAAATGAAAATCTTGTTCGCGAAATAAAATTATTTCATAATGTTTTTGTATAATAAATAGGTTTGTCGTGAGACAAGCCTTTTATTGTTTATAGCCTTCCAGTTAACGCTAATTACTGGGAGTCTTGTATCTGATTGCGGAAAGTGCTAGTACTAAATGTTGCTTATACGAAAGGCCATTAAAATGAGATAATGGGAGTTTTAAGCAGATGTCTACTTAATTTTGCCGCCATTATGAAAATAGTTCTCATCGGAGCCGGGAATCTGGCAACACATATCGGAGGAGCTTTGCAACGAGCAGGACACGAGATAACTCAGGTATATAGTAGGACGATAGAGGCTGCAGCTGAATTGGCCGAAAAATTGGGGGCATCGCACACGAACTGCATAGAGATGATTGTTCGCGACGCCGATGTTTACATATTCGCCGTGACTGACGCCGCACTTACCGAGATTATTCATGAGGTGTGCAACGGACGGGAAAATGGACTAATGCTGCACACATCCGGTTCGACTCCGATGGATTGTTTCCGGGGGATGGCGAAGCGATATGGAGTTCTTTACCCCCTGCAAACTTTCTCCAAGTGCCGCGAAATTGAGTTTACTAACGTGCCACTCTTCATCGAAGGATGCGATGCGCAGGTGGAAAGAGAAATCGATTTGCTGGCCGACGGAATATCGCATAATCACAGGCATCTGGATTCGGCCGACCGGCGATATTTGCATCTCTCGGCCGTTTGGGCGTGCAACTTTGTGAATCATTGTTATGACATCGCGGCTGGAATCCTCGGACAACGCGATATTCCATTCGACGTGCTACTTCCTCTCATCGACGAAACCGCCGCAAAGGTTCATCGACTTCCTCCTAACAAGGCTCAAACCGGGCCAGCCGTGAGATTCGACGAGAATATAATCCGTTCGCAGGCCCAGCTTATGTCCGGCGATTCGCGGCTCAAAGATTTATACGAACGAATGTCGACAAGCATTCATCAACGAAACAAAAAACAACAATCATGATTAATTACGACTTAAAGAAAATACGCGCAGTGGTATTCGATGTCGACGGCGTTCTCTCGGGCGAAACTGTTTCGATGGGCCCGGACGGCGAACCCCTCCGAACTGTGAATATGAAAGACGGATATGTAATTCAGCTGGCCGTTAAACTGGGTTTGCACATAGCCATAATAACCGGCGCACGCGACGAAAACATCCGCCGCAGGTTCGAGTATCTTGGTGTGAAGGACATCTTTCTCAATTGTTCTCGAAAAATCAAGGTTTGGAACGAATTGATGCAGAAATATGGGTTGCTCGAGGAGGAGATGATATATGTGGGCGACGACATTCCCGACCGCGATATTATGCTACGTGCCGGATGCGCCTGTTGTCCGAAGGATGCGTGCATAGATATCAAAGCCGTGTCGGACTACGTGAGCGACCGTATCGGCGGACATGGCGTTGGTCGTGACATAATAGAACAAGTTCTGCGCGCTCAGGGCAAATGGATGACATCAAGCGAGGCTTTCGGGTGGTGAAACAGAACTATAGAATAATCCTGGCCAGTGCGTCGCCGCGCCGTCGGGAATTACTTTCCGGACTTGATATTGAGTTTGAGGTGCGAGTGTTACCTGGAGTGTCGGAATCGTTTCCGAAGAATCTGCCAGTTTGCGACGTGCCCCAATTCATTGCCGTGGAGAAGGCCGAGCCTTATACCGGTAAGCTCGTCGAAAACGACCTTCTCATAACGGCCGATACGGTTGTTATTGTCGACAATCAAGTACTCGGTAAACCTGTCGACGCCCACGATGCGGCACGAATGTTACGGCTTATCAGCGGGCGAACTCACCAGGTTATCACCGGCGTTTGTCTTACAACAGTTTCCTGCCAGCGCAGTTTCTCGGTAACCACCGACGTAACTTTCAAACAGCTATCCAACGAAGAAATCAACCATTACATTACCCGCTACAAACCGTTCGACAAGGCCGGTGCCTACGGTATTCAGGAATGGATAGGCTATATTGGCGTAACCTCCATCAATGGCAGCTACTATAATGTTATGGGGTTCCCTGTTCAACGAATTTGGGAGGAAATTCAAAAGCTCTGATAATTGGTTTTATGCTTGCGGAAGTTCCGCCGCGCTCAAACCATTTTGTTTTATGCTTGCGGAAGTTCCGCAGCGCTCAAACCATTTTGTTTTATGCTCGCGGAAGTTCCGCAGCGTCGAAACCATTTTGTTTTATGCTTGCGGAAGTTCCGTAGCGCTCAAACCATTTTGTTTTATGCTCGCGGAAGTTCCGCGGCGCTCAAACTATTTGGTTTTATACTTGCGGAAGTTCCGCCGCACTCAAACCATTTTGTTTTATGCTTGCGGAAGTTCCGCCGTGCTCAAACTGTTTTGTTTTATGTTTGCGGAAGTTCCGCGGCGCTCAAACCATTTTGTTTTATACTTGCGGAAGTTCCGCGGCACTCAAACTGTTTTGTTTTATGCTCGCGGAAGTTCCGCAAGATCCAAACTATTTGGTTTTACTCCTGCACTCGTAATACAACGATTTTACACGTATGATACGTGGGGCTGGTTTAAGAACCCGCCTAGACTCACGGATGAACAAAGGATTATACGCGGGTACCAACTAGGGCAGCACGTCTGCATGTAGGGACAGACCCCGTGTCTGTCCGACACCCATGCCAATTTGGTCTACCCCTCCACATAACATATAAAAGAAATAATGATACCAGCGTCCGATGAGTTGGGAAACGCATATAAAATCTCAGGCACGCTTTCCCAAAGTTGGGATAGGGTAGGGGGAAATACAAAAGGTCTGCATACGTTCTAACCGTATACAGACCAATCGTGTTTAATAATATAAAATTTAATCTTCTGATTAAGCGAGAGTCATCTTGTTTGCCTCGTCTTTCACTTTGCCCTCTTTCAGGAGCCAGCCGATTCCGAGAAGTACTTCTTCCATGCTGATTTCTGCGGTTTTGGCAATCTCTGCCACTGTTAGTGCTTTGTTAGCTGCTGCGAGTGCGTTGTAAACATCGCCTGCTTTAAATCCCACATTCTCGGCATTGAGCATGTTGCCCATGTTTATGGCCTTTTGGGATGATGCTTTCTTGGCTGTTGTCTTCACTGCGCTAGTTGATTTCTTTTCTACCATAATTTCTTAATGTCTATTGTTTGTAAATCAGAATAATTCTTGAATAACATCTTGTTAATGATTGGTTGCAAAAGTAACGGAAATATCCGACAGGCTATAAGGTTTCATTTACAAAATGGCCTCATAACGGGGTGTAACAGAGCATTTCAGTGTTTTATTGACATGAATCAATAGTAAAGATTTCAGAACTTCATTACGCAACCGTCGTGAGGATGGACAGTGAGCGATACTGACTTGTCGCGCCGTAGTCGGAGAGTTTGCTTCCGAGAGGTTAGCAGGTCGGTTGCCGTTACGTCGCTTTCGGGAAGTGCGAGGAAGTCGAAAGCGTGAGCAGGAATGATTATGTCGGCTTCTTGAATTTGGTCGGAAAAATTGGCAACCACTAATAGAGTTTCGTTGTCTCTGCGACGCATGAAGGTGAAGAGGTGCCGACTGTCGAAGTGCGTGCTTTGCGGATTGGCGTACATGAGGTCGTACATCAGGCCTTCGGATATGATATTCCGGTTGGCTATACGTAGAATATTCTTGTAGATGACGCCCAGGTTGCGGGCGGTTTTGACGAGATGTTGGCGGTTTATGTAGCGCGGTAGATGCTTTCGAGAGCCCAGTAGTCGAAGATTGTAGAGCGGCCGTCGCAGCCGGAGAATCCTTCTTTGTCCATTCCGAGTTCGCCATATTCCTGCCCGGCGTAAATCATGAGCGGATTCGGGCCGAGCAGTGCAGCCACCAGCATTGCGGGAATGGCTTTGGTGGGGTCGTTGGCGAAGAAGGTTGAGGCGATTCGTTGCTCGTCGTGATTCTCGAGAAAGTAGAGCATGTTTGACCGAATGTCGTCAGTTTGTTGCCATGCGAAGGTGATGTCGGTTGCTGGCCTGTGGTTGCAAATCACGTCTCGCAGAGTGTCATACATCCCCACTTTATCGTAGAGATAGTCGAATCCGGCGGCGATGTAATCTCTGTATTGTGCGGGATTATAGACCTCGCCGACAAAGATTATTTCGGGGAACTGTTGTTTCACCTTCTGTTTGGCATATTGCCAGAACTCGGTGGGAACCATTTCGGCCATGTCGCATCTGAAAACGTCGACGCCCTTTTGTGCCCAGAAGAGCAATATGTCGGTCATCTTTCGCCATGTGTCCGGGGTGGGAGAGAAGTGGTTACTTCGTCCGCCGGCGTCGCAATAATCTACTCCGTAGTTGAGTTTCACGGTTTCGAACCAGTCGTTTGCCCCGGGGTGAGCGTCGAAGCGGTCGTTGCCTGTGCATCGTGCCGGGAATTCTTCGTAGGGTTCGCTGTTTTGGGCATATTCTTCAACCGGAACGTCTGAAAGGTCGAGTGCGCATCCCGGGCAGTAGTAGAAGTTATTTTCGGCCGAGAAATGTTTTCCGCAGTCATCGTTTTCGCCCAGGTCGCTAACTCCGTCGGGCTTCGCGATGCTTTTATACTGGCGTGCTACATGATTCGGCACAAAGTCTATGGCAACCATCATTCCCTTTTCGTGAGTTCGTTTCACCAGCGCTTCGAACTCTTGCATACGTTTTGAAACATCTACGGCCAGATCGGGGTCGATGTCGTAATAATCGACGATAGCATATGGCGAGCCGGCTCTTCCTTTCACCACTCGTGGGTTTTGCGACGGTATGCCGAACCGGAAATAATCTGTTGTTGTTGCATGCCGCAGAATTCCGGTGAACCAGATGCAGTTTACTCCGAAATCGCGAATTTGTTTCAGCGTTTCAGACGTGAAATCGTTCATTTTGCCGACGCCATTTTCGGCTATTGTTCCGAATTCTTTCCGTGTGAGGTTTCTGTTGCCGAAGATGCGCACGAACGTTTGGTAGATGATTAGTTTTTTCTTCATAAATCTTTATGCAATGCTCCCCAATCTCCGCCCGTTTTCTAGTTGGGATAAAGGAGATTGGGGAGATGTGATTCTCTTATTCGTATAGCGAGTCTTATTCGGCTCCGTGAACGCTAACCGAGCTGTCGATTCGGCCAATCATTCCTTGCAGAGCTTTGCCAGGACCGCATTCAACGAACTCGTTTGCTCCGTTTGCAATCATGTGTTGCACGCTTTCTGTCCATCTGACGCTCGACGTTAGTTGTGCAATCAGATTAGCTTTGATTTCTTCGGGAACACTGTGCGGAAGTGAGTCGAAGTTTTGATAAACCGGACAGCTCGGCACTTTGAATTTGGTTGATTCGATGGCGGCCTGGAGTTCGTCTTTGGCTGGTTGCATCAGCGGCGAGTGGAATGCTCCACCCACTTTCAGCGGGAGGGCTCGTTTAGCTCCGGCGGCTTTCATCTTTTCGCAAGCTGCGTCGATGCCTTCTTGCGAACCCGAAATGACAAGCTGACCGGGGCAATTGAAGTTGGCTGCCACGACAATCTTGCCGCTCTTCGACACTTCTTCGCAGATTTCGACCACTTTTTCGTCGGCCAATCCGATGATTGCTGCCATCGTACCCGGATTCTTTTCGCAAGCTTTCTGCATTGCGTTGCGCGGGCTGCAACGAGTTTCAATCCGTCTTCGAAGCTCAATGCTCCAACGGCGACGAGTGCCGAAAATTCGCCGAGCGAATGGCCCGCTGCCATCATCGGTTTGAAATCGGCTCCCATGCAGAGCGCCGAAACAACGCTGTGAATGAACACCGCCGGTTGAGTAACTTTGGTTTCTTTGAGTTGCTCGTCGGTTCCGGCGAACATAATATCGGTTATTTTGAAACCAAGAATATCGTTGGCCTTATTGAACATTTCTTCGGCCAGCGGATTCCTGTCATAGAGCTCTTTGCCCATTCCGATGAACTGCGAGCTGTCCGGGAAAAACGAATGCTTTCATTTCTGTCTTTACTTTTTATTGATTATGAAATTGGTAGGCGCAAAGGTAATATAATAAGAACGATTTGCCGATGAAGCGCCCTGCCGACGGGCGCTAAGCCCCTTTTTGCTAATTTTGCCTCCCGACACAAATAATCATCATTATGACACTTATTGCAGACAGCGGAAGCACCAAAACCGATTGGCTGATTGCCGATGCTTTCGAAAAGATTTCAGATTCCATCGTAATAAAAACCCAGGGAATAAACCCCGTCCACATGTCGGCCGAGACGATCGACGATATTCTTCGCCGCGAACTTCTCCCGAACGTTAATATTCCCATCGCTCGCGTGGCTTTCTTCGGTGCGGGATGTACTGCCGGTGCCGCCGAACGTATGGCCGAAGCTCTCCGCGTGAACTTTCCCGATGCCAGTATTGAGGTGCAAACCGATTTGCTCGGTGCAGCTCGCGCACTTCTTGGAAAACGGGCCGGAATTGCGTGTATCCTTGGCACCGGATCGAATAGCTGTCTCTACGACGGGCGGCAGATTCAGAGCAACGTTCCGCCGCTTGGGTATATTCTTGGCGACGAGGGTAGCGGTGCGTCGCTCGGGCGAATATTCCTCAACGCGATGTATAAAGGATTGCTTCCCGACCGGGTGCGCAAACTTTTCGAGGACGAAGAGGGGTTAAGTTATCCTGCCGTTATCGAGCGGGTTTATCGTCAGCCGTCGGCCAACCGTTTTTTGGCTGGATTATCGCCGTTCGTTTCCCGCCACAGCGATATTCCGGAGGTAAACGAGTTGGTGAACGAAAATTTTCGCGCTTTTTTCAGTCGAAACATCCTGGCCTATCGAACGGCCGACTTGCAAACCATTTCGGCCGTTGGCAGCATTGCCTTTTTCTTTGAAAAGAATCTACGCCAGGTTGCCGGAGAGTTCGGATTTACCTTGGATAAGGTTCTCAGATCGCCCCTCCGTGCGTTGGCCGAATATGCCGTCGAGGAAGAATAATCGGCATATTGTATACGGTATAATCTCACGTTGCACTTACTCGTTGAATATCATGAAATAGGGTCTGTCCACTCGGCCGCCAGGCCGCATGTAGGGACAGACCCCGTGTCTGTCCAATATCTCTTGCCAATTCTGTCTACCGACCGCATGATATATTCTGCTCTTATCTGACGGGGGCGGACAGACACGGGGTCTGTCCCTACTCTTATCTGACGGGGCGGCGGACAGTCGCGGGTGCCCACTCGGCCGCCAGGCCGCATGTAGGGACAGACCCCGTGTCTGTCCGATACCCCATGCCAATTTTGTCTACCGCCCGCATGATATATTCTGCTCTTATCTGATGGGTGCGGACAGACACGGGGTCTGTCCCTACATGCGCCTGGCGGCCGAGTGGGAGTTTGTCTTAAATCGAGATTGCATAGGTTGTATTATTGTCGTCGTCGGGAGATATTTCCTGTCGACAGGTCAAGATTGTTGATAATATGCCTGGTCGCAAGTGACGTTCTACGGAATTTTCCCGAAAATTATCCAGCCTATCCGTGTTTATTGTAGAATATAATTTATATTACATAGCCGCCGTGAATCGCTTTTATAAAAATGTGTAAATCGAATAGCTGCCGTGAATCGCTTTTATAAATATGTGTAAATCGAATAGCTGCCGTGAATCGTTTTTATAAAAATGC